>JBEGOB010000180.1:0-3821 GCA_041182265.1 Verrucomicrobiota bacterium | reverse complement strand
CACCCGAGTCAATGATGGTGTTGTTGATAAAACGGAGATTGGTCACCGGCGCTTTATATTGGAGCAACTCGTGGTTCACGAATTTACCAGCGCAGGCCCCTTCGAACACATTGTGGTGGATGTCGTGGTTCTTGGGGTGCTTGGCCCATACGGCGATCGGATAGAGGCCGCCAAAGAAGTGATTGTGATGAATTTCCAAGTTGTCCATCATCGCTTCGACACCATAGGCGTAACGTCCCCATCCGAGCTTGAAGAAATTATGATGGATGCGGATGCCTTTACCGAGGGATGCGGTGCCTGCGAGCGAGATGTGGTTGTTGATGGTGTTGTTAAAAATTTCGCAGTCCTTGAGTGCCATGCCGAGAAACTCCGCGGAGATGGCGGGCGCTTTGCCGTTTTCCCATGCGCCGCCGGTGGGGACGATTAGAGTGTTGTTATAAATTTTGAGGCCCTCGAGAATGTTTGCTTCTGAAACCGAATATTTGCGGTCCTGAGCCTTCAGCGCATAGCCACCGAAGTCCGGGCGGAGGTTTCCGGTTTCCTCGATGTGGTTGTCGTGGATGATGAGATTTGTCCCGCGATGATATTGCACAGCCCCGCTGTCGCCGCCGCCCTCGCCTGCGGCTTTCGGATTTCCATAGGTGTTATTCTTGAAGCGACTGAAGCGGAGTGTGGTGTCATTCGCCTCAATCACCCAAAGTCCGGAGTAACGGAAATTCGTGACGTGGAGATCATCGAAAGTCACATTCCAGGTTAGGTTGGCGAAGATTCCGCCGTGGCAGCGCTTGTCCTGGCCGTCGAGGGCGAATCCTTTGAGCGTGTGATTCATGCCATCCAGTTGAATGACGAAATGCTCGGAAAAGGTATGGACGTGTGGATTCGCGTTAGGGACAGCTTCGGTGAGACTGAAGTGATGGTTGACGAGAATCTTGGTTTTGCCAGAGCCGGCACCGATGAGACTGACACCGCTCTTGAGTTTGAGAATCTCAGTTTCAGTGAAAGTTCCCTCCCCGATGTGGATGATGTGTCCCTGATCCGGGTCCACAGTGTTGCAAGCTTTGACGAGCGTGCGCCAGGGTGCGCCTTCCAAGCCAGAATTGGCGTCGTTGCCGTTGAGCTCTACATGATAGGAAGCTGCAGCAGCGTTACCAAGCCCCAGAATGAGGCAAATTTTAATGAATGATAGAAATTTCAAAGTATCGAATTCGAAGCGGCTAGAGGTTTGCAGAATCATCTCTCGACTGGATCAGTGACCTCACAGCCTACAGATTTTCGGAAGCGAATTTTTCACAATGCGACAGGAAAGGACTCACAGATCCATTGGGTTTCGCGCGCGAGATATTTGTCGATCGATTCACTCATCATCGGGGTGGCGGGGAACTTAGGGTTGGGCGGATGCAATGCTCACTTTCAGACGGCCGAAACTTAGCTCTAATCTTTGGCATTCCCGATGCCCATCGCGTGGAACGGACTCTGGATTGAAAAGCCTAGCAAATTGTCGCCGTCGGTGGCGCGTTCGAGGAGAGGGTCCGTGACCTTGGGCGATTCGCCGTCCGGTGACCAGTTCCAGAAAGCATTGTCGCGGAGAGTTAGGCTGTTGGGATCGAGCACGGAAGGGCCGTGGGAATTGACGGCTGCAGCGGTGCAGGCTGGCTCGCCATCCTTGACGAGGAGGTTGTGGGCGATGGTGACGTTGCGCGAGGGACCGGCTTTGTCTCCTCCGCCGAGATTGAGGAGGTGCATGTCGTTTTTGATGACGACGATGTTATAGGTGAAGGAAAAGTCGATGGCTCCGGGAAGGTTGCAGACGCCGTGATTTTCGATGCCGTCGAAGGTGTTGTGGTGGACGCGCAGGTTCTCGATGGAGCCGCCGAAGCTGGCGATTGGATAGAAGCCGTTGCGGAAGACGTTGTTATCGATCTCCATGTTGTGGTGGCCGGCCTCGATGGCGTAGGAGTAGCCGGGCTCCAGAAAGAAGAGGTTGTGATGGATACGGATGGTTTTGGGCGCTTTGCCGCCATCGACGAGCGAGACACAGCCGTTGACGCGGTTGTGGTGAATTTCGCAATCGGCGGGATCGGAGTTCCAGAGTTCGAGGGCCATGTTGGGTTGGCCGCCGCCCCATGCGCCTTGTTGGCGGACTTTGATGTCGTTGTGATGGAAATGGACGCGGGTGAGCTTCACCTTGTTTTGTCCGAGGCCGAACCAATCGGTGGGATTGGTCCATGCGGTTTTCCATGTCTTGATGCCGTAGGCACCACGGTTTTCGCGGATGTGATTGTGATGGATGGCGCAGTCAGTTAGGTCGCCGAGTTGGAGGCCGCCGGAGCACGATTGTTGGCTCGGGTGGGCGCAGTCTTCGAAGCGGCAGTTGTGAACGCTGGAGTTCGTGGCTTGGGAGAGCCAGATGCCGGTGAATTCAAGGCCGATGACTTCGCAGTTGTGGATTTGGACGTTGCGGACTTCGTGAGCGAGGATGCCGCCGTGAGCGCGTTTGTCATACGGCAGGGTGCCGATGATGGTTAGGCCGGAAATTGAAGCGTCCGTGGAATCCTTCATTTGGATCATGAAGGCGTCGAAGTCGAATTTCATGGGGTTTTCCGCGAGGCTGCAGAGGGCGTTCCAGCGGAAGACGGTTTTGTCGATGCCGGCTCCGGTGATGCTGACGCCGGGCGCGAGGATGGAGCTTTCCGTTTCTTGGTATTCGCCGGGAGCGACGTGGATCGTGTGCTTTCCAGCGGGCGTGGCACGTGCTGCGGCAGCTAGAGTGCGAAATGCGGTTTGTGGGCTGAGGCCGTCGTGGGTGTCATTGCCTGCGGGGGTTACATGATAGTCGGCGGCGCTGGCAAGGGGGGCGAGGCCGCTGAGGGCGATGACGGCGAAAGCATGGAAATGGAATGGGGTAAGCATTGTGAATGGTGAATGGTGAATGGTGAATGGTGAATGGTGAATTCCGGTGGCTCTGCGGTGCTGGGGTTGACGGGGCGGCTTGGACTGCGTGCAGCCTGCTGCCGCTTTCGCCGAGACAGCCTGCTGTCAGGCGTGAGGTGTGTGTGAGAAGAGAAAGAAGATTTCGGTGGCTCTGGGAGCTGGGGTTGACGGGGCGGCAGCAGGCTGCGTGGCCCCAAAGCGGCAGCAGGCTGCATGCAGTCCAAGGGTTGTGGATGAGACGGGCTATGATCAGGGTGCGGGGGACTTTTCGAGGATGACGCAGGCACCGCCGCCGGGGGCGAGCTTGAGGCGGAGGGTATCGGTGGAACTGACCTTGCGCTTCTCGACGCGCTGTGTCTCGCGATTTTTCTGATAGTCGCCGTCCTCGCCGTCTTGGACGATGGTGGCTTGATAGGTGCCGGGCGGGAGGAAATCGAGTTTTACATCAAGTTCGCGGGCTTGCTCATTGGTGGCTGCGCCGACGAGCCAGGTTCCTTTGGCGGACTGGCGGACCATGACGATGTGCTCGCCGATGACGCCGGATAGAGTTTTGCTTTCGCGCCATGGCATTTGCTGGCTGGCGATGAATTTCAGCAACTCGGGATACTTTTGATAGAACTCGGGGATGTCAGGAATGATGGTGGCTCCGGAGAAAGTGATGAGTGTGCGTGCGGCCTCGGCGACGAGGGTGGACGGGCATTCCAGTGGATTGTCCACGCGGGTGGTCGGGCCTTGGCGGAGGTCGAAGAAGCCGTTGTTCATGTCGATGGGGCCGGCGAGCATGTTGATGAAGACCGAGCTGACAAAGGTCTTGGGCTCGAAAACGCGCTTGGAGTCGAGCTGCGCAAAGCAGAACTCGCGGGTAACCGCGTTCGGGTAGGTCCGCATTT
>JBEGOB010000179.1:0-4861 GCA_041182265.1 Verrucomicrobiota bacterium | reverse complement strand
AAAGCGGATGGCAGCGCGATTCCCGGATTCATCATCCCGTTCAGCACCACGGTGGAAGACGGTAAGAATTTCTTCGGCCTCGATCTCGCAGCCGGAGACCATGCCTACAGCCAGAGCAACTTCGCCACCAAGATCGCTGCCGTCGGTGTGGCCCTGCCTGGCTACATCGGGATGGTTGATGGAGAATCCACCTCACCCGGAGCCCTCAGTGCGACGCCGTATGCCTATCTGATCCCCTGCGGCAACGATTTCATGCGCACGCCGATGGGCGATACCGGCGACATCCGGAGTTGGCAGGTGGTCGATCAAGCCCTGCCGCTGCCCTACAACCTTGGAGCCAGTGATTTCAACACCACCCAGTTCTTCGGCCCGAACGACACCTTCGCAGAACGGCCATGGGTCACCCGCAAGCACCAAGCCTTCCGCATGGTGGCGGATCCCACGCTCTACGAAGCCGGCGATCTGCCGACCGTGTTCACCAACGCCCGGCTCATCGGCCGCAGCGTCTGGAACGGCCAGTGGAAAATCGTCATTCCGGCTCACACCTTGCTCAAGAACGAGCAGCAAGGCATGAACAACTTCGCCGCCACCGTGGATGACATCAAACTCTTCCTCCGCACCTACTCGAACTCCGGGAATTGATGAGGGTGCCGAGGTCGGCAGGGAGCGCTGACGTTCACGTCGGCATCTGGGAGCACCAATGTCCACGTTGCACGCTTACGAGGTGCCGACGATGCGTCGGCTGTACTTGGAGATCTCGGCGGATTCAGCAGGAATTTTGCCGGATTCGTCAAAATCACTTGGGCGTGTAGAAGATTTTTCGGTTGGTGAGTGAATGCCCTACAGCATTGCTCACAGCGTGTTATTTCTGATCCGCCACTCGTTTTGGCGCTTGGCGTTTGCTTGGCTGCTCGTAACGGGCATCGCCAGTGCTTTCCCGCCCGCGCCTTACTACACGCTTTACGGCATGGTCCGCGACCAGGTCGGCCAAACCGTCACCGCCGAGGGCGCGGAGGTGATCCTGCTCAAGGGCGGAGTTGAGGTCGGCCGCACGCCGATCACTTCCAACCGCCTCGACCAAAGCTACGAACTCAACCTGCGGCTCGATCAGAACCGCAGCGGCACCACGCTTTACACCGAGAAGGCCGTCGCCGCCGGCGGTCTCTTCAGCATGGTGGTCTCGATGAACGGCGAGTTTTTCTATCCCATCGAAGTCTCCGGCAATCTCACGGCAGGGAAGGGGGGCGAGCGGGTGAATCTCGACCTCACACTCGGCGAGGACTTGGACAAAGACGGCCTGCCCGACGTTTGGGAAGCCTGGCAGCTCTACCAAGCGGGCCTCTATCCGGATGAAAACGGCGAATGGGATCTCAGCCTGATTGACCTAGACGGCGACTTCGACGGCGATGGCCAGAGCAACTGGCTGGAATACCTCGCGGGCACCTTCGCGGGCGACGCCACCGAGACCTTCGGTCTAACGATCAAGGAAAAGCTGCCGGAGAGCGTATGCTTCGAGTTCTACGGGATCACCGGCAAAGTTTACACAATCGAAAGCACGCTCGACATGAAGACGTGGACGCGCGTGCCATTTTCCGTCGGTGCGCCCGGTGCTGGCAACAACGCGCACCAAGCCAGTGATGTTGGTATCGTCTCCGCTTTCACCGCTCCGCGCGCCACCACTTCAGAATTTTACCGTCTTTCCGTCCGATGAAATCCCTTCTTTTCACCGTCGCTACGCTTTTCCTCACTGCCACCGCCCACGCGCAGTGGCAGAACACGACCTACACGCTCAAGGGCGGATGGAACTCAATCTACCTACACGGCGATGCCAGTCACGCCACGCCCGACGAGCTTTTCGCGGCTCACACCGAAGTGCTGGAGGTTTGGCGTTGGAATCCGAATCCCACGCAGGTCGGCTTCACTACCACCCCGCTGATCCCGTCCGCCGGCACCGCCGAGTGGACGGTGTGGAAGAGCGATGGCTCGGTCAGCGCGCTCAGCCAGATGGTCGGCCAGACAGCCTATCTGGTGAAATGCAGCGGCACCACTTCCAACAGCTACAGCGTGACGATCCCGCAGAGAGTCATGCCGCCCAGCGCATCTTGGGTGCGCAACGGCGCGAACCTGATGGGCTTCCCCAGCAAGCTTGCTGGCAGCGTTTACCCGACGCTAGGCAGCTACTTCGCCACCTTCCCGGCGGCGATCGCCTCGAACGTGAAAATTTTCAAATACACCGGCGGCGAGCTCGGGGCAGGAAACCCCTTGCAGGTGTTCTCGCCCTCCACGGAGAAGCTCGACCGCAATCAGGCCTACTGGTTCGATTCGGAAGTCGTCGGCAATTTCTACGCGCCCGTCGAGATCAGCACCAGCGGCAGCCAGGGCCTCGATTTTGCTCGTGGCGGCTCGGTCATCACCGTGCGTTTGCGCAACCGCAGTTCGGCCGTCAGCACGGTGACCATCACGCCGCTTGATTCTGCCGCCGAGCCCAGCGGTCAGGAAACGGTGGCGGCCGGCGTCCCGCTGATCCGCCGCACCTTGGATGCGACCAGCGGCGCTTGGTCGGAAACCGCGCTCAGTGCCAATGCCAGTTACACGGAAGTGGTCGGCCCGCAGAGCACGGTGGAACTCAGCTTCGGGATCAATCGCGGCAGTTCGACGATGACCTCTGCGCCGGCGGATGCGTTTTTCGCCTCGCTGCTGCGCTTCACCGACAGCGCGGGCCTCTACGACATTTCCCTGCCAGTCACGGCCCGCAAGGCATCGCTGGCGGGCTTGTGGATCGGCGAGGCCTCGGTCACCAACGTCGTCAGTCAGGCAGCCGCCTCGGCGGGATCCACCACCGCGAAGCCTTATCCGCTGCGGGTGCTCATCCACGTCGATGCCGCCGGGCAGGCTCGTTTGCTCTCGCAAGTCTATCTGGGTGAACTGGCTGCTGGCGGCGCCGCCGGGCTTTGCCTCCAGGAAAACCAGCTCAAGGCGGGGACCAAGGCGAGTGCGCTGCGTTTCAGCGTGGCCCATTTGCCGCTGGACCGGGTGATCGCTGGCACGGGGGCATTTGCCCTGGGCAGCAGCCTCGAATGTGCCATCCAGATCCCCTACAACGATCCGACCCATCCTTTCCTGCACGATTACCACCCGGACCACGACAACAAGGACGCCCGCTTCGAGGATTTCGCGTTGCCTGCGGGGGTGACGGCGACGACCGCCAAGCTGTCCGACGGGGTCGAGGCGCCTGCCATCACCCGTGCCTGCAAGTTCCAGTTCGCCAGCAGCGGCGGTGTCGGGTTCGGCAGCAGTCTCGTCAGCGGCAGCTACTCCGAATCCTTCACCGGCCTGCACCAGAAAACCCTGGAAGTTTCCGGCACCTTCGAGCTCCAGCGCGTCTCCGAAATCGGCACGCTAACGCAGTAAAAACCGAAATCTAAAAAGCAAACCTCTGACTTCTAACTCTCCAACCATCATGAAAAAGACCGCCCTATTCGCCGCCCTGCTGTGCTTGGCACAGAGTCCCCTGCACGCTGTGGTACCCTCGCTGATCAGTTACCAAGGCCACGTGACGGATGCCGCCGGCAATATCGGCGAGAGCGCGCCGGTGAACCGCACCATCACCTTCCGCATCTGGAACAGCGCCACCGCCATCGCCGATGCCAACCGCCTCTATGCCGAGAAGATGGTGGTGACCATCAACAAGGGCGACTTCAGCGTGTTGCTGGGTCAAGGGACCAGCACCGGTGAGACGATGACCTACGCCAACCTCGACGGGACGGGCTTGTTCAATGGCAACGACGTTTATCTGGGCATCACGGTGGACGACGGCAACTCCGGCACGGTCGATGCCGAGATCACGCCGCGCCAGCGCATCGTCTCCAGCGCCTTTGCCATGCGCAGTCGCGTGGCCGAGAGCGTCGATGGCCAGGCCATCACCAACGGCATGCTCGCCAACAACGCGGTGGATACCACCCAGATCGCCGGCAACGCGGTGACTGCGGCCAAAATCGCCGCCAGCGCCGTGGGCAGCTCACAAATCGCCGATGGTAGCATTGCCACTGCCGACATCGCGACGGACACCATCCTGGCAGGCAACATCGCCGCTGGTGCGGTGGGCACCTCCGAGATCCTCGATGGCACCGTGGCTACGGCGGACATCGCTAATCTCGCGGTAACCACTGCCAAGATCGCGACGGACACCATCCTAGCGGGCAACATCGCCGCTGGTGCGGTGGGCACCTCCGAGATCCTTGATGGCAATGTGACTACGGCCGACATTGGGGCACTAGCGGTGACGAATGCTAAGATCGCGACGGACACCATCCTGGCGGGCAACATTGCCGCAGATGCGGTGGGCACTTCGGAAATCGCCAACGGTTCCGTCACGGGAACCGACATTGCTGCGGCCACGATTACTTCCAACAACCTCGGCACTGGCACAGCGACCACCGTCGAAAACCTTCGCATGATTCGCGGCACAGTCAGATCGGATGGAGTCAGACTGTATGGAGCTGGTTTCACGGTTGTGAAAGTTGCAGGCCAAACTGGATTGTATCAGATCAACTTCTCAACCGCGTTCAGTTCAGTTCCGTCCGTCTATGCAGGGTTGATCATGCGAGGTAATTTTAAACCTTACGTTTGTCCAGGTGGCCTCACAATACATCCCATATTCGGTACAGATAATCAGACTCCGAGCTCTAATGGATTTACCGTGAGTATGTTGGATAATAACGGCACCAATGCCTACGACCGTGGTTTCCAATTCATCGCCATCGGCCCGCGCTGAGCCATGGTGCCACCTTTGTCTAACTTGATCCGATGCGCCGCCCGCCCTTTATCGCTGCAGGGGTGCCAGTCTTCTTTGCCTGGCTGA
>JBEGOB010000178.1:0-13578 GCA_041182265.1 Verrucomicrobiota bacterium | reverse complement strand
GTCCCCATCCCACTCTAATGAAATTGTCACAATTTTCGCAACATCCGCTTTATTCTCGACCACTGCACTGAAGACCGACTCGTCACGCTCCACTAGAAATCGTGGGGTTTGGAGTCGCAATATCAGTTCCATGGAACTGATAATTTCCGCACTGCCTTCTCCCACTTTTGTGCCGCGCCCCAGAGCCCAGATGCGCGCTTTCCATGTCGTTAAATCATCAGGAAATTCAAGAGGAACCACCGCCAAGCCGCTAGCGTCCGTCTTGACAGTTCCCATCCATTTCACGAGATCGGCGAAGTCATGCCTGAGCAAAACCGGGCTTACCCCCGGAGGTTTCGCCGAATCGCCACCCGCTGCGGAAGACATTCTTGCCATGCTTGAATCCATGAGCATTGGGCTGGATTCTAGCAAACCACCTTTCGCCGCATACCCGATCCCATTATCGAAAGTGCGCTCAGCGCCGAACATTCCAAGTGACTCCATCGGAATCAAATTCTTACGTAATAAATTTCCAGGTGAATGCGGCAGCGTATCATACTCACCCCCATAAAATTGATTTTTCCATGTCCAGAAATTTGAGTGGATCGACCCGACATTTGATCCACCGGCAAGCGCCTCCAACGACTTATCATAGACACTTAAAACGACACTGCCTTGAAAGGGTTTACCCGCGGAATCACGCACCCCAATGTGGATCGAAGACTTTTCACGCGGACTCACCTTGGATTTTGCAGGCGTTACTGTCACATCCAACAACTGACTGATCGGTGGCAACAAAATTTGCCTCACGGTCGAATGCACCTTCGCGCCGTGCACCGTGACGGCCTCCACAAACATATTCGGCATATCTCGCAGATCCAGCGGGACTTCAATTTCCAGACTCTTCCCATCCAACTGAATGCGCCGCGCCTCATTTCCGCTCGATCCCACAATGTGTGGAAATAACCAAACATGCGCTGCGGCTTGATCGCTGTTTACCCGGAGTTTTACCGTCTCACCGGGAGAATATGTCACACGATCCGCTACGAGCTCAATCGGTCCAAATTTCCATTCATCAGCCTTCGCCGGTCCTGCACCGTACACATTGAGAATCGACGCCCCCTCAACAAATTCTATCCCATCGTTCGATAGCATAGCAACGAGGCGATATTGGCCAATTTCCGGTGCGGGAAATGACATACGAATCATTCCTTCGGCATCCGTCACGATCGGCCAAGACCGGACTTCATTTTCCTCCACCTTACCGGCAGCGCTGAGACTCAACTTCAACAACTTCAATTCACCCTTGGCGGCAATGACCGGCTTGCCCACCAAGGTGGCCGCAGAAACCCTAGCCTCCACCTCATCCCCAGATCGAGAAAAGGCCCTCTCCGTCCACACAAAAACTTCAAACCGCTTGCGCGCTGCAATCACAGAACCTGTCGCACTAACTTCACGTCTCGATGCATCCACCACTCGCGCTTCAATGGTGTATCTCGCATCCAAGTCACCATGAAATTTCTTTGCTGGAGCCGTATCGATTTCTATGCGAAGCGTGCCATCCGGACCGATAGCATCGATCTGCCGCAGCACCACTTCATCCGGCGTCCAGCGGCTGTCACGCCACCATGGAGGCTGAGGCGGCACACAACCCCAACGCTCCCAAGTCGGGTGCCAAGCAGCCTCCACGCCGTTCCACCAAGATCCAGAACCATACAACCAATCCCAGCGGCCCGGTGGAAACCAACGCTCCGTCACCGAACTCCGCCGCACGGTCCACTCAACTTTCGCGTCACTCACCGGCGAGCCATGATAGTAGTCCGCCCGAATCGTTGCTGCAAAGCGATCCCCTAACTTCACCGGGTCGCTTGGTGCAATCACCGTCACTTCATATTCAGGCTTTCTATATTCCTCGACGCGAAGCGCCACTGTTGCAGCCAAGCCGCCTTCAACTTGGTAGGTCGCATTCCAAGCCCCTAACACAGCATCTTTTGGAATGATGAATTCCGCCTCAACCGCGCCGAGTGCATCGGTTTTCAGACGCTCCTGAGTCATTACCGCTTCGCCACGCCCGTTCGTCAGCGTGAGTTTTCCGCTGCAGTTCGCCCACTTGTTTTCATCCGGCTGAAAATAGCCCACATTGCGCAGGAAAAACTTCAAGTGCGCTGTATCACCGGGTCGGTAAATCGGGCGATCTGAAATTCCGTAAGCCAGATCCCGATTTTGATTTTCACCGTCCGGAGTTGCAATTCCGAAAGGCCGGAATCCATAAAATGCTGTGCTCCTGTCTTTTCCAGGCGCGACCGCCAACCATTGATACTCCGGATCCAGCTCGGAGGATTTCAGAAGAGTTTTTCCATCATCGTCAGTCGTCCGTTGCAGACTCTTGGTGAGGACTTCCGCCCTCGATTCGCCGGGCTTTACCCGTTCTCCAAAATGAATCCGATAGCCAAAAAACTCGATTTCCGCGCCGTTCACCGGTGCGCCACTCGCTGCATCTGCCAGCCACCATTGCTTCGCGCCCGCCACATCCTTCTCCACGATGACCGTGTCAACAATCCAAACAAGCGTGTGAAACGAATTGCCATGATCCAGCTCACCCGTGATCCACCACGCACCAGCATCACGCACCGGAACCTTCAAATCCATGCGAGTATCACGATGCGACTCGCGCGGTGCGAGCTTCGTCTGCCAACTTGCTGAGACTTTTCCAATGTAACCGGAAGCTTTGCTAGAGATCAATGCCTGCGCAATAAGCCCCGGCTGCATCCTCTCCCAATCCAACTCGGCTGGATTGCTTTTGATGTAATCCACCGCATCACGGAGCACCGCATCCATATCCACCGGTGCTGCAGTCAATCGAATCCGACTTGCATTTCGATAGACCAGCGGAATGACAGGCGAATCCCCGGCAGCCACGGTCGCAGCAGGCTCAAAGCGCGCCCAATTGCCGACAATTTGCCGCAACAATTTCTTCCGCGCACCGCCCTCACCCACACCATGCCGCTTGATCAAATCCTCTAAAACTTCGCGTGCTTTATCCGCTTGGCGACGGTCGAGGAAAATTCTCACCAGCGCATCGCCCGCAGTCCCGCCCTGCACACGGTCCGCGAGAATCGACTGATAGAGAGCGATGAAATGATGCTCTGGCGAGAGCTTGAAACGCCGAATCCCATCCGATGTCTTGGCGAGGCATTCATCCTCACCGAGCGTCTCCATTTCAAGCACACCCTCAGCGCGCTCAGAGTCGCCCCCAAAGCCCCCGCGAAATACCGCAAGCGTCTCCGCGCCAAACTGCGACTCGGAAAAAGCCGCGCGCGCCAGCAGCGTCGCTGCTCTCTCGTCCGCAGCGATCCGCGCCTGTTCGGATAGAGCGAAACGCCAACGTTCACCATCGTTTAACGCCTGCTCCCACGATGCCGGCGACGCATAGAGAATCGGTCCATCAGAATCCCAAGGAGCACCTTCCGTCGCGCCCTCAGGACCTGAAGCATCCCACGGCGGCAGCGCCTCAAGAGGAGTTAGAACTTGGAGTTTCCATGCTTCATTTTCCTGAATCATCGTTGAAATTTCACGCCATGCAGTGAGTCGTTGTGCATCGTCGCTAGCACGCGATAAGGCACTGCGGAGCAATTGCATCGCCCGCACATAATCTCGATATTCCGTGGCGATCACCTGGCCAGCGGCGGGTAAGGCATCGTCGGCCATGCTAGGTGGGCGTCGCCCCAAGCGCCCCCCACCGCCACGAGTGAACTCGCCGGCGATGATGCGCCCGGAATGCGGGGCACCACGATAAGCTCGTGCCGCAGCGATCATGACCCCCGCATGGTCCGGGTGCGCCGCAAGCGCCTGTTCCGTTAAATCATCAAACTCCGCCCACGCGCCAAGCTGCCTGAGCGCCTCCACAGTTCTCGTGAAATCTTCACCGGATGAAGCATCGGAGATCGGCAACAATTTTTCCGCATAATGATCCATCGCATCCCGCCACATTCCGCGATCCACCAAGTCCACGCTCTCCGCGCGCAGGACGCTCACCTCCTGCGCGGCCAGCTTGAATTGGCAGAATAGAGCCATCAGGCAAATCCATGCGATGCATTTCATGGCACTTAAGATGACACCTAATTTCGCCAATGCGTAGAAATAAATCATCGATCGCTCGTCGAAAAACGAAAATGTCGTTTTCAGATTTTCTGAAACGGAACCCTTGACCCCTGCAGATCAACGAACAGATTCAGCCATGTCTCGCACCGTATTATTGATTGGCGGAAATTCTGGAATTGGCTTGGCCACGGCCCGCCTGCTCCAAGCGCAAGGAACCACGGTCATCGCCGCAGCTCGCAGCGCCGGGCCGCTCGCAGAACTTGGCATCCAAGTTCAGGCTTTTGACGCGCTGGCACCCACACCGCTTGTGCTTCCGCCGACCTTGGATGGCTTGGTCTATTTCCCGGGAAGCATCCAGTTGAAGCCCTTCCACCGCCTCACTCAGGAGGATTTTCTAAACGACTTCCGCATCAACTGCCTCGGCGCGGTTGCGGCCATCCAATCCGCGCTACCCGCTCTGAAAGCCGCAGATTCCGCCTCGATCGTTCTCTTTTCCACGGTCGCCGTGGCGCAGGGAATGCCCTTTCACGTCTCGATTTCCGCGGCAAAAGGTGCCGTCGAGGGCCTCACGTTTTCCCTCGCTGCGGAATTTGCACCGAAGATCCGGGTCAATGCGATCGCCCCTTCGTTGACCGACACACCGCTCGCCGGAAATCTGCTTGGCAGCGATGCCAAACGTGAGGCATCCGCAAAACGTCACCCGCTTCAGCAAATCGGCGATCCACACGATGTCGCCGCCCTAGTCGCCTTCCTCCTCGCGCCGGAATCCAAGTTTTTCACCGGTCAAATCCTCCGGCCAGACGGCGGGCTTTCCTCAGTCCGGACTTTTTGATCCCCATGGAAATTGTTCTAATTTTTCCCCATCAGCTCTTCGCCAAGCATCCGGCGATCCTCAACG
Source organism: Verrucomicrobiota bacterium (assembly GCA_041182265.1). Taxonomy (GTDB): domain Bacteria; phylum Verrucomicrobiota; class Verrucomicrobiia; order Verrucomicrobiales; family Akkermansiaceae; genus Luteolibacter. Next base: position 8,600 of record JBEGOB010000178.1, on the reverse strand, counting down.
ACCGCGAAATTTGGCTGGTCGAGGATCCCCTTTATTTCGGCAATGATCCGCATTGGCCGACGCGCATGCATGCCCAGAAACTGATGCTGCACCGCGCCTCGATGAAGGCCTACGCGGCCGAACTCCAAGCCGCGGGTAAACGTGTGCATTTCATCGACGCCGCAGAAGGCTCACACACCGACACCGCCGCGCTTTTGGAGCATGCATTGCCCAAGCAAGTCCGGGAAATCCACCTGGCCGATCCCACGGATAGAATCCTGCTCAAGCGCGTGACGCGTTTTGCCGAGGCACGAGACATCAAACTGGTTCTCTATCCGTCACCTAACTTCATCAGTCCACCCGAGTTTCTGGAAAGCCACTTGGCAAGCCGCAAGAAGCCTTTCATGGCGAAGTTCTATGAAGCGCAGCGCAAGCGAACCGGGATCCTCGTGGAAGACGACCTCTCTCCCATCGGCGGCAAGTGGTCGTTCGATACCGAGAACCGCGCCAAGCTACCGAAAGGCCATCAAGTGCCCTGCGAGCCCTACGCCCTAGGGAATTCCTTCACTGCGGAGGCGGCCGAATACGTATCCCGGCGTTTTCCTGAGCGTCCCGGATCTTTGAAAAATTTCCGTTGGCCCGTCACCCGCGCCGACGCGGAAATCTGGCTGGACACGTTCATCGAAGAGCGTTTTGCAAACTTCGGGCTCTACGAAGATGCCATCTCCACACGCCATGCTTCGATCTATCATGCCGTGATCACCCCGGCCCTAAACATCGGCCTGCTAGACCCACAACAGGTGGTGGACCGCGTCCTCGCCAAAGCGGCGCAATCTGACGAAATTCCGATGAACTCCGTGGAAGGCTTCATCCGCCAGATCATCGGTTGGCGCGAGTTCATGCGTGGGATCTATCAACACCGGGGAGACCTCATCCGCCGCGGAAATTTCTGGAATTTCGAGCGCCCGCTTCCCGCAGCGTTCTACGATGGAAGCACCGGCATTCCTCCAGTGGATCGCATCATCCGCCAATTGCTGGATGACGGCTACTGCCACCACATCGAGCGCCTCATGGTGCTTGGAAATTTCATGCTACTCTGCCGGATCAAACCGGACGATGTTTACCGCTGGTTCATGGAATTGTTCGTCGATTCCTACGACTGGGTGATGGTGCCAAATATCTACGGCATGTCCCAGTTCGCCGATGGCGGGACATTCACGACAAAACCCTACATTTCAGGCTCTAACTACATCCTAAAAATGTCCGACGAGCCCAAAGGCGACTGGTGCGGAATCTGGGACGGCCTCTTCTGGACCTTCATCGCCGATCACACACCGTTTTTCCTGAAAAATCCACGACTCTCGATGATGGCGCGCTCATGGGAAAAAATGTCTTCGGAAAAACAAAATGCCCACCGCCAAGCTGCTGACAAATTTCTCGCAACACTCACCTAACTTATAACTCCGCGACTTCTACCTGGCCGAGCGAAAATGCCGCCAAATCCTCGACCTCAGCGATCGAGGCGACTTGACAGAGTTTCTGCCGCAGGTCCTTAGCCCCTGGAAAACCTTTGCAATACGCCATCAAGCGCGACCTCATCGCCGTGAGAGTTTGCTTTTCATCTCCATTCCGGCGGCTTTCGACGGCGAGATTGCAGTGCCGAATCACCAAGGCCCAGCGCTCCTCGACCCGCACTTCCGGCAGGATTTCGCCTGTTTCCATGTGATGTTTCGCCTCACGGAAAACCCATGGATTCTGCATCGCCGCGCGCCCGATCATCACCCCGGAAACTGCGGTTTCACGTCTCCTCCGGACGACATCCGCGCCGCACGTGATATCGCCATTTCCAATCACTGGAATCTTCACCGCGCGCGCCACCGCATCGATCACATTCCAGTCCGCCTCACCGCCATACCCCTGCGCCCGCGTCCGCCCGTGGACGGCGATGGCTTGCATGCCACAGTCTTCTAAAATTTTTGCAACTTCCACCGCGTTCACCGAGTTCTCATCCCAGCCAATCCGCATTTTCGCCGTCACCGGAACTTGGTCACCGACCGCCTTGGCGACGCCTGCCGCCACCGAAGCGAGGACCGGGCAATCCTTGAGAAGTGAAGAACCACCGTTGCGCGCGACCACCTTATTCACCGGACAACCAAAATTGATATCGATGAAATCCGGGCGCTTCCAGTCGATGATTTTGCGCGCCGCCTCGCCCATGCGCCCACCGTCCGCACCAAAAAGCTGAACCCCGACAGCGCGTTGATCTTCAGTGAATTCCGTATATTTTCGAGTCCTCTCATCCGCCTGCATGATCCCCTCTGCGGAGACGAACTCAGTGACCATGACGTCCGCGCCGAGATCTTTGCAAATCTGACGGAATATCAAGTCCGTCACCCCGGCCATCGGCGCGAGATACATGGGAAAACGATCGGATGAAAACCAAGCAAGCACGCGCAACGCTAAGCGCCGGATTTCCGCTTTGCGAGTTTTTCAAAACTCCAATTTTGCCCAGCGCATCTGCCACCTCCCCCTGACGAGGCGGATATTTCTCCCCCGCGCTTCAGCATTTCCTTGATTCACTTCCGCCCGCCCGCTTTTCTTCCGTCATGCGTATTCTACTCACCACCTGCAGTTACCAAGACACCCCCGGTCCTCACCACGCACTCATGGCAGCTCAGGGCTGGGACGTCGTCCGCGAGCGCGGCCCTCTCTCCGAAGCACGCATGCTCGAACTCGCCGGCGACTTCGACGCATTTCTTTGCGGCGACGACGCAATCACCCGCGCGGTCATCGAGAAATCCCTCCCACGCCTGAAAATCATCTCCAAATACGGAATCGGCCTCGATAAAATCGACATCCCGACGACCAAGGAGTTTAAAATCCCCGTCCTCTTCACCCCCGGCGTCAACCACGACGCCGTCGCCGAGCACACCTTCCTGCTCATTCTCGCCATGGCGAAGAATTTCCCGTTCGCCATCGACAGCACACGCGCCGGCCGTTGGGACCGCATCACCGGCAGCGAAATTTTGGGCAAGCGCATTGGGATCATCGGCCTCGGACGCATCGGTCAGCAAGTCGCACGCCGCGCCAAAGCCTTCGGCATGAGCGTGCATGGCTTCGACCAATACTGGCCAGAAGCCGTCGCCAACGAACTTGAAATCACCCGCCACGACTCACTCGACTCGATTTTCGACTCGGTGGACATCGTCAGCCCACACGCCAATCTCAACGCCGAGACACTCCACTGCATCAATGCCGACCGCCTCAACCGGCTTCCTGACGGCGCGTGGATCGTCAACACCGGCCGCGGTGAACTCATCGACCAAGACGCCATCATCGCCGCCTTGGACTCCGGCAAACTCGCCGGTTACGCCGCCGACGTTCTCGCCGAAGAGCCCCCGTCCGCAGATCACCCACTGCTGCACCACCCCAAAGTCATCATCACTCCGCACATCGGCTCGCGGACTTTCGAGAGCGTCGAGCGCCAAGCGATGAAATCCCTCAACAATCTCATCAACGCGCTCAAAGGCGAAGGCGACGCGAATTGCGCCAACGGTGTGATTTAATCTCTCAAGTTTCATGCGGCGCGGTCATCCACCGCGCCGCATCAATCCCCCAAAACTGGCCGCCCTTTGTCTGAAATTTCAAGTCATGGCGGAAAATTCTGCGCGACGCTAGAATCAGGCGTCGATTTTCGTATCCTCCCCGACTTCATGCAAATTTCCTCACGCATCTGCCTCAGTCTTCTTTGCGCCAGCGCCACGCTCGCCAGCGCCGAGCCACGTCCATGGAAAAGTGCCGACGGACTGCGCACGCTTCAAGGCGAGTTCGTCAAACGCAGTGCCACCGCCGTCACCATCAAACCGCTCAACCGTGAGCCTGTCACCATCGAGCTCGACAAACTCCATCCGGACGAGCGCAAGTGGCTGGACACCCATCACTCACTCACCGGCCCCGCGCCAGATCCCGGCGCATTTTTCGACAGCTTGACCTTCAGCGACACTCGGGAAACAACGCTCACCAAGCTCAAAGCCAGCAAACTCGTCGAGCTCACCACGGACGAGACATTCATCGGCCGCTCCGGACTCAACGGCGTCTTCCGCACCCGCAACAAAGTCGGCGGGCTGGAAACTTTCCTCTACTTCGACTGGACTGGCTCCGGCACCCTGCGTGAACTCACCCTCCAAACCGAGGCCATCCAACTTGAGGATTACCAAGACCGCCTCGAACCAAGCTGGCAAGAATTCATCGAGCTCATGTCCGCCCTTTACGGAAATCCCGTCCAAAAGGGCAATCTTCCACCCGCCGCCAGCCTCGCCGACGGCTCATTCATGCCCTCACACTTCTGGAATCTCGATGGCGGCGGATCCGCCCTCCTCGGCACCGCACGGGAGGGAAAACGCTTCCAACTCGTCGTCCGCTTCACCCAGAAAAAAATTCAACTCGTCGAGATCCCATAAGTCAGCCGCCCGCCTGACTCCGCTCTTGAATTGCCTGCCCAATGGCAGAAACTCCGCCCATGGCTGAGCCCGATCTCTTTTCCTTACCGCCGCGCACCGGCAACGCTGAACGCATTCTGGAACTTCGCGACATCCTCGCTCGTCATAACCAGCTCTACTACAATCAGGCAGCCCCTGAAATCTCGGATGCAGATTACGATAAACTCTTCCGCGAGCTCGAAACTCTCGAAGCGAAACACCCGGAACTCCACGATCCCAATTCGCCCACACTCCGCGTCGGCGGCGCACCCATCAAGGAGTTCCAACAAATCGAACACATCGTCCCCATGCTCAGCATCGACGATGTTTTCGAGCTCAGCCCGGAAGCGCTCGAGAAGTCGGGTGCCGCCTGTCCCGAGCAGGAACTCATCACCTTTTACCACCGCCTCCAGAAAAATCTCTCGCGTGAGGACGTTGCCGTCACCATCGAGCCAAAAATCGATGGTGTCGCAGTCTCACTTCTCTACCGCGACGGGAAACTCGCCTACGCCGCCACCCGCGGTGACGGCCAAACGGGCGACGACGTAACGCACAATGTCCGGACCATCCGCAGCCTCCCACTTGCGCTGCAATTTCAAAAATCCACCTCACCGCACGAGCCAGGCCAAGCCATCCCCAGCCTCCTCGAAGTCCGCGGGGAAATTTTCATGCCCAACCAAGCGTTCGCGGCGCTGAACAACGAGCGCGACGAAGCAGGACTCCCCACCTTCGCCAACCCACGCAACGCCGCCGCCGGCACACTCAAGCAACTCGACTCGAAAATCGTCGCCAAGCGCCCGCTCGCCTTCCTCGCTCACGGCCTCGGCGCATACGAAGGCCCTCCGCTGGAAACTGAACTGGAATTTCACGAACTGCTCTCACAACTCGGCATCCCTCAAAACCAGCCGATCCTCCAAGCGCAGTCGCTCGACCAAGTCCTCGCCGCCGTCGCCCGCATCAACCACGAGCGCCACTCGCTCGACTACGGCACGGATGGCGCAGTCATCAAGGTGCTCAAACGCAACGAGCGCGACCAACTCGGTGCCACCTCACGCGCCCCTCGCTGGGCCGCCGCCTACAAGTTCCTCCCCGAACAACGCGAGACAACTCTCAACAACATCATCATCCAAGTCGGCCGCACCGGCGTCCTCACTCCCGTCGCGGAACTCACTCCCGTCCTCATTTCCGGCTCCACCGTCGCACGCGCAACTCTCCACAACCAAGATGAGATCAACCGCAAGGACGTCCGTCTCGGCGATACGGTCTTGGTCGAAAAAGCCGGCGAAATCATCCCCGCGATCGTCAAGGTCATCCGCCACGCCGACGGCTCCCGCCCGTATTCCATCTATGATAGCGTGGGCGGCTCCTGCCCATCCTGCGGCGGGCCGATCACCCAAGAAGAAGGTTTCGTCGCTTGGCGTTGCATGAATTTCCAATGCCCAGCCCAAGCCGTCACACGCATCAAGCACTTTGCCTCACGCAAAGCGCTCGACCTCGACGGCCTCGGAGAAATCGTCGCCGAGGCCCTCGTCCGCCACGGCCACTGCCACTCACCGCTCGATTTGTTCAAATTGTCGGAGGAAACCTTGGCCAATCTCAACCTCGGCACCGACGAGTCACCACGCCGTTTCGGTGAGAAAAATTCCGCTAAAATCCTCACATCTCTCGAAGCATCAAGGACCAAGCCACTCCACCGCTGGCTTTACGCCATGGGCATCCGCCAACTGGGTGAGTCCGCCGCCAAGGAACTTTCTCGCCTCCACCGCCGCCTCAGCGAGATCCCGGACTCGCCAATCCTCGAGGAAATCCGCCGCGACACGCGCCCAGATGCGAAGAAGAAAAACGAAGAACTCGCCAAATTCGCAATCTCCGGCGACGTCGGACCAGCCGTGGCAGAAGCCATCCTCGTGTTCTTCAAATCCGAGGCCGGACGCCACGCTCTCGACCATTTCGCCGAACTCGGCATCGACCCGCTTTCCGAAAATTACCTGCCGATCCCTGCTGAAGCGGATTTATCCGACCTCCCACTCGCCGGGAAAACCTTCGTCATCACCGGAACCCTCAGCATCGATCGCGACGCCATGAAGGAGTTCATCGAGTCCAAAGGCGGCAAGGTCAGCGGCTCGGTTTCCGCGAAAACACACTTTGTCATCGCGGGCGAGGGAGGCGGTTCCAAGCGCGACAAAGCCGAAAGTATCGGCGTCCCAATCCTCGATGAGGCCGGACTCCAAGCGCTCATCGACGGCTAATCCGCCCAGCACAGGGCGTTTGGCTTGAATCGCGCGATCCCTCTTCATTGCTTGGTTTGAATTAGCGCTAAACAAAGGTGCCTGAAAATGCTGGTTTCGTCTTGTGAATTCCAAACGCCCATCAGCCGCCAGCGTGGAGTCTTCGGCCCGCGAACCACTTCACATCCGTCTTGCTACCTCGTCAGCGGACTGGGAAATCGCCCACCAGATGCTCGACGAAGAGCATTTCCTCGGAGCCGGTCGGGAGGCCGGTGACCGACTCTGCCAGTTTGTCATTGAGGAAGGAAAAGTGGTGGCAGTGCTGATCTGGTGCGCCGCAGCCTGGCACCTCAAGGACCGAGACCAGATCATCGGCTGGGATCCTGTCACCCGCTCGAACCGTCTCAAACTTGTCGTTCAACTGCGGCGTTTCCTCGTTCCAGAAACATCGCGCCGCCCCAATCTCGCCTCCCAGTGTCTTGGCCTAGCGCTGAGCGAGCTTTCCGCCCAATGGCTCTCCGAGCACGATTACCGCCCGCTCTTGGCCGAGAGTTTCAGCGATCCGGAAAGCCACCACGGCACGGTTTACAAAGCCACCAACTGGACCTTCGCCGGAGACACCGCGGGGTTCTCCCAGAACCACACCGACTACTACCTGCCCAATGACCGGCCTAAGAAACTCTGGCTAAAACCCCTTGATCCACACGCTTTTCAACGAATGTGCGCCAAGGATCTGCCCGACGATTGTCAGCAGGCCGTTGTCGTCAGCGGTGGAGCACGCAGTCCGCTCAAGCTCAAGGAACTCACTAGCTTGCGCAGCGCCTTCCTGCAAGTGCCCGATCCCCATCGCGCCCAAAGTCGCCGCCACCCACTCTCCGCCATGAGGACGGCCGCCCCGTGCCCATGATCCCCGCTAGCGGCAAAAAGGAAGACAGCGAAGCCCGAAAATTATTAGAAAGCCCGCATGTCCGACTTGAAAACGCGCTCGTAACGCTCGATCCCCTCCACAACAAACAAGACACCCTGCGCGTCATCGTTCAAAAAGGCGGCGACTACCTTGTCGGCACCAAAGCCAACACCTCCAAGCGTCTTGAGGGCGCGGAAAAGATCCTCGAGGGCACCCCTTTTTTAAGCTGAGTGTGGATGGCGATCACGGTCGCATCAACATCCGCAGTGCTGCCGTGTGCGCGATTGCTCCGGTGGATGTCGGTCTGCTCTCCGCAGGCAGTGGGGTGAAAGTCCGTCGCGAATGGCGGGCCAAAGCAGAACCGGAAAGCGAGGCGCGTGTTCACATCCGGCACTTCATCTCCAGCCTGCCCCCAGAGAATCCGGCACATCTCGGCCGGGCTGTGCGCGGGCATTGGAGCGTGGAGAACCGCAATCACCACAAGCGTGACGACTCCGTCTGGCAGGAAGACCGCCACAGGCACCGCCACCCGCACGTTGCCCAGAACCTCGCGCTGACCCGCAATGCCCTGCTGGCGGTCATCCCCTTTGATGAGAAACGCAATTTACCCTCCCTGATCGTTCACTATCAGCAAAACCCACAAATTGCCATCGACCTCCTATTCCAAACACCTCCTCAAATATGAACCTTCCAGCCAAACGCCCTGAGCCGGACGATGCTTGTTCTTTGAGCATTCGGATATCTGTCGGAAAGCCCGGCTTTCTCTGATGCGCCGGTTCATCCCCGAAGGTCAAGCAAGCCGGGAGTCCGCCTGTGTCACGGTGCTGCGTGCAGGCGGAGAAACCGGCGCTGATACGCGGAACCGTTCGTGAGGGAGGCGTCGCGCATCTCCACCGTGCGCAGCACGCCCGCACCGGTCTCGATGACGTCCACGCCCACGACGAGAGGCGCCATCGCCGCGCCTGCGGTGCTGCGGGCGAGGTCGGTCCATGACGCAAGGTCGTCGCT
>JBEGOB010000177.1:0-3584 GCA_041182265.1 Verrucomicrobiota bacterium | reverse complement strand
CGGTGTGGATGGCGGGTAAGCCACCGTTTCTTCCAGTTGGGCTCTCCGGGACGGCGGTCTCCACCTCGCAGATCGACCTCACATGGACGATTGCTCCGGGGGCGGATGGCTATGTTGTCAGGCGGTCCTCGACGAGTGGCGGACCTTACACCACCCTTGCTACGGGCGTGAGCGGCACAGGCTACAGCGACACCGGGCGTTCGGAGCTCACGACTTATTACTATGTCGTCAGCGCGATCAATGCCAACGGCACCAGCGCGGACAGTGCGGAAATAAGTGCCACAACCCAGTCAGCGGTGCCTCCGCTTGCCCCGACGGGACTTGCCGCGCTTGCCTTGTCGCTTGATCGTATCAATCTAACTTGGAATTCAGTCCAAGGGGCGGATACCTACATTGTGAAGCGTTCGCGGTTCAGCGGCGGGCCTTATACGACCGTGGCCACTGGCGTGAGCGGAAGTGTGCTCACCGACACCAACTTGTTTGCAGGCACAACATATTACTACGTCATCTCTGCGGTGAACCAAATGGGTGCAGGTCCGGACAGTATGCCATCCAGCACCGCCACACCGAGCACGGCAAGCTTTGAACCGATCGCGGATACGATGGTGAACGACGGAAACGCGGGCAACTACATCCATGGAAGCGACCTTGAACTGAAGACGAAAAACGACGGGCTCACCGACACCGGCTATAACCGTTCCACATTTCTCAAGTTCGACGTGAGTGCTTTGGTCAATGCGCAAACTGTGACGTTGAAGTTGACTCCCTATCAGGTGGACGGCAACCCCACACTGAACTACGAACTCGTGACGGATGATAGTTGGATCGAAACGGGCAGCGGAGGCATGACTTGGAATAACCAACCGGCTGGGTCCGGCAGCTTGATTGCGAGCCTTTCCGGTTACACTGTCAACCAGCAGAAGTCGATTGATGTGACGATGATCGCGAAGAGTGAAGCGGCGGGAGATGGTCTGCTCTCATTGAAAGTTTCTGAGCCGAATGCCACCGCCATCCTTGTGGGCTTTTACCCCAAGGAAGTCTTGGTCTCCAATCTTCGTCCTGCACTGCAATGCACTGTTGTTCCGGATTACACGCTGCCGACAAGTCCGGCAGATCTCGCCGCAATGGCAGTTACTTCAAGCAGGATCGATCTTTCATGGGTCGCTTCTTCGGGCGCATCAAGCTACAATATAAGTCGAGCAGTGACCAGTGGCGGTCCTCATGAGGTAATCGCGACCAACGTGACAGGGACAGTCTTCAGCGACTTGGGGTGTTCTCAGGAAACCGCGTATTTCTATGTGGTCAATGCGGTCAACGGTGCCGGTGAAAGCGTGGCGAGTTCGGAGGCATGGGCCACAACTTACACGAGTGATCCTCCAGCTCCCCCGGAATCGCCCACGGGTCTGCTTGGGGTTGCGGCTTCGTTCCAGCAGATCAACCTGTCTTGGACAGTATCTCCGGGTGCAGTGTCCTATCAGGTGAAGCGCTCGCTTTCGAGTGGAGGTCCATTTATTCCGGTCGCCAGTGTCGTGAACGGATCCACCTACAATGATAGCTTTTTGTTTGCAGGGACTTCCTATCACTATGTGGTCACGGCCATCAATGAGAATGGCGAAAGTGCGGACAGCAATGAAATTAGCATGAATACACTGGCGACGCAGAGCCTGGAAGCGGTGGCTGATACGTATGTGCGCGACGGAGGCAGTGCGAACACCAACTTCGGGACCAGCACCAATCTCGTGGTAAAAAACGGCGGGACCTTCGGTTCGGGGTTTAACCGAAATTCGTATCTTCGCTTCAATGTCGGTGGATTGGACCAAGCTGAGAATGTGGCGCTCAAGTTGGTGCCTTATCAGGTGGACGGAAGCGCCACCTTTGCCTATGAACTGGTGAGCGACGACACTTGGAGTGAGACGGCCATGACGTGGAACAACCAACCTGCTGGTTCTGGGACGATCGCTGCCAGTGTGGGTGCTTATAGGGTCGGAGTGCCGGTTTCTGTGGATGTCACGGACCTTGTGAAAGCTGAGGCGCTGGGCGATGGCATCCTGTCACTTAAGATTTCCGATCTTGGTTCCTCTAACATGTTTGTGGGCTTTAGTTCCAGAGAATCCATCCTGAATAGCCTCCGGCCTAAACTTGAATATGCAGTGCCTTCGGTGACGGTCCACGAGGCCGAGTTCGCAACGTTGTCCGGTCCGGTGGTTGCGACTCAATATACCGACTACAAGGGGACTGGTTATGCTGATTATGCCGGTGCTGCGGGTGATTTCATCGAGTGGAAGGTCAATGTGTTGTCGTCCGGGACCTATCTGCTGGAGTTTCGCTATGCTCTTGGGGCAACGGTTGATCGGCCGCTTGAATTGAAAGTCAACGGTGTTGTTGCGGACGATAGCTTGAGTTTCCCACCCACGGGTGGCTGGACCACCTGGACGACTGTGCGCATCCCAATGGTCCTGAATACAGGGAACAATATTCTGCGTTTGACCGCGATCGGATCCAGTGGCGCAAATATTGACAATCTCCAAGTGTCCGGCTCCAGCAGTGGAGTCATCCCCACCGCGCCGACCGGCTTGGCGGCGACAGTAACTTCCTCCAGCGAGATCGACTTGGCGTGGGCAGCTTCCGCAAATGCAGTCAGCTACAACGTGAAACGTTCATCCACCAGTGGCGGCCCTTTGGTCACCATCGCTACCGGCGTGACTGGCACGAGCTATCGCAACAGTGGCCTCTCCAGTGGGCATGCTTACATCTATCAGGTAAGTGCCGTCAGCCCCGCCGGGGAGAGTCTGAATAGCAATCTGGCAAGCGCCGTTACGAATCTGAATGTAACTGCAACGCCGGGAGAACTTCAGGTGAGCTTGGCCTGGACTCCGACGGCAGAAGCCACCAACTACACCGTCAGCCGATCAACATCTGATGGAGCCCATCAAGTGGTGATCGCCACCACATCCAGCCCGTTTTATATTGATACCTCCACGGATTACGGGATCATCTATCACTATGTGATCACTGCCCAAGGAGGGTCGGCTGATGGGGTGAGCACCATGCCGGTCAGCGCCACCCCTTTGCGGGGGGCTGCGATTGTAGTTCTTGGAAATCTTGCAGTCACTTACGATGGCACTCCGCAACCGGTCACAGCGACCACCATGCCTGCCGGCCTTGCGGTGGACATTACCTACGGAGGAGGCTCCATTCCGCCTACGGCGCCCGGCACCTATGAAATCAGTGCAGTCATCGATGACGCTAACTATCAAGGCAGCGCTTCCGGATTGTTTGTCATTTCTCTTCGAAGCTTCACAGCGTGGCAGACTGATCAATTCACACTTCAACAAATCCTTGATGGTGATACAGGTCCGGACGCGGATCCCGACGGAGATGGCCTGAAAAATCTCGCTGAATACGCGCTCGGAACCGATCCGCTCGCCTTCACGGCACAACCCACCGTATCCCGGACTGCGACTGAACTTAGCATTATTTTCCAACGTCCTGCGCACATCGGCGACGTCACTTATTTCGCCGAAACTTCGGACTCCATGCAACGCTGGGAAGCGCTCGTGCTGGAGGTGCTCAATCCAGGAAAT
>JBEGOB010000176.1:0-10431 GCA_041182265.1 Verrucomicrobiota bacterium | reverse complement strand
GCGGAGCCGCGGTGGTGGGGGTGTCGAGGGTGATTTGCCGGGTATCGTAGTTGACGGCCGCGATCTTGGTGCCTGAGGCAATGCCTGTGGCTGCGATGGTCATGCCCGGAAACAGCGTGTGAGCATCGCGTGCCGTGATCACCGTATCACCGAGCGCGAACAGGGCGATGGGAGTGCCCGCGCCATTGACGAGGGTGACTGGCGCGGTGCTGGTGAGGGCGAGCGAGCCGGTGCCGGACGATTCAAGCGTGGGCGTGGGCCCGACGAGGCCGAAGGGGCGGTCGCTGGAGGAGTTCGCCGCACCCGCATGGCGGAAGGTGCCGCCGAAATTGAAGGCGGTGCCGGCGCCGATCGAGCTCGGGGTTCCGCTGGCGGTCATGTTTTCCACCACGGTGGTGCCGACGGAGAATGTCGGAGTCGCCTGCGTGCCTTGGTTGTCGGTGCGCGGCAGGGTGAGGGTGCCGGTGCCGAGTTTGCTGATCCCCGTGGACGTGGTCGCGTCAGTATCGACGAACCGGGAATTGACCACGACATCTCCGCCACCGAGGAAGTTGAAGGACCGGTTGGAGTTGACCACATCATTGCGCAGGACGGAGGTCGTCGCGGGAGCGCCGAGGGTGAGGGTGCCGGCGGCCGATTCGATGAAATAGCCACCTCCAGCGGCAGTGATTAGAATATTTCCAAGCAATGCGTTGTTGTCGGAAGCGTTGCGCAGGAAGACCGGCGAGCCGAATGCGGTTTCACCGTTGGCGATGTAGCTCTTGCCGGAGGTGTTGATCGTCTTATCAACGTCCACGGTGATGTTGTTGGCGAGTTCGAGGATCGAAACCTTGCGGTTGTCGCCGGTGAGGGTGATCGTTTTGGGGGTGGCGATCGGGCCGAGAGCTTCGCTGTGTTCGATGCGAAGGGTGTTGGAAGTTGCGATTCCAATGATCTGCACGTTCCCGGTGAAGGGATTGGCAAGGGGCAGAACCAAGCTGCCTGTGCCGGTCTTGGTCAGCGCACGGGCAGCCGTTAGTGCGATATTCTGAGTGAAGGATCCACCGGCATGGGTGGTGTCGATGAGGACTCCGGATGCGGGGTCTAGGTCGAAATCGCTCAGCGAGTTCGTGTTAAACAAGCTGCCAATTTCAGCGGCCGAGTAGTAGAGTGCATCCGAATCATGCGCACCAAGGCCGACGCTGCCCAGGGCGCTTGCCGTGGCGATTGCGGCGGTTTTTGCGTTTTTCGATCCAAAAATAAGGCCGCCGGCATCGATCTGCGTGGGGCCGTCGTAGGTGTTGGTCCCGAAGAGGGCGAGGGCACCCGGGCCTTGTTTGGTGAGTCCGACCTCCACGCCTGTGATGTCGCCTTGGATGATACCTGAGATATTGAGTCCTTGATCAAACACGCGGGAGCCTGTCCCAGCCAAGGTCATGCCGGTATTGACGACACCCAGGTTTTTGAAGAGGCCGTCGGTGTAGGTGATGTTGGTCAGGTTGGTGAGATTAGCCCCGGATGTGTCGAGAACGGCGGTGGCACCGTTGAGTGTGAGGTTAGCAACGGTGGTCCCGACTGCTGTGCCACCGACACGAGTGATGCCGCCGGTGACCGTGGTGCTTCCCCCTGTGAAGTTGAGCGCCGCGGTGATGCCGCCACCACTGTTGTTGGTCGCCATGGAAATCGGGCCGAACTTGGCCGTGCCGCCGCCGATGTTGATGGTGGCGTTGTTGTTGCCGGTCATTCCTGCGTTGGTGCCTACGGCCATGTTGACCGAAGCGACTTCGAGTGTTCCTGCATTAAAAGTTAGAGTCGCATTGGAGCCAGCACTACCCGTTCCGGTTCGCCTGGCCATGGTCAGCGCGCCGATTTTGGCGTCCACACTGTGAGCGGAAAAATCCACGACCGCCGTGTGGGTGCCATTGTGACCAAAGCTGTTGTTGACCAGGTTCATGGCGGTGACTGCCGCCGTGCTGTCCGCAGCACGGAGCAGCAAGGTGCCGGTGCTTGTTTCGAAGGAAATATTGCCACTGCCACGTCCTGCGGCGGATCCAACTGCCACCGTGTCGGCGTTGATGGTATTCTCGACACTCCCGAGTTTCAGAGTCTGGGTGATGCCTCTTCCCGCCCTGTCACCGACGCCGAGCACGGCTGCGGTAATGCTGCTGGTGGCAGCGAGCTTTACGGTTACCTGCGCTCCACTAGTTGCGGTACTGCTAGCGCCCAGGCGGAAAATTCCGGCGGCACCCAGGTTGGCATTCAAGCTACCCAGGCCACTCATGTCCAAGATGTTGGTGGGGCTGCCGGAGGCTGGAGAGAGTTGTCCGACTTGAAAGGAGGTGCCACTCACCGTGAGCGTGCCAGTGCCGCCGGTGAGGTTCACATTTGTGGCAGTCGTCGCGGTGGTGCTTCCGGCGACGAGGAAGTTGCCGGCTACGTCCAGAGTCTGATCCGCGTCAATGACGGTCGTGTGTTGATTGGCACCTTCGAAATTGTAGCTGAGGGATGCGATCGTCTCGCTGGCATCCACGGTATTTGTGGTGCCGGATGTGAGTGCCCCGGTGGCGTTGAACGTGACTTCATCGCCTGAGGGGGAGGTGTCGGTGCTCCAGTTTGCCAGGGTGGACCAGCTGGTATTGGCACCTCCGCCATCCCATGAGATGGCGGCGTGGAGTGCCGGGGTGAGCACCATGAAACTGGCGGCGATTGAGGTCGGGAAAAGGAAGAAACGTGGATTTTTCATGGGTTGATTGATGTTGTGTTGAGGCAGGTCTTCGAAATTTGTGGGTTTTTGAACCAGCTACCTCACTTCACGGCGTCCCTTGGAAAAAGCTGACCTGATTTCTGAAAATATTTTTCAAGGGGGTGCGACACCTCGTTGCGCAAGGTGAGGAAAAGGGCTGATCGTCAGGCCGGGGATGGATGATCCGGGGGCTATCAAGGGGTGGCCAGGCGGCAATAGACATAGTAGCCTCCGGCAAGCAGTTTGCCCGAGCTGTCGAGGAGTTCTGCTTTCACCGGGACATTGCTGTCTTTTTCCAGCATGAAATCAAATGAAGCCTCTTTCGCTTCTGCATTTACGGCCAGAGTTTGGGTCTGGTCAGCCACCTTCAGGCGGACAGCCGCTACGGGCAATTTTTTGAAGGGCGTTTTGGTATTGCCATAGATGAGATCGGGCTTCGGGCCGCTTGCATCCCATGCATCCACGGTTTTCCGGATCACGGGCGCGCCTACGAGCTTGGCGTCCGCCTCGCGGGGCCAGCGCCGCACCTCGAAGTGATAGGTTCCCGAGCGGGCGGCGCGGACATGCCAGTCTCCGGCTTCAGGTGGCCCGCCGGCGACCCGGGCGTGATGCCAAGGCACATTTGATAGATACCAGTCCGATGGATGGAGGAAGGTTTCCGGATCGCGGTCGTCGCCGACGATGAACACGGCGCGTTCCCGGTCACCGGGGGAGACCTTGGTCCAGTAGGTGTCGAAGTCGTTGCGCAGTTTCGTGACGACTTCGGGATGCTCTTCGATCACGTTGCGCGTCTGGGCGGGGTCGTCTTTGATGTCGAAGAGTTCCTTGCCGTTGACCAGTCGCCAGCGCGAGGTCATGGCCACGGCCCCGCTCCACTTTACCGGTTTGAAGGTCCTCTGGCGTTCCACAAACAGCACTCGCTCGGGAACCGCAGGGTTGGTTTCCAACAACTGGGTGCGGAAACTCCTGCCATCAAACTGCGGATCAGGGGAGAGCTTGAGTCCGCAGAGGTCGACGAGGGTCGGGAACACATCGAGGTGGGCATTGAGCGGGGCGATGTCCTCGCCGTGCCGCAGTCCACCGCCGGGCCAGCGGATGAAGCACGGCACACGGTGGCCACCGTCGTAGACATCGCCTTTCTTGCCGCGCATCCCAGCGTTGAAGACCTTCACCCCATCGGTGCCGCCGTTGTCGGTCATGAAGATGAGGATGGTATCCCGGTCGAGTCCCTCCTCGGAAAGTGCCGCGCGCAACTTGCCGATCAGGCCGTCGATTTTTTCGATGGAGGCGAAGAAGAATGCCGTTCGAGGATTGACTTTTTCACGATGTTCTTTCGCCCACGCGGGATCGGGTAGAGTATGTGGGTCGTGGGGTGAATAGGTGGGTAGATAGAGGAAAAACGGCTTTTGATCTTTTGCACGGTCCCGGATGAAGCTGATGGCGGAGTTGAAAAATACATCGGGCGCCCAGCCATCGATGGCTTTCCATTCTCCGTTGTGGAGGTAGTGGTCATTGACGCGGTCATTGAGAAAATGGTCGTCGGTGGTGCCGGTGCCGCCGTCGCCTTGGCCGAGCCATTCATCGAAGCCGCGGTCTATCGGGCGGTAAGGGAAATTGGATCCGAGGTGCCACTTGCCGAAGATCGCGGCGCGGTAGCCATTGGAGCGGAAGGCATCCGCCATCGTCAGCTCGCCCTCACGCAGGTGGTTTCCTCCCGCGATGGTATGCCACACCCGCACGCGGTGCGGGTATTTTCCGGTCAGCAACGCGGCACGGGTGGGGGCGCAGGTTGGATCGACATGGAAGTCGGTGAGGCGCGCGGACTCGGCGTGCAGCCGGTCGAGGTGGGGTGTCTTGAGGATGGGATTGCCATGGGAGGAAACATCACCGTAGCCTTGGTCGTCGGTGAGGATGATAACGACGTTGGGTTGTTTCGCTGCCAAAAGCGGCGGGACGTGCGCAAGGAGGGCGATGAAGAAACTGAATGCGATGGGTTTGATCATGTGATCTGCGATGAGGTGGATCTTATGTTAGGGAAGGCCGGTGATATTTGCGGGATTCCTTTTGCGCCTTAACAAGATACGGCACTCCCGGGAAAACTGACGGATTTTCGGAGTTATCCTTCGAGATCGGTTCCGACCGAGAGGCAATCCATCACTCAGCGGCGACGCGGACGAAGAGCGAGGGCGCGGTGAACGGCGCTCCGGTCAGTGTGACGACTACGTTTTCGGTGCTGCCGGCAGGCGTTGCGACTTGGCCCAAGGTAGCGGCGGTGTCCTCCGTCCAACTGTTGGTGGTGAGGGAGGTGGAGGTGAAGATCCTATAGGTGAGGCTGGTTCCGGCACGACGCCGGTAGGTGAATGTACCGGCGGTCTTGTCGAGTGGGACAAGGATGGGATTGACCGCTGATCCGTCGATGGGGCTGAGGCCGAAGGCGAACTCCTGGTGGTTGGTGAGGCCGTCCTTGTCGTTGTCGCCGGTTGGATCGGACACATCATTTCCGGGGAGGAAAGCGTCCGCCCAGATGGAGTAGGGCGTTCCAGATCCAGGAACGGTGATGGTGCCGGGACCGGTGATGGCGGAAGTGGCGATGACCGGAAGAACGCTGGAAGCATTTCCATAGGTCTTTCCTGCGGGTTGCCCGACGCCGTCGATGTTCAAGGTGGCGACGGTATCGTTACCGGCGTTCGGCAAGTTCAGAAAGGCAACTCCCGGATTCGCCAGGGTTCCGATGGAGACGGTGGAGTTCGCATCGAAATCGGGATTCGCAACGCTCAGGGTTCCCTCATCGATGATGGTGTTGCCGGTGTAGGAATTGCTGGCGCTTGTGAGCGACCAGGTTCCGGGGCCTGTTTTGATAAGGTTCAAAGTGCCCAAGCCGTTGCTGATGGCACCGCTAACGGAATTGGTGCCGGTCGAGGTGCCCGACAGCTGCAGGTTGCGGGATGATGCGACTCCAGCAGAAATATTTCCGGCGAGATTGAGCGAACCGCCGTCACTTGTGACCTCGGTGATGGCGCTGCCCGCGATGATCGAGATGTCGCCGTTGACGGTGTTGTTTCCGGCCGAATTGAGCAGAGCGAGTCCGGCGGTGGTCATGGTGATGCCGGACGAAAGAGATAGATCGCCAGTCGTGCCGTCGAGGTTCACGTAGGCACCGACCTGGATGTTCAGGTTTTTCGAGCCAATGCCGAAACTACCGCTATCGGTGATTTTCACCTCGCCTCCAAACAGGTTCATGCCGCCGGTGAAGGTGTTGTTGCCGGAAATGACTAGGTTGCCGTTACCATTTTTTGATAGATCGCCACCGCCGTTGATCTGCGCGACATTTTGCAAAGTTCCGGACGCGAGGGTAAGGGCGACGGTGTTGGTCGGGTCGCCGATGTTTCCGCTGTCCATGTCAAGGGTGCCGCCGTCGAGAATGACCTTGGCAGAGGTGGTGCCGCTGCCGCCGATCTTGACGATGTCTCCGGTCACGGTGGTGGTGCCACCGGTTAGGTTGAGGGTGGCATTCGAGGTTCCTCCGCTTGCCTCGCTTCTCGCCATGTTGATGTTGCCGAATGATGCTGTTCCGCCGCCAATGTTGATGGCGGCGCTGGACGTGCCTGTGCTGGCCGCATTTCCGTTCCGGGCCATGGTGGCGGTGCCGACTTCCAGCGTTCCGGTGTCGAAGGCGAAGGCCGAGGTGGCTCCGCCGTTTGTTCCGGTGCGGATTGCCATGTTCAGCGCGCCGATCTTCGCATCGACGCTATGGCCGGTCAGATCCACATTCGCGGTATGGGTGCCACTGTGGCCGAAGGAGTTGTTGACAAGGTTCATTGCGGTCACTGCCGCTGTCCCGTCGGCCGCACGCAGTTGCAGTGTGCCAGTGCCACTTTCAAACGAAAGCTCGCCATTGCCCCGCCCGGCGTTCGAACCGACGTTGATCGTGTTGGCATGGATGGTATTCGCGCTGCTACCGAGTTTCAAAGTATGTGTGCCACCTCTACCCGCACGGTCACCCACACCGAGCATGTTTGCTGTGATTTCGCTGTTAGCGGAAAGTTTCATAGTCGCCAGAGCACCGGTGGTTGCCGTGCTGCTCGCCCCTAGGCGGAAGGTTCCGCCGCTTCCCAGATTGGCAGTTAGATTGCCAAGCCCGCTCATGTCGAGGATGTTGTAAGTACTGCCGGCGGTTGGTGTCGTTTGCCCGACTTGAAACGACGTGCCTCCGACCGTGAGCGATCCCGTGCTGCCGGTGATCGTCACATTCGTGGGAGCCGCCGCAGTGGCGCTTCCGGCTAGGAGAAAATTTCCGGCTACATCCAGTGCCTGGCCGGCGGCGATGCTTGTCGTGTGTTGGGTCGTGGAACTTTCGAATTGATAGCTGAGCGAGGCGATGGATTCGCTGGCGTTCACGGTGTTGGTGGTGCCGCTTGCGAGGAGTCCGGCGGTATTGAAGGTCACGAAATCGCCAGCGGGTGATGCGTCGTCGCTCCAGTTCAGGAGGGTGGACCAATTCGTATTTCCACCACCGGCATCCCATGCAACGGCAAGTCCGGATAGAGAAGCATCGGCGTTGATGGTCACCGTGTCCGAGTCGCTATAGGTGATCGCGGAAACGCCGTCGGTCTGCGAGGCGGAAAACCGGAGGACATAGCTTCCTGCCAGTGGAAAGGCCACCGTGGTGGACGCTGCGGACGCGTTGGCGAAAATTGCCGAGGCGGGGCCGCTGACTTGTGTCCAGCCTGCGGTCATCGGATAGTTGGCGGGCAAAGGCTGATGGATGGCGGCGTAAAGATTGTGGCCCGCTCCTGCGGGGGTGGATTCTTCGGCAAGCACTTCCACCTGAACCGGCTGCCAGGAAGGTGCTCCCGGAGGGGCGCCATTTCCCTGCCAGGAGGACATTTCGGTGAAGATCGCGCCATTGCGCTGGCTCTGGGACGTGACGTTGAGCATGGCCGCCTTGCCGAGGCGGTCGTCGAGTTGCTTGTAGTAGAGGCTGCGCGGGGTGATCGGGGTGTTCAACGATTCCCAGATGCCGTATGGCTCGTTTCCGATCGTCCATGGATTGCCCTGGGTTTTCGTTCCCTTGCAGCCAAGCGCGAAGTTCATCGCGCCTTTGGGAGCATCACAGCGGAGCTGGGTGCCTTCGCAATTCCAGAGGACGACCTGTGCGCCTGACCAACCGTGACCCGAGCCTGAGGACCCGCGGTTCTGGACGGCGATTTCACCTCCCTTGATGTTGTCAAACAGGAGGCCTTCCGCGTAACGATGGTGCGGTCCGCTGTCGGTACTCGGGGTGACGGCAAGTGAATCCACAAAGGCCGTGGGTCCGAGCGTCCGGGCTGAGGTGACGTAGTCGTGGCGGCCATTCCGGGTGTAGTTGCGCTGGAAAAGGATGGCGGAAGACCTGTCGGTATTGAAGGAGTAACGACGTCCTCCCGTGACCTGTGAGACCGGATCAAGCATCGCACAATCCTCCACAGTGATGTTTTTTGAGTGAACCCAGGCATTTACGCAGCCGAATGCAAAGTATCTCGCCGTCACCTGCCGCGCCCAGCAGTCCTCCGCCTGATAGAACCGAACGGCTTCCCACCCGTGGTTTTCGTCCGTTGGGCCGGTAAAGCTTGATTCGAGGCGAATACGCTCGATGCCCGATTGGCGGACCGCACCACTGAAGGTGTAGCGATAAACCTCGCCACCGCCGTATTGAGTCTCGATGGCTTGCGTGACCGGGGCGTCAAGCGTGATGGTGTTGCCATTGATGGCGGTGATGGTTCTGGGTGCCTCGACATCGTAGTCCTGCGGAAGCCAGTCAACGGCGTCTGGGTCCGGAGCCCAGAAACTTGCCTTCATTTTCAGCAAATCGATCCAAGCCTGATTGGGGGTCCGGTGGACGATGATGCGGGATCCAACGCTGAGGCCTGCCGTGGAGCCAAGGGTCATCGTGAATGTGCCAGCGGGCACGACGGCATTCGTGATGGGGGTCTCGGTGCCTGCGACCTTCGTCCATCCGGAGGTGCCCCTGAAATAGAACAACAATGCGTAGGGATCGACGCCGTTAATGCTTGTCGAGGTGAACGTCACCACGGTGCCGGTCGACCCCTGACCTTCCCCTCGAATGACGATACCACTGGAACTGATATTGATCCGGTCAGAAACGCGGTATGCTCCCGCCGTGAGGAGCAGGGTGCCCCGGAATCCGGCCGACGAGAGCGGCATCGCGGCGATCTCGTTGATCGCGGCCTGGATCCGGGCACGGTCATCACCACCGAGCGGGTCCGGGTTCAGTGTCTTGACCACGGGAACCCATGGAATCGCAACCCCGCCGCCCATGTAGCCAGCAGTCGAGAAGTCGATCATGCGGTTTGCCACTGAAGTCTGCGACTCGTTGGCATACAGGCTGTATTGCAACCTGCCATCAGCACCCGGAAAGACGAGCGAAGAGGTGGGCTGGGCGTAGCTCGCCTGCAAAAGCAGGATGAGACCCGCTGTGATGAAGTTGAGAAGCGGAAGAAATCGTGGTTTTTTCATCGTTTGACGGATTGCCCTTGGGTTTTGTTAGCTCACGGCTTGCCGGAAGCGAAAGCTGACTCTCTCCCGGATTCATGGCTGATCGATGCGGCAAAGTTGGGGAATAGCTGGGTTTTCACGGATTTGACAATTCCGAGATCTCCGGTGTTGTCTGCATGAAGACACGGCGGCTGCGGAAGAAAGCTGACCAATCTTCTTGAAAAAAATTCCAGCGCGGCGTGGTCCCTCCCACCGCATCTCGTCGTGGGGGCGCGCCGCCGCTTACTTTTTCTTCGCCGGTGGCCGATACGTGGCACCGTTATCTGCCGGAATCGAGCGATGCCATGCGACGGCAGAAGCCGTTAGTCTGGCAGTCTCGGCAGGATGTAATTCAGCTAGATTTCTTTTTTCCGAAGGGTCGACATCGAGATCGTAGAGCTGGGCAGATGCTCCTTCGTAGGTGCAGAGGAGTTTCCACCGGCCGTCGCGCACGGCGAGATCGGGGAGCTTGTTGTCGCCAGAGAATGAGGCTCGGTCGGGTGGACGCCGGAAAAAGAGCGGTCGGTCGCGCGAGGCTTCGGAGTGACCCAGGAGCGTGGCGTGCATTGAAACTCCGTCGAAGGTGGTGTCGGGCGGAGCGGAAACTCCCGCGATTGTTAGGAGTGTGGGCGTGACGTCGATCGTGGCGAAATGCGAAGTGCGGTTGGCGGTGCCGGTTTTTGTCGGATTTGTGAAGCCGGGTCCCCAGACGACGAGCGGCGAGCGGATGCCGCCTTCATAGAGCATGGCCTTGCTGCCGCGGAAGTTTCCTGCCGATCCGGCGCCGACTTCGGGGCCGTTATCGGAGCAAATGAGAATCAGGGTGTTGTCGCGGAGTGCGGGATCCGTTTGGATGCGTTGGAATAATTTTCCGAATTGGCGATCCATGGACTCAAGCACGGCATGATAGAGTCCGCGCTTCCCGTCGCGCCATTGATCGACCGGCGGCCAGAACGGGCTGGGCACGTCATCCGGCCAGAGGTTGATGAAAAAGGGTTTCTCCGCGTGGGCCGAGGCGTCGATGAATGCGAGTGCGGCATCGGTGAAGCCGGTGGTGATTTTGGAGCGTTGCATCCACGTGACCGGCTTTCCAAGGCGCTCTGCATCATCCCAAATTTTTCCGGGTTTGACATCGCCGGGCTTGAGCGTCAGCGGAAGAAGCTTGGGCCCCATGC
>JBEGOB010000175.1:0-6469 GCA_041182265.1 Verrucomicrobiota bacterium | reverse complement strand
AAGCCCCGCTCAAACGCTACCGACCCAAAGACCGACTGTTGGCATTCCTCGAGGCCCTATGATTATGACGCGTGCGCGATCTCCCGATCCTCCGTTTCCTCAGGAAAACCCAAGCCCCTGAGTTCGGCGCGGCATAAATCTGGAGTCGGCATAACCAGATCGAAAATGCGATTCGGCCCACGGCGCTAGGAAAGAAAAACTGGTTATTCTTCGGGGAAGCCGGAGCCGGGGAACGCGGCGCGATCCTATACACAGTGATCGAGAGTTGCCGTCGCCGGGGAATCGATCCGTATGCCTACCTTAAGGACGTCCTGACCCGCCTGCCTTCGATGACCAACCGTCAGTTGGTCGTCCTCCTGCCGGCAAACTGGGGGCAAATGCATACCCCCGCCCTCAGAGCCGCTGCATAAACGTCATACTCGGCAAACTATGGCACCTATGCGGAGAGGTGCCTCGGGTGACGCTTACTGACTTACATCGGATTGGGAACCATGTTGACCACCGCACGCTTACCGTTGAGGCGGGGCCATCTGTGAGCCGACTTACCCGAGCAAGACTCAACCCAACGGGCGACAATCAGCGGGTGAACCCCAAATTTGAGTGCGAACTTTTTCTGACTTAGGCTGGATTCAGAGAATTCCCGGACCAAGACACTGATTTCATTCTGACCGCGCCGCCGCCGTCGCTCGAGTGTTGCTTCAATGTATAGCATCCGGGACACTGACCGTAATCAGCACACCTTGGGAACCATGTGAACCGGCGTACTCTAACACATAAGCCTCACTAGCGTCGCTTTAAGCTAAAAGACAATCTCATCGTCTGTGAAAAGGCAAGGATAAACATCTTGCGGTCATAGCCACCGCAGCATCACGGCACCCCAAGAGTAGCCCACTCCAAAGCCTACCAACATCACCCGGGCACCCGGTCGCAACTGTCCCGCTGATTGAGCCTCGCGCAACGCGATTGGAATCGTACAAGAAACGGTGTTACCCGAATGCTCCATCGCGACAACAAATTTCTCTGGATACACGCCAAGTTTTTTCCGGAGATGTTCCAGCATGTAGCGGTTGGCTTGATGAAAAACGAAGAGATCCACGTCCCTCTGTTTTAGCCCGGCTTTCGTCAAGAGTCTTTGCACGACGTCCGGAACGACCTTAAGGGTAAAATTGAAAATTTCTGGGCCGTTCATCCAGAGCCCGTCCCGCCCCGTGGCCTCGGCGGTGGCACCCCGGAATCCGCGAAGATGACAGACTAGGTTAGGCCCACCTTCGCCGTTGGTGCCGAACGCAAATGGTCCAATGTATTCATTTTCAACCCTGGGGTCGGCGACGACCAAAGTAGCCGCACCCGCATCACCGAAAATTGTGCGCACCGTCTTGTCCGCCGGATCGAGCAGTTTGCTGTAAGTCTCCGCCGTAAGCAGCAGCACCCGATCAGCTTGGCCAGTCTCAATCAGACCTTTAGCTAAAGATAATCCATAAACGTAGCCCGAGCAACCGAGATTGAAGTCGAGAGCGCCCGCGGTCGTGGGAATCCCCAGCCGGTGCTGCAACAGACACGCCGTGGTTGGCAGAGCAAAGTCCGGCGTTTGGGTGCAGAGCAGAACGAAATCTATATCCTCAGCCCGCACAACGCCCGTAGCGAAGAGCTTTTTCGCCGCGGCGGCCGCAAGGTCGGATGAGAGTTCACCCTCCGCCGCGATGTGCCGGGTTTGGATACCCGTTTTCTCGGCAATTTTTTCCGCACCCCACTCGGGAAACTCCGCCGCCAACAACTCGTTGGTGAGCCTCTGATCAGGCAGATGATGAGCGATTGCGGCGATTGCGGCGCGAGACATCATACGGCCTCAGGGCAGAATCTGCTTTGCAGGCACGCCCATGACGGTCGCCCTTCCATTCACTCTGCGCAATACCACGCTGCCCGCACCGACCTTCGCAAACGCGCCAATCTTCGCGCGCGGCAACACCGAGGCATGGGATCCCAGAAACACGCCTTCCTCTAAACTCGCAAAGCCAGTGAGATCAACATGAGAGCTCAAGGTGCAGCCACGTCCGATCCTGACATCGTGGCCCACCGTGCATGAGAGGTTGATCGAAACGAAATCTCCGATCACGGCGTGGCAGCTCACCACGGCGTTCGGGCAAATCACCACTCCGCGCCCAATCAAGACATGATCTGCGATCAAGACAGACGGATGCACAAAACTCAAAAACTCCGCGCCCTGATCTTCGAGCTTCTGCGCCACCGCCAATTTAATCGTTGGGTCAGCGATGGCCATCACCAAGGCGTCCCCGGGATTTGGTTTGAAGTCTGCAATGGCTGACACGATTCCCGGGCAGTATGCGGGAAAGTCATCAAGCCCATGCGGATTGTCCCCCAGAAATCCACCAAATTCAAAATCAGCCAATTCCGGCACATCAAACCTGATCCAAGAGGCGAGTTCGCGCCCCATGGCACCTGCGCCAACCAAAAGAAGTCTGCGCTTTTTTCTATTCATGTTGTTGAGTCCATCAGACGCAAGTAGTGCGTTTGGAAATCTCCGACGCGGAGTTCTTCGTCGCTGAGGATGCCCGTCTGCCCGGTCTCAGCAACACCGAGCTGCACCTGTTCGCATATCTCTTTGTCCTCGGCAAAAACCGCTCGATTAAAATCCTTCACGGAAACGTTCATCGCATCAACCGCCGCCTGCGTGCCAGGCGACACTTCGCCGAGGCGCGTTTGAAAGACGACGCTCGTAAATCGCGTCTCGCCCGGGCCAACCGGCTCGAAAAACTGCACGCTGAAGGATGTGCCCTGGGTCGAAGCAAGTGTCACATTGGGAAACACGAGTTGGTGAAAATATCCATCCAGCTTCAGCGGCCGGGAATCGAACAACGACATGATCTTAGCCATCCGGACGAGAAACCTCTGGCCTAAGGGAGAGCCCCACGAAGAATGCGGCGGCTGCCACGCGAAGGCACCCTCGCCGACATTTAGACGGCTGAAGGTGTCGGGATGGATGAAACCAATATGATAGCTCTCCAGTGTGTTTTCGACGAGGACTTTCCAGTTGGCCCTGATCAGCATCACGTTTTCGTCCACTTGCGGCCCGCAGGCTCCAGTCATCCGCTCAACCGGGTCAAAGCATTCGCCTAAAAAGTCCCGCAATGATGGAGCATGCGGATCGCGACAAACGAAAATTAAACTGCCGCATGTCTCCACGCGCCACGCCTGCAATCGCAGCGCGCAAATTTTTTCCGGCGTGAGATCGTCGAACCGCGGCCGCTTCGGAATTGCGTTGGGCAATCCCGCCTCGTCATAGGTCCAGCCATGGTAGGCGCACTGGAGAGGACGGTTTCCACCACGCCCGGGATGAATGCGGTTGAACCGGTGCGAGCAGACATTATGGAAGGCGCGCAGCATGCCGTTGAAATTGTGCACCACGACAGACTGGCCACCGACATCACGGCTGATAAAATCATTGTGACGGGCGACGTCGTGCCGGAACCCCACGCAACACCAAATCCGCCCGAAAATCTTTTTTTGCTCCAATGCAAAAACCGACGGATCGTGATAATTAACCGCGGGGATAAGGGTATTCATGGTCTTGCTGGATCAGTGCGCAGTGTAGCCCCCGTCCACTGTCAACGTAATACCGGTGATCCAGCGTGCCGTATCTGCGAGCAGAAAAGCCACAGCATGAGCGACGTCCTCCGGGCGACCGAGACCAAGCGGGTGCATCGCCGTAATCTGGCCGAATTGCTCAGGCGAGACATTTTTCTCCAATTCCTCAGACATTCCCGCCAGCACAACCGCAGGCGCGACGCAATTGACGCGGATGTTCTCTTTCGCCAACTCTAACGCCATCGAACGCGTCATCGCCACCAGAGCACCCTTGGTTGCGCTATATAAAATCTGCCCAGGCTGGCCCGTCAGGCCCATCACCGACGACAAATAAACGACACTGCCGGCCCCGCTAAAAACACCCTTTTGGCGAAAGCCCTTCGCCAGAGCTGCACCCGCCGAGACATTTATGCGCATCGCTAGTTCCCAATCGACCGAAACCTGCATCCTCAGTGGTTTGGTTGTCAGCACGCCGGCGCTATGCACCAACCCGTGAAGGAGACCGCGACGCTGCGTCACCTCTCTCATCCAGCCGGGGATGGCGTCGGTTTGACCAAGATCAAAAGCCTCGGCCGAATGGCCCTCTCCTTCGAGTTCATCCAGCGCTGCCCCAAGTCGCACCGGATCTCGTGCGACCAAAATCACCTTTGCACCTAACCGCGCTAACAATTGCGCAATGCCCTTGCCGAGACCAGAAGACGCCCCAGTAACCAGCACCGTCCTCCCGGACAAATTCATTGGGTTAGTATTCATGGGTTCGCAACGAGGATCACTGGCTCGACGTGGGGGCAATCCAACTCCACTGCTGCCGCCGCCCAAGAGAATCCGACGCCAAACCCCGCCAGCACCAATCGCGCCGGGGTACCCGCCACGCGCTCTCGTAGGTGAGCGCAGATCGCGAGAGGGATCGAGGCCGAACTGGTATTACCGTAGTGTTCTAGGCTCAGCACGACTTTTTCGGGGGGTAACTTCATTCGTTTAACCAGATATTCGAGCATAAACCGGTTCGCTTGGTGCAAAACGAATCCATCGACCTGCCCGGCGTTCCAATTTGCCGATTGCATCGCCGCGACGATCATTGCCGGCACTTCACGGATGGTGAAATTGAAAATTTCTGGACCGTTCATATGCAGTTGCTCGTCGCTGCGCGCGCTGCCGCCGTGCCGCTCCCGTACGACACGGGTTTGTTCGTTCGACGGCTCGCGAAACATCCCCGCCTGAATCTGCAAATGCCCCGCACCGCTACCATCCGAACCCGTGACGAAGTGCATGGGCGCCACCGCGGCGGACGACTCGAGCGCCGTCGCTGAGCCCGCGTCACCAAACAAAAACGCCACCGAGCGATCATTCTCCGAGATGACCTTGCTGATCGTGTCACCCACCAGTAGCAACGCCCTTCGCGCAGCCCCAGTTTGCACGTGTGATGCAGCTATGGACAAACCGTATACGTAGCCAGAGCAGCCAAGGTTGACATCAAACGCCGCACACGACTTCGCCAGTCCAAGTCGCCCGTGCAATGAGCACGCAGTGGCCGGCAGCACGTAGTCCGGTGTCTGAGTGACAAAAATGAGCAGCTCGACTGATGACCGATCCCACCCGAGACGTTGCAGCAGCCGCTCCGCAGCCGCCAAGCACAAATCCGAAGCGCACACTCCGGCGGGCGCAACATGCCGCGCCTTAACCCCGGTACTGGCTGTGACTTTCGCCAAGGCCGCCTCAGATACGGTCGGCGTCGGCAGCACTTCGGTCCGAGTTGCCGGTACAGCCGCCGCGATGCCGGCCACGCGAACACCCGTCAATGCGAAGGTCGGCATGGAATGGAATTAGTGGCTCAGTTTTTCGTCCACCAAATCGGCTAGATCGGCGGCCGTATTACAGGCCAAAATTGCCGCCGCGGGAACACTCGTCGAGAAATGTTGGTCAAGCAGGGCGATGAATCCGATCGCCGCCAAAGAATCCCACTTCGACTGCTGCGAAAGAACTTCGTCACCCTTGATTGTGCCGGGGTCATTTTCCAGCAATTCATCGATGAGAAGAAAAAAATCTTTTTTATTCATGCGAAAGTGCAGACTTTGTCAAGGGTGCTAGTTGCGGCAGAAGGTTGTCTAGGCAAGATTTTCGATAATGACTACGAAATGACCAGCGAGCTGTGTCCGGTCAAACTATTGGCCGGCTAATTGGCGTGCCCGCGCGTCCATGGTCTTCGCCGTCTCTCGGTCATCCGCTGTCACCGCGCGGAGCGCATCGGCCAATCTGAATGGGTCACACGGTCCGGCTATGGAGCCACAATCCAGAGAGTGGATCGTAATCGCCAACCAACGAGGATGGCTGCAGACGACAGGCAAGCCATCCGCCAATTAGTGTAACCGTCCGGCCCTCCCGTATGATCGAGAGGCCAAATGGCCTTGACTGGGAGGCTGGGTGTACGTTGGGGCTGACCGCTGTCCGTACTTTTTCGCCTGTCTTTAGCAACAGGCGAGGTCACCCAGTACCCGTGGGAGCTGCTACTTCGGCCGCCGCCTGGGCTCGACTGTCGCGCCATCCGCGCGGGGTCAGTTTCCAGATCTCCCGCTGTGGGTGGCTCGGTAAGCGCGGCACGATATCGCACAAGTAGGCGTACGGTTCGACCTTCAATCGGTGACAACTGATCGTCAGCGAGA
The DNA here is from genome assembly GCA_041182265.1 of Verrucomicrobiota bacterium. Lineage (GTDB taxonomy): Bacteria > Verrucomicrobiota > Verrucomicrobiia > Verrucomicrobiales > Akkermansiaceae > Luteolibacter. The sequence goes on along the minus strand of JBEGOB010000175.1, from coordinate 206 downwards.
ACAGGTTGGCCGCCCGTTCTCCACCGGCCTCTCCGCCTACGTGCAACCAGTTTTATGCCGACTCCAGGATTATGCCGCGCCGAATTCAGGGGCTTGGGTTTTCCTGAGGAAACGGAGGATCGGGAGATCGCGCACGCGTCATAATCATAGGGCCTCGAGGAATGCCAACAGTCGGTCTTTGGGTCGGTAGCGTTTGAGCGGGGCTT
>JBEGOB010000174.1:0-7569 GCA_041182265.1 Verrucomicrobiota bacterium | reverse complement strand
TCAGCGTGATCCGAGCTCTGCGCGATCTCGAAATTTCTGTGCCCACCATCCTCTGCAGCGCCGCCCTGCATCCCAACGCGGCCATCCAAGCGATCCGCCTCGGCGTGGTGGATTTCCTCCTTAAGCCTGTCCGCCCCATCGATCTCCGCCACGCCGTGCACTGCGTGACCCAAGCCGACACCACCGCACTTTCACAAGCCCTTGCAATGGCTCGCCACGGTGACTGGCGCGGTGCGATCAAAACGCTGGAAGAGCTCTCCGCCATCGATCCAAAATCGCTCGACTGGCTCACCATCCTGCGCGCCATCCACCAACTGGATTCCGCCGTCGATGACCGACACACCGAGACGCTAGTCCGCGCCAAACTCCCGCTGCTTTCCTTGAATTCGGCAAATTTCCCATGAAATCTCGACAGCGCACAGCCCGGCATCGTCCCAAGGGCTGATTCGGCAGAAAGCCAGCAGCTATCTGGCCAATTCGCCTTGCCATCCCCGGACAAACTCGCATTTAAGGGGTTGAACTCGCCTCAGCCCATCACAGCTTGCCCAAGGCACCCAAAGCATCACGGCACTGCAGCCCTAAAATGTGCCTTGCATCGATATCGTCATGATAAATCACGCCCAATTTTCTCGTAAGCCCCCCACTTCCCGATTGTTCTTCCACGCACACTGACTAGCCTAGCGCCGCCGACAACTCAGCCGTTTTTTCATCCCAATCCACCATGGCCACCACCACTCAGCGCCCCACCGACAAGCGCGTGCTCCTCATGGGCACCTGCCTTTGCGATGCCTTCTATGACGATGTCGCACGCGCCACTGTCGAAGTCCTCGAACATCTGGGCGTCTCCGTGGAGTTTCCCGACAACCAAACTTGCTGCGGCCAACCCGCCTTCAACTCCGGTGACTGGATCGCCTCGCGCAAAGTCGCCCGCCACTGCGCCCAAGTCTTCGCCGGAGAACTCCCCGTCATCGTGCCATCCGGATCTTGCGCAGCGATGAATTTCCACGGCAACCTCCTCCAATTCGAGGAAAACCCCGAAGCTGGCATCGACTCTCTCGCACGCCGCACTTGGGAGGTTATGGACTTCATTTTCAACGGCCTCGGCATCAAGAAATGGCCGGGGAAATTTGATAAAACCACTCGCATCGCCTTCCACCGCTCCTGCCATAGCCGTGGCACAGGCAGTGGTGAAGCCACTCTCGAGCTGCTCTCCTCCATCGAAAATGCCGTCGTCACCCCCTTCGGCCAAGCCGAGCAATGCTGCGGCTTCGGCGGCACATTCTCCGTCACATTCCCCCACATTTCAGGCCGCATGGGCTCGCTAAAACTCGATCACATCCTGGAAACCAACCCTGACGTCCTCGTCAGCGGCGACATGTCCTGCCTCATGCACCTCTCCGGCCTCGCAGTCACTCAAGGCCGCCCGGTCCAACATCTCCACGCCATCCAACTCCTCAGAAACTCACTCTTATGATCGGCATCCAACCTATCGATCAATACGCCCGCGATATTTCCGACGAGAAGCAAAACTCGGTCATCGACGGCTCTTCCAAAGGCACGGACAAGCGCTACCACGTCCTTCACCAGGATTATCCAGACCCGGACTCGATCCGCAAACTGGCCGCCGCCATCAAGGATCACACACTCCACCACCTCGGCGACTATCTCGCCAAGGCGGAGAAATCTCTGACGGACAACGGCGTTCAAGTCCACTACGCAGCCACGGATGAAGATGCGCGCCAAGCCATCCTTTCCATCCTCCGCCAGCACGAAGTCACTCAACTCACGAAGTCGAAGTCGATGGCCGCTGAGGAAATCCACCTCAACCCATTTCTCATCGAAAATGGCGTCGAGTGCCTTGAGTCAGATCTCGGTGAGTTCATCATCCAACTCGACGGCGACGAACCCTCTCACATCGTCAAACCGATCATTCACAAAAACCGCCGTGACATCGCGAAAACCTTCCTCCGCGAAGGAATTGCCAGCGATTACAACGACGATCCGGAAACCATCACGCGCCGCGCCCGCGTCCACCTCCGGGAAAAATACATGCAAGCGCAAGCGGTCATCACCGGTGCGAATTTCGTTTGCGCGGACACGGGCCGCCTCACGCTGGTCACCAACGAGGGAAATTCACGCTTCGGCATGGCACCCGTCGGCGTTCACATCGCACTCATCGGCATCGAGAAAATCATCCCAGAGGAGAAGGACCTTGCCGTTTTCCTGAATTTACTCGGCCGCTCCGCCACCGGCCAGCAACTCACCGTTTACACGGAATTCATCAGCGGCCCCCGCGCCGAAAACCAACCGGACGGGCCAGAACACATGCACGTCGTCTTCATGGACAACGGCCGCACCGACGTTCTCGCCTCCAACTGCAAGGAAATCCTCCGCTGCATCCGCTGCGGTGCCTGCCAAAACGTCTGCCCAGTCTATCGCCAAGCCTCTGGCCACGCATACCGCTCAACCTACGGCGGCCCCGTCGGTGCGGTGCTTTCCCCGATCCTCTTCGGCAGCCGCTTCCCCGAACTCGCAGACTTGCCCAAGGCATCTTCTCTCTGCGGTGCTTGCAACGAAGTCTGCCCAGTGGACATCCCCATCCCGGACCTCCTCCTCCGCCTGCGTGACAAGGCAAAACGCGAATCCGTGCCCTCCGCCGGCGCCATTCCCATGTCGCCCTTCGCCCACCTCGCAACCTCGCCCTCCGTCTGGCGCACCGCCATGACGATGAGCAAAGCGATGAACCATCTGCCCATCCAAGTCGCCCCCGTCAAGCCGCTCCAAGATTGGCTCGGCCAACGGACGCTGCCCGAGTGGCACGGCGGCGACTTCCGCAAGTGGCTCAAAACCAGAAACTCCAAAGGCTGAAAAGCGAAAACCCGAGCCCACGGCACCATTCATGCCGTCGCTCCATCCACCCACTCACCCCAGCATGTCCCGCTCCGCTATTTTCGCTAAAATCCACTCGGCCACTGACGCACTCAAAGAAAAGGCCGCCTATCCGGAATATGACCTCAAAATCGTCCACTCCGCGCCTAAACTTGTCGGCAATGACCTCACAGAAATTTTCACGCGCAACTTCGCCGCCGTCAACGGCAAGACCATGCACTCGGTTTCCGAGCTCGCGGACTTCCTGAAAAACACCCATCAACTCCGCGGCTACTGCGACCCAGCACTCTTCGACAGCATCGGCAGCCAACTTGCTGCCGCCGGCCTCACCGTGGAAACGCAATACGACCGCGCCCGCTACGACGACTACCAATTCGGAATCACCCGTGCCACCGGCGCCATCGCAGAGTCCGGCTCGCTCATCCTCGACGACCACCGCACCTCGCACCGCCTCGCCGCCCTCTCGCCATGGGTCCACGTCGCCGTCCTCAACCCCACGGAAATCCATCGCTGCATCCCCGACGCCATCGCACATTTCGGTGACAGCCCGAACATCATTTGGGCAACCGGCCCATCCAAAACCGCCGATGTCGAAGGCATCTTAATCGAGGGCGTCCACGGCCCCGGAGAGCAAATTGCGCTTATTCAGTGATTTTTTCCACTCCGCACGTTTGACATCCCCGCTCAGACTGAAACAGTCGTCCGCATGTACGAGGCAGTCGGAAAAATGAAATGGATCGGCGAAACACAATCTTTCGCCAGTGGCTTCATCAAGCGCGAGTTCGTCGTCACCACCGCCCACGACAAATACCCTCAAGACCTCAAATTCGAGGTGGTCAAAGACAAGTGCGCCATGCTGGAGTCCTTTGCCTGCGGCCAAGACGTCCAAGTCTCCTTCGATATCCGCGGCAACGAATACAACGGCAAATACTTCGTCAATCTCTCCTGCTGGAAACTCCAATCCTCCAACGGCGCCGCATCTTCGCCCGCTCCCTCCTCATCGCGCGCCCCACAAAATTCATCACGCCCAGCCCCAAACTCGAGTGCGGAGCCTGCCATGAATGATCTCCGCAATGACGAGGATTTCGACGACGAACCGCCGTTCTAAACCAGCCAAAGCGCGCTGAAGGCCAAGCCCAGTAGCAGGACCAAGGCCAGCAACCACCAATACCAACGCATACCGCTCGCACGCGGGCCTGCTCTTCCGAACTCGCGCGCGACGAACGCGTCGTAGTCAAACTCTTCATCCGGCAAATCCAAACCGTCGGCTGCGGAATCCACCTCCCACGACTTTTTGACACGCTTGCGCTTTTTCCCAGCACGGTCACATCGTGCACATGGCGTGCCGACTCGGACTTCGCTCTCACAAAACGGACAAATGTAACTCAGGATCTCAGGCATACGACCGATCCGACCAATCAGCGCGAGCTATCCCCCGTGCGCAAGCACTAAGCCGAAAAAGTCGCCTCGCACACTCACTCTCCACCCGCATCCAACCACCGCTGACTGGCCATGATCGCCGTCACCGCCGGATGCGCGATCCACCGCTCCGCCGTGAACGCATGGAAACCCACCCGACAATCCGGAGCCTCCCCAAAGACATGCAAGCCATACCGCCGCAACGCAATACCCGCGGATGCCGCAGGCAAAACCACAAACCCACGCCCCTCCGCTGCCATCACTTTCATCAACGCCGGATCTTCAAACTCCGCAATAACGCGCGGTCGTAAATTCCGCACTCGCAGCCAAGTTTCCACCACGCGCCGCAACGCCGTATTTTCAGCAGGCAACAGCGCATCCGCCCCCTCCAAAGAATTCGGAAAACCCACGGCCAATCGCGAGGCATGCGCTTCCGAAGCACAAAATAAGACCCCTGTCTCACCCAAGCGATGATCAAAAACCCGCAAATTCAACTGACTCGCCGCCGGGTGATCCGCCAAAACCAAATCCAAGCGATGCGCCGTAAGCTGCGCCAGCAAGTCATCCTGCTTCCCCTCGCTACACATCAAATGCACCACTCGCCCCAAGGCAAAAATCGGCTTCAAAATCTCATTCCCCAAAAGTTTCGGAAACGAACTCGTCAACCCCACATGCAAGCGCAGCGCACTCTCAACCGGTTGGTCTTTCAATGCGCTCGCCAATTCATTCCCGAGCGAAAATATCTCCTCAGCATAGCGATACACCATCTGCCCCGCACTCGTCAGCTCGTTCTTACGCCCAACCCGCTTGAACAATGCCTGACCCAACGATGCCTCCAACTCACGAATCTGAGTGGAAATCGACGGCTGGGAAACTTTCATCCGCTCCGCCGCCAACGCCAAATTTCCCTCCTTGGCCACCGCCCAAAAATATCGCAAATGATGATAATTCAATGCTTCCATCGCCCAAAAATCAATACTTAGGAATTTTCGAACAATCCATTCCAAAATAAGTATTATTCAAACCTTGCCGCTTGGCCTATGCCTCGCCCTGCCGCACCAGAAGCTCCCACCATAGCCTCCCCAACGGCATTCACAACATGCACCTCCTCCTCGAAAATCTACTCTCGCCCGTTGTTCTCTGTTTCGCTCTCGGCGTCATCGCACGCCTCATCCGCAGCGATCTTTCCGTGCCAGAATCGATCTATCAAGGGCTCTCAATTTACCTCCTCTTTGCCATCGGACTGAAAGGCGGCGCGGTCTTGGCGGTCACGCCGCTCTCGGAATTTTGGCTTCCCGCCCTAGTAACCATCGGCTTGGGAGCGGTCACACCTGTGATCGCTTGGTTCCTCGTCCGTAAAATCGCACGCCTTGGTCGGGTGGATTCCGCCGCCATCGCCGCCCACTACGGCTCAGTCTCGGTGGTCACTTTCCTCGCCGTCGGCGAGGCGGTCCGCCGTGTCGGCATGCCGGCGGAAGGCTTTCTGCCAGCCTTGGTCGCCTTACTTGAAGTTCCCGGCATCATCGTTGCCCTGCTTTTCGCCCAGCAAGCACGCGGCGACCAACCCAACAAAAGCGGATCATCCGCACTCCACGAAGTCCTCACCGGAAAAAGCATCCTCCTGCTCCTCGGCGGCCTCGTCATCGGCGTGATGAGCGGACCGGAGCGCCTCATCGGAGTTCAACCCTTTTTCACCAGTGCCTTCCAAGGCGCGCTATGCCTTTTCATGATCGAACTCGGCCTCATCACCGGAGCCCGCCTTCCGGATATTCGCTTCGCAGGACTTCGCCTCGCGCTCCTCGGTTGCTTTATCCCGATCATCCACGGCGCACTCGGCGTCGCCGCGGGCTTGCTAGCCGGACTTTCTCCCGGTGGCAGTGCGGTGCTCGGCGCCATGGCCGGCAGCGCCTCATACATCGCCGCTCCCGCTGCCGTCCGCGTCGCACTCCCAGATGCAAATCCCGGCTACTACCTCACCCTCGCCCTCGGCATCACCTTCCCCTTCAATCTAGCATTCGGAATCCCACTCTATATCAAATTCGCAGAGTGGTTCTCCATCTACCTCTAAGCATCAAGGATCTACAATTCCGCCAAGCCCATATCTAACTTGGGACCATGAGACGCGCCGTCTCAGATCGGAAAAAGGTGCTTCAATCTCCTTTCAAAGTGGGATTTGAAATCGGGCAAATTTGCAGGCAGCCTATACGCCAGCCCGCAGAAGTTGAAAAACGGACTCTGTAAGGCAGTCGCCTCCAAAACCTCGCTTGGGGAATCCCCGAAGACCCCGTTCATTTGAACGGCTAGGCAATTTTCGGAAAACGTCTAGGATGATTCACGCCAACCTGCAATACGTCGGATACATCATGCTTAGCCCACGTGCAGAACCAATCCGTCCCCCCGCCAACCACACGCGCTTCACCGCAAAAATCCCAAGCCCATCCAGAGAAACCCATCCTCCGCATCAAAGTCACTGACTAAAAATCTCTCTCCGAACTGCGCGCAGCCTGCTGCCGCTGTTAGCAAAACCTATTTGCTGGCGCGGTGTGAAGCCTCTCAAGCCCACACCATCCAATTCCCCCCACGCCACAGCAGGCACTATGAACAGCGGTAGCAGCCCGCTCGAAGCTCACCCGCAGCGTCCTGCCTAACGCCGACGCCCTAGCAGAAGCACCACCCCGAAAGCTGCCATCACCAATGCCGATGGCTCCGGCACCACGGTCATCGTCACAAATCCAGTCGCACCCTCCTGATCGTCCACAAAATTCACTCCTCCACTCGTATCATCGTAATTGAAACGCCAGATATTGTCGCCCAGCACCAAACTCGAATCATCCTCCAACGGACTGCCCTGATAGCTGAAAATCCCACCGCTCCCCCACCCACCCGCATAACTGATCAAAGTCAGCTTGGATCCCATGGCAAGAACACCGGCGGCTAAATCCGTGAAATCGACACTCGTTCCAATTTCAATCTCCAGCCCAGCGTCTGAATACACCAGATCCCCATTCAAGGTCGTAGAATTCAGCTCATATTCAAACAGCGAACCTGCTAAGAAACTCAAGGCTCCTGTGCCGAAAGATTCGATCGAGCTCCCGGGTGCAAGCACGCCACTCACCGAAATATCACTCACCACACTTCCTGCGCCACCGAGCACCGCACCCGCAGCCACGTTCACATTGCCCTCACCCGAATGCACACCATCGATCTGCATGCGTCCCTCTAGCACTTCGATCCAGCCAATAAAATCATTCGAACCCGATA
>JBEGOB010000173.1:0-8024 GCA_041182265.1 Verrucomicrobiota bacterium | reverse complement strand
TATCCCCACTCTTCCCCATCCAAACCCAGAAGACAAGAGCCGATTTTAATTTTTGTCTGTCACTTTAAAGAGCAAGAGAGACGATGACTTCGATTTTTTGCTGTTCCAAAACGCTGCGGATATAGGCGGATTCGAGGTGCCATGGGGACCGTGGGGGTTCAACTCATACATGTTTAGCGAGCCAGTCAGCCGCGCCGAGGCCGAGGCACTGAAGGTGATCCGCAAGGGCCAGCAATTCCTGCGATTATACTTATACATTGTCTGTGATTATAATTTGTCTGTCACTTTGAAAAGAGACGGGCTAGGGTCTAGGTCCAGGAGCACTTGGTATCCAGATGATTTTTCAACCTGCGAATGAACTTCACGGTGCGCTGAGTGAGTCGCTGGATGGCCTTTTGGAGAACCGTCAGTCCGCTACATCCCTTGTTCTTTGAGTCCTCGTCCCGATCAGTAAGGGTTTGTGCTTTGCGTTTGGTCTCGGCCTCGTTGCGGATCCGATTATAATTTGTCTGTCACTTTGAAAAGAAGCGTGGATTTCAATTATGAAGGTAAGCCTCCCCGAGCGTCGGCCGTTTGAATGAGTCCGAATTTCTGGGTCGAGATGGCGAGAGTGGCCGGCATGGCGTGCGGACTCCTGAATTCAAACTCCCTCAGGATGCGAGCCTTCTCTTGGTGGGTGCGGCGTGTGCGTGATATGCCGCGATCTTGGCGAGGCGCGCACAATGACTGAGGTTTTTCAAACGGCGGATGATCGCGGAGCTTACAATTCCGCGCGAATTCCGTGCGCGATCTGTGAGAAAATAGCCGTTTTAAAATTGCAAATCCGCTTCCCCGCTCGGTCCGGATCGTGCTTGGGTGGTCGCACGCATGACCGAGACCGCCGCCCACCCAACCCGAGAACAATTGCGCCTTGAGGGCTTTGACCTCATCGATGAACGCCTGCGCTACTTGCTGGGCTGCTTGGAAGATGCCTTGCGCAGCACTGGCGAGACTGAATTGCTGCCATTTTTACCATGGTCTGGCAGCCAACCGGAAGCGGGCAACGCGCCGGAAGGTCTGCCGCAACTTTACTCGATCGGGTTTCAATTGCTCAACATGGTCGAGGAGCGGGTGGCGGCGGAAATCCGGCGGGAGCGCGAAAAGGCGCTGGGGGCGGAAACCATCCGCGGACTGTGGCCCCAAGCACTGCGTGACTTGCGCGGCATGGGGCTGAGTCCGGAGCAGATCTTGGATGTCCTTCATGATGTGCAGGTTGAGCCCGTCCTGACCGCACATCCCACCGAGGCCAAGCGCTCCAGCGTCCGCGAGCGGCACCGCGCGCTTTACGAGGAAATGGTGCGCAATGAGTTTCCGAAATACACGGAGCGCGAGCGCCGCCGCATCCGCGAGCGCGTGGTCACCCCGCTGGAAACTCTCTGGCGCACGGCGGAAATTCACGACGTCCGCCCGGACATCTCCAGCGAGCTGCGCAATGCCACGCACTACCTCCGCGACCTTTTCCCCGCTGCCATCAACCGGCTGGACCTCCATTTCACCGAGGCCTGGCGCGACGCCGGCTTGCCCTTGGAAATCCTCCGCTCAGCCGGAAACATCCCGCGCCTAAAATTCGGCACATGGATCGGCGGCGATCGCGACGGCCACCCGCTCGTCACGCCGCAAGTCACCGCGAAAACCTTGGAAACCCTACGCAACTCGGCCTTTGAGCTGCTGCGCCGCGAGTTGCACGCGCTCGCCTCCCAACTCACGCTTTCCCGCCACCTCACCCCGGTGCCGGCTGAGCTTCAGGCGCGGATCGACCAACTCGCAAGCTTGGTCACCACGGGCAGCGGCGTTGAGAAAATTCTCGATCGCCACGCCGAGGAGCCATGGCACCAAATGGCCGAGCTGATGGCCCTGCGCCTGCGCGAGCAGATGCGCGGCATGCCCGGATACCGGAATCCGACCTGCCTGGAGGACGATCTCAACCTGCTCTCACGCACGCTCGCCGGGGCCGGCTGCCACATGCTTGAGGAGGCCGCCATCCGCCCGCTGCGTCACAAATTGGAGATGTTTGGCTTCCACTTGGCGACGCTCGACATCCGCCAAAACTCTGAATTTCACGATCGGGCGATCAGCCGCTTGCTCCGTGCAGCCGCAGTGCCGGACGGGGAAAATTACGCAACATGGCCTGAGGCGCGGCGTGTGGAATTCCTCAATCGCGAGCTGCAATCCACCCGCCCATTTCTCCACAATGACCTCCGCGTGGATGATGCGACGGACGATGTTCTCGACTGCTACCGCGTGCTCGTCCAGCACCGCCAGAACTGGGGCGGCGCCGGGCTTGGTGCCTTGATCGTCTCCATGACGCGGCAACTGTCCGACTTGCTCGGCGTCTATTTGCTCGCTCGCGAGGCCGGCCTGATGGAACTCACGGCGGACGGCTTGGTCTGCCCGATGCAAGTGGTGCCGCTGTTCGAAACCATGGGAGATCTCGACCGCTCGCCTGGGATTTTAGAAGCCTTTCTGCAGCATCCGCTCACACGCAGATCGCTCGCGGCACGCATCGCCGAGGATGCGAGCACGAGCCAGCAAGTGATGCTTGGGTATTCCGATTCCAACAAAGATTGTGGCATTCTGGCCGCGCAGTTCGCGCTGCAACGAGCGCAGACCGCGCTGACGCGTGTGGGTGAGGATTGCCAGGTGAAACTGTGCTTTTTCCACGGGCGCGGCGGCACCATTTCCCGCGGTGCGGGGCCGACACACTGGTTCATGGCCGCCCTCCCGCACGGCGCGATGAGCGGAGATTTCCGCATGACCGAGCAGGGCGAAACCATCGCCCAAAAATATGCGAACCTTGCGAATGCGACCTTCAATCTTGAATTGCTCCTGGCCGGTGCTGCCGTGACGACCGCGCGTCACCGCCACTTGCCGCGCATCGAGGACCCGTGCGAGGCCTTCATGGTGCAGCTCGGAGAAACCAGCCAAGCCGCCTATCAAAGCCTCCTCAAAGCCGACGGCTTCATCGAATTTTACCGCCAAACCACGCCGATCGATGCTTTGGAAAATTCGCGGATTGGCTCACGCCCGGCACGCCGCACGGGCAAAAAAGGATTTTCGATCGGTGACTTGCGCGCCATTCCGTGGGTTTTTTCTTGGACTCAAGCGCGCTACTACCTGCCAGGCTGGTTCGGCGTGGGATCCGCCTTGGAAGCGTTAAAAACAGAAGATCCTGCGGGTTTTGCCCAGCTCAAAGCCGCGCTGCCGCACTCGACATTCCTCAGCTATGTCCTCACCAACGTCGAAACCAACCTCGCATCGGCAAATTTGGATTTGATGCGAGATTACGCAGAACTCGTTGATGACAAGTCGCTGCGAGACACATTTTTCGGGAAAATCCACGGAGAATTCGAGCGCACGCGGCAACATCTCGCTGAGCTTTTCGACGGCGAGATGAGAGAGCGGCGGCCGCGCATGGCGAAAACATTGGAAATCCGGGAAGCGCCGTTGCGCGTGCTCCACCAGCAGCAAATCGCGCTGCTTCGTGACTGGCGCGGCCACTTGGCAGCGGAGCGCACGGCGGAGGCAGACGCCCTGCTGCCCAAGTTGCTGCTCTCGATCAATGCCATCGCATCCGGCCTACGGACGACGGGCTGAGCCTGAAATCACCGAAGCGCGAGTTTTGCAGCGGTCGTGCCAAACGAAGCTTGCGCAAAGGTTTTCAAAACCCGATGCCATGCCCATGCGTGAGGCGGATGTGATGGCGTTGTGTCAAGAATCGGGAATTCGCGAAATGGTCGCGGCCTTTTACCGGCGCGTCCGGCACGATGACCTCATCGGCCCGATGTATCCGGCGGACGACTGGGAGGGCTCGGAAGAGCGACTCGCCGAGTTCCTGTTATTTCGCCTAGGCGCATCCGACCGCTATCTCGAAATGCGCGGTCACCCGAAATTGCGGATGCGGCATATCACGTTCAAAATCGGTTTGGCCGAGCGGGACCGCTGGCTGGAATTGATGGCGGCGGCGATGGATGAGACGGCGGTGCCTGCGGCGGCCCGCGAATTTCTCGACCCGTTTTTCGCACAAGTGGCGGATTTCATGCGAAATCAAGGACAGCGCTAAAACACCGCGCCGCGTGTTGATTTTGGATTGGCGCGATGGGCATTGCCGTCACAAGCTTGCGGCGAACTTGTTGACACATGCCAGATCCTACTGAATTCGCCATCACTGCGGCTTTTATGGCGAGCCTTGGGGTCTTTGCGATCGCCGTGATTTTGCGGAAACTTCGCGGTCGCCAAAACGCGGAGATCCGCGTGCCGGAAATTCCCGTTGATGGCGAAATTTGCTTCCCGCCGCCGCTACCGTTCCCGCTCTCAGGCAGCTTGCCGCCCGAACTGCCGTTTGGACGGGTGAAAACCTGGATTTACCAACCCTTTGACCTTCTGGGACTTGGGCTCATTTTCGGACTATTTGCGTTGCTAGTTATACCGTCGCTGCAAGCGCCGGACGAGGCCATGCGCATGCCGGGCAAGGAGGCCTTGCTGGTCTCCATCGCCTTTCAATTCATCCTCGCGGGAATCGCTTGCGCATGGGTGATCCGCCGGATCGGGTTGGTCGAGTGGCTTGGCCTGCGCTGGCCGGAGTGGCGCTGGGTGTTTTTGATCGCCCCGGGAGCGGTGCTTTCCATGTGGTTCTTCTTCGGAATGCTCCAAATGTCCGGCTTCATGGACTGGATCGAATCGATGGGCGTGGAATCGATGCAGGATACGGTGAAATTGCTCCAAGAGTCCCAAGATCCCGTGGTGCTCGGCTTGATGGCGGTGGCGGCGACGCTGGCGGCACCGATCTGTGAGGAAATCGTCTTTCGCGGGTATTTCTATGCGGCGGCCAAGAAATTTTCCGGTCCGTGGGTTGCGACTTTCTGCTCATCGCTGGTTTTTGCGGCCGCGCACGGCAGCTTGGGCGCGCTGCTTCCCCTCTTCGTTTTCGGCTGCCTGCTGGTGTTTCTTTATGAAAAAACCGGCTCGTTGTGGGCACCGGTCGCCGTGCATTTTCTCTTCAACAGCGCGACGGTCCTGTTCCAATTCGCGGCGCGCTACTATCAAATCCCACTCGATCCGCCGTGACGACGCTGCATGACATTGGCGAGGACGCCCTGATCGAGCGGCTTGTCCACTTGGTGCCGCGCGATGCAAGCCCACTGGCCGGGCCGGGCGACGATTGCGCGGTCATCGATCCCGGCGCGGCCTGCGCCGACTTGCTGTTGTTAAAAACCGACGCGCTTGTCGAGCGCGTGCATTTCCTCGCAAGTGCGCCTGCCCGCGAAGTCGGTTGGAAAGCCGCGGCACGTGTGATTTCCGACTTCGCGGCGATGGGTGGCGTGCCTGAGCATTTCCTAGTGACTCTCGCCCTGCCAGCGGCGACGGATGTGCGGTGGGTTGAAGATTTATACCGCGGCATCGGCGACTGCTTGGGGCGCTTCGGCGGCGTGTTAGCGGGCGGGGAAACATCGAGCGTGCCGGCAGGGTCCGCCGCCGTCATTTCCATCGCGGCGACTGGTCGCGTCCGGCGTGAGGATGTGCTGCTGCGCTCCACGGCAGCGGCGGGCGATGCGGTGTTGGTGACTGGATCGTTAGGCGGCTCGATTTCCGGCAAGCATTTGAATTTCATCCCGCGCGTGTTCGAAGCGCGCTGGTTGGCGGCGCATCACAAACCGACGGCGATGATGGATCTATCCGACGGCGTGGCCAAAGATTTACCACGCATGGCGGCGGCGGCGGGATGCGGATTCCTCATCGACCGCGCTGCCTTGCCGAGAACGCCGGGCTGCACGGTGGCGCAGGCCTTAGGCGACGGTGAGGATTATGAAATGCTCTTCACCATCGAGCCGGCGCGGGTCGCCGGACTTCTCCGCGAGTGGGCGGTGGCGTTTCCAGAACTGCCGCTCACTGTGATCGGGCGGATGGTCGAGGCGGGCGCGGGCGATTGCCTAGCAGGCGGTTGGGAGCACTTCTAGACCTCAGCCAGCGGCGGCTTCGCGCAGGGCTTCGAGTTCTTCCCAACGGCTGTAAAGGCTGGCGGCATTGGCTTTGACCGCATCCAGCTTTGCCACAAATTCCGGAATTTCGGCGAAGCGCTTGGCTTGGAAATCTGGATCGTGAAGGAGTGCCTCGATGGACTCAGCCTCTTGTTCCACGGCGAGAATGGTGCTCTCCATGCTCTCCAACTCGGCCTTTTCCTTGAAGGAAAGTTTACGTCCTTTCGCCTTCGGTGCGGCGGTGGCAGCGGCATTTTTCTGGCGGGCGGCGGCTTCACGCGCGGCGGCCTGCGCTTGGATGCGGGCGGCGGCCTCACGCGCTTGGCGCTTTTCCAGATAGTATGAATAATTTCCCGCCTGCACCGCGATGCCGTCATCCTCGAAGGCAATCACTTGGTCGCAAATCCGATCCAAAAAGTAGCGATCGTGAGAGACGACGATGACCGTGCCGTCGAAGACTGCGAGCGCCTCTTCCAACATGCGGAGCGAGGGCAAATCCAAGTCATTCGTCGGCTCGTCGAGCACGATGACATTGCCGCCATTTTTCAAAACCTTGGCCAACATCAGGCGGGCGCGCTCGCCGCCGGAGAGAAGATCCACGCGCTCGTTGATGCGTTTGTCATCGAAGAGAAAGCGGCGCAGGTAGTTCCGCGCGCCGAGACTTTGATTGCCAAACATCAATTTCTCGTTGCCGTCGGAAATTTCATCCAACAGCGAGCCCGTGCCGTCCAGCTGCATGCGAGTTTGGTCGATGTAGTTCACCTTCACGCGCTTGCCGGTGACGGCGCTTCCTTCCGTCGGCTCGATTTGGCCGAGGCAAAGCTTGAGGAGAGTGGTCTTGCCGACGCCATTGCGGCCGACGATACCCGTGCATTGGCCGGGGCGCAGGCTGAGGGTGAGGTGGCGGAAAAGCCAGCGTGGCGAGGTGGCGGAGCCGACATTGACGCCGGCGTTTTCCAGCTCGACGACGATGTTTCCCAAATCGGGTGCGGGAGGGATGAGCAGGTCCATTTCCCGCTCCTCGGGCGGGGCCTCCATGCCTTCGACTTCGTAAAACTTGTCGAGCCGGGTCCGTTGCTTGGTGCCGCGCGCTTTGACACCGGAGCGGACCCACTCGAGTTCCTCGCGGAGGAAGCGCTGGCGGCGGCGCTCCGTTTGGCTGGCGATTTGTTGGCGGATGGCCTTGGACTCCAAGAAGGCGGTGTAATTTCCAGGGTGGGAAAAGGCGCGCCCTTGGTCGATCTCGATGATGCGGGTGGCGATCACATCGAGGAAATAGCGATCATGCGTCACGAAGATCACCGCGCCGGGAAAGCCCTTGAGATAATCTTCGAGCCACCGGATCGACTCGGCGTCGAGGTGGTTGGTCGGCTCGTCAAGCAGCAGCAAATCCGGTTGGCAGGCGAGGGCGCGGCAGAGGGCGACGCGGCGTTTTTCCCCGCCGGAAAGTGGGCCGACAAGTGCGTCGAGCGGCGGCGTGCCAAGTGCGGTGGACGTCGCCTTGATGCGTGAGTCAAGGTTCCAGCCGTCGGTGTGGTCGATGAGATGGAGCAAGTCGGAAAGTTCGGCATCGCTGCCCTCGCCATTTTCATAGCGGCGGATGGCATCGACGATGTCAGCAGCGCCAGCGGCGATGTTTTCATGGACGCTGAGCTCGGAATCCAGTTCGAATTCTTGGGGCAGATATCCGACGCGGAGTGCGCGGCGGAGCGAAATTTCCCCGGAATCCGCCATTTGTTGGCCGGTGAGGATTTTGAGCAGCGAGGTTTTCCCACAGCCGTTGCGACCGACCATGCCGGTTTTTTCCCCGGCGGAAACGGCGAGCGTGACCCCGTCGAGCAGAGTTTGGTAACCGTAAGTGAGGCGGATTTCGTTGGCGGAGAGAAGAGCAGACATGACGCGCGGCGGATATGGCGCATCGTGGGGAAAAGGTCCACCGTGGATATCGCCAAGGAGCGCATCCGGACGAAAGAAGCGCATTTTCCCGGGCGTGAGGACGGCGGCGGACCG
>JBEGOB010000172.1:0-20795 GCA_041182265.1 Verrucomicrobiota bacterium | reverse complement strand
ATCACCTATCAGATCGAGTGGAGCGATACTCTTGAAGTTGGTAGCTGGAGCACCGAGACCGTGACTCAGGAAATCCAGTCCACTCAAGGTGCGCTGGAAACGGTCAAGGCCAGCGTGCCGGCAGGCAGCGGCGGCAAGCGCTTCCTCCGCCTGCGCGTTGTGAAATAACATCACTGCCCTGAATCCTCAAGCCGAGCCCGAGGCTGTCCGTTGCGGCGGCCTTGGGATCTTTGCCGCTCGTTGCAGAAACTAACAATAATTTACAGATCCGACTCATGAAATACCAAATTTTCGCCATCCGCCCGGCCATCAATCTACTTCTGTTATTGTCCGCTTGCAGCGGCACTGCGGGAGCCATGCAGATTTTTATAAGCACCAGTTTTCAAAGGACGATTACCCTGGATGTGGAGCCGAGTGATACATTGGAGAATGTCAAAGCGAAGGTGCAGGACAAGGAGGGCTACGCTCCGACTGACCAGTATCTCTATCGAGCGGGGGTTTTTCTTGAGGATGGCCGAACGCTTTCGGACTACAACATTCAGAAGGAGTCCACCTTGAATCTTCAGTATCTCGGCTTGTGCACGTTGGCGGCCATGCCGTCCACGGGTGCAATGTTCGATCTCGCGATGCGTGATCCGAACGCGCTTCCTGGCACGGGCTGGTCGGTTTTCAGTCTAGCAGGAGCCTTGGATCTATCTTCCGCATCTGCGGCATCCTGGACGCTCACTCCGTATTCTTATGCGTCTGGCATGCCTGCGGCGATGGCTGGTTTTGATGCGGGGCAATCCTATAGCTGGCAGTTTCTAACAGCAGAAGGTGGCGTGAGCGGATTCAGCCCGGACCAGTTCACGTTGGACACCCGTCATTTGCTCAATGCAAGCAGCGGCAGCTTCTCGGTGACGCAGTCAGGATCTGGGCTGGCACTCGCCTACACCGCCGTGCCTGAGCCGTCGGCCGCATGGCTGACCATTCCCGCCTTGTGCATCGCTCTGGGCCGACGATCGCGGACGCGGCGCATGCGCGCCTGAGGCTTTCACATTGCGGAGTCGTCCGCCGCGCTGCGGTGGCGGTTGACGTGTGCGAATTCAAGCGAATCGGTGTTCGATTTTCCTTCGGGCATAGCCGTGCGATTTTTGGAGCGAGTGGATGAGGAAGGTGATTGGAATTTCTACGCAAATCCTCTGAATGCTGCGGGCAATACGGTATTTTTGAGGCGTGAAAAGGGTTCTTCTTATTTGTTCATAACAGTTTTGTTTTAGGCAACTTGTGTGATTTTTATTTGGGGGTTGGGAAAGTTTTTTGCCCCGTTTAACGGTGAAACGCTCGACAGGCAGGGCACTACTGGAATTACAGTAAATAGTTAGTTTGCGCGTATTTGCCACTTTCGCCATGTCCTATAAACCATTTTTCAACCGCCACATCACCGCGACTCTCGCGGTGCCCTTCTTGTTCATTTTTGCGCCTGACTTTATCTCCGCCCGAGGCGCGGAAGTGGCGCAAACACGAAGTTTTTCGGTCAGTCGGTCCGGGGTTGAATCCAGTCCTTTGGTGGTCGTGGGCGGTGAAGGTCTGACGGGAACTTCTTTCAGTCCGTTTGATCCCGCTTTGGGCACGCTGACGTCGTTCACGATTCACTGGAACACCGTTTTAAGCACCAGCGGCACGGTAGGACCAGATTCCAGTGGCGGCTTCAACGCCCAGATTGGCGGTAATTTCTCTGTGAACTCCACCAACTACGATGGCACGGGCAATGGCGGTGGTATGGGTGGAGGGCCGGGCTCTCTCATTGGCCCAGTCACGCTTCCAACATCGAACTCCAGAACCTTCCTCGTCTCCGGGGCGGGCTCGGCTTATGATCCCGCTCTGCTCACGGCGGTGACCAGCACCTCGGATTTCACGCTTTCTTATCGCGAGAATTCGTCTGCGAATCTTGCGACGGTTTCTCCCAGCGGGCTTAGCAGTCTCTCCAGCAGTCTGACGGGCAGTGTGACGCTCACATACACTTACACGCCACCTATTTCCAATGTTGTGGCCGGCAGCGTTATCGGTGGCAGGTTGAGTGCGTCCACTTTCACTGTTGGTAGCTTGGGTAGCAATTGGTTCAGCGGCGAGACACCGGATAAAGCCTTTGATGGTTCCGCTAACACCAAATATCTGAATCTTGTGACGACGAACGCCGGCTTGATTTTCAGTCCGCAGCGGGGTGTTGCACAGGGAGTTCCAACCCATCTTTCACTTTGGACGGCAAACGATTTCGTGGGGCGAGATCCGGCAAGCTATCAGCTCTACGGTTCTCCCACCCAGCTGAACGGCAGCACCCCTGGCACCACTTATAGCACGTCGGGCATGACTTTAATCGGCAGCGGCTCGCTGTCGCTGCCCTCGACCCGTTTGAGCGGGCCGACTCAGGTGGCGCTACCCAGTCATGCGACTTCTTACCCTTCCTATCTTCTTGTTTTTCCAAACATCAAGGACGGGGGAACTAACAGCACTCAGATCGGTGAAGTGGTTTTAGGCTTCGGATCTTCTTTTCCGCCGCAGGGAGTCGATCAAGAAATCACGCTCAGCGCGGGTGAGACCTACACTTTCTCCAGCAGCGACTGGGGTTTCAGTGATCCCTTCGACAGCCCGGCGAATACTTTTTCCGCAGTGCGTTTGACCAGCCTGCCGTCGGTGGGCAGTCTTAAAGTGGATGATATTCCTGCGACCGCCGGTCAGGATGTTCTGCTGACTTCGGTGATCACCTACACACCGCCCTACGCTTCCAGCAGCTCATTTACCTTTCAAGTGATCGACAACGGGATCGTCGGTAATCGCGACCTGAGCCCGAACACGGTTTCGTTTGAAGTTTCAGGTCCGGTGATCGCGACTTCGCCTAGCGGTTTTGCCAATTTTTCGACCAACGGCGGCACACCTTCCGCCGCGCAGTCCATCACGGTGAGCGGCACGCGCTTGGCTGAAGCGATCGTGGTATCTGCGCCGACTGGATATGAAGTTTCGTTAGATAATATCACTTTCACCCCCATCGCGACGTTGGCGGCCAGCTCGGGCTCTGTCTCGGCGACGCTTTATGTTCGGATCTCCAAGGATGCGCTGGGAGGGGCCGTTGCGGGCAATCTCACCTTGACTAGCAGCAAGACCGAGACGGCGGTGATTTCGCTTTCCGGCACGGTGGTGCCAGTGCTCGCGGCATCGAGCGAATCGTTGTCAGGCTTCGAGGCTCCTCTTGGCGCGTTCTCTGCCAGTCAGACGGTGGAAATAAGCGGCGGTGGCTTTCCTTCGCCGGTGACGGTCACCGCGCCGGCGGGATTTGAGGTTTCGGAAAATGGCACTGATTTTAGTGCCAACCTAGCGCTGAGCGATTTGAAAGTCGGCAGCATCCAAGGCATGGGCGATGCGGGATATCGCTGGTGGGGAACGGAAAGCGGGACGCTCATCACCAATCGCTATGCATTCGCTGCGATTCATTGGGATGGCTCCGTGACGAGCTGGGGTGATCCGCAAAGGGGAGGTGATTCTTCGGGTGTGGCGGATAAGTTGAGCTCGGGCGTCACCCGGATTTTCCCGTCGCAAAATTCCTTCGCTGCGCTCAAGAGCGATGGTTCGGTCGTAACTTGGGGTGATTCCTACTGGGGTGCTGCGGATTCTTCGGGCGTGAGTGCCAAATTGAGCAGCGGTGTCGTCAACGTCTCCTCCGGTAGAAGCGCTTTTGCCGCACTCAAGAGCGATGGCTCGGTGGTGACTTGGGGGTGGGATGTCCGTGGCGGAGATTCTAGCAGCGTGGCAGCGAAGTTGAGTTCCGGCGTGAAGGAAGTCTCGTCGGCTTGGGATGCTTTTGCCGCCCTGAAGAGCGATGGCTCGGTTGTGACTTGGGGGGGAGTTGCCGAAAGTGGGGGAGATTCATCCAAGGTCGCCGCCAGCCTTCGCTCTGGCGTGACGAAGGTTTATGCAAATGCCTTCGCCTTCGCGGCCTTGAAGGAAAACGGCTCAGTGGTGACATGGGGTTCTTGGGCGGATGGCGGAGATTCCGCGAGTGTCGCAGGCAAACTTAGTTCCGGCGTCAAACAGATCCACTCGAATGGCTCAGCCTTTGTTGCGGTGAAGCTCGATGGCTCGGCGGTGACGTGGGGATGGCCGGCGGCCGGAGGTGATTCTTCGAGTGTGGCTGATAAATTGGCCTCGGGTGTCAAGGCGGTGTATGCGGGCGGCTCGGGTGCCTTCGCGGCGCTGAAGGAGGATGGCTCGGTGGTCACTTGGGGCGATAGCGATTATGGAGGGGATTCGTCCAGTGTTGCGAACAACCTAAGCTCGGGCGTCACGGAAGTTTTCGCGAATGAACGGGCATTTGCAGCACTGAAAAGCGACGGTTCGCTGGTGACTTGGGGAGAAGCCTTGTATGGCGGTGATTCCAGCAGCGTCGCGAGTTTATTGGCTTCGGGCGTCGAGAAGGTTTTTTCAACGGCGGAAGCGTTTGCTGCGCTCAAGAGCGACGGGACGGTGGTCACTTGGGGGCAGTCTGGCCGTGGTGGAGATTCCTCGGCTGTCCAAGCTCAGCTGAATCAAGTCATCGCGGTGCACTCGACCGAGCGGGCTTTCGCGGCCGTGAAAGCGGATGGAACGGTGGTCACATGGGGGGCACCCGATAATGGCGGTGCCAGTGGTCCGCTGAATCTCGCAGGTCCTGTCGCGCCGACCCTTCCACGGACGCTCCACGTCCGCCTCGCCGCGACCGCGCCGAAGGGGGCAATCAGCGGCGAACTGACGCTCAGCACCGCCGGCGTGGCCACCCAATCCATCGCGCTCAGCGGCACGGTCACCACGACCCTGATCCCGAGCGTGCAAAGCTTGGCGGGCTTCTCCGCCCCGGTGGGAAGTCCTTCGAGCTCCAAGTCTTTCACGGTCGGCGCGACCGGAGCGCCTTCCTTAGTCACGGTGGCTGCTCCTGCGGGTTACGAGGTTTCGTTGGATCATGTAAATTTCTCCTCCTCGCTCACCCTCGGCAAACCCGCGGGCTTCATCGAGAACGTTTACAGCGGCGATTTCAAAGAATACACGACCGCTTCAGGCAATATTTGGGCCTCCGGGAGTGGGCAGGAATTTCCCAATTGGCATGCCTTCGCCGCCATCAAGTCCGACGGTTCGGTCGTCACCTGGGGCTTGGCGGATCATGGAGGAAATTCTGGCAGTGTCGCCGCGAAGTTGAGTTCCGGCGTCACGGCGGTTTATTCGAACGAGCAATCCTTCGCGGCCTTGAAGGGCGACGGTTCGGTGGTCACCTGGGGGGTTTCAACTCTCGGAGGGAACTCCTCTGGCGTGGCTGGGAGTTTGCAGGCCGATGTAAAGGAGGTGTATTCGACGAAGTTTGCCTTCGCAGCCTTAAAGAACAACGGGTCGGTGGTCACTTGGGGAAGTAGCACGAATGGTGCAAACTCCAGCAGCGTGGCGGGTCAGCTTGTATCGGGTGTGACGGCGATCACTTCCACCGAGCGGGCGTTTGCGGCGCTGAAGTCCGACGGCTCGGTGGTCACTTGGGGCAATGCCGGCTTCGGCGGAGATTCCACCGGCGTGGCAGGAATGCTTAGCACGGGCGTGACGAAGATTTATTCCAACAAGTATGTTTTCGCAGCTCTGAAAAGTGACGGGTCGGTGGTCACTTGGGGCGATTCGACGTATGGTGGAAATTCCGCCAGCGTGGCTGGAGGGCTATCGTCTGGAGTCACTGATGTGTATTCGAACGAGATCGCCTTCGCCGCCGTGAAGTCAGACGGTTCAGTCGTCACTTGGGGGTATTCCAGCGGGGGGGGGGATTCCAGTGGCGTGGCTGAAAAGCTGAGCTCCGGAGTCACCAGGGTGTATTCCAGTCCTTACGCCTTCGCCGCCCTGAAAAGCGACGGTTCGGTGGTCACTTGGGGGAGTACTTCGGTTCCCAGCACGGTGGCCACAGCACTGGCCTCGGATGTGACGGCTGTTTGTTCGAGTCTTTTCGCCTTTGCTGCGTTGAAGAGTGACGGTTCGGTGGTGACTTGGGGCGATTCAGGGTTTGGCGGGAACTCCAGCAGCGTGGCCGGAAAACTGAGCTCGGGTGTCACGGCGATCTACTCCGGCCCAAAGGCCTTCGCAGCCGTGAAGAGCGACGGGTCCGTGGTGACTTGGGGCGATGCCGCCAGTGGTGGAGATTCGAGCAGTGTGGCCGATCAGTTGATTTCCGGGGTCACTGCGCTGAGTTCCAATACGTCTGCCTTCGCGGCAGTCAAGAGCGATGGTTCGGTCGTCACCTGGGGCAATACCGACTGGGGCGGTTCCGGCGGCCCTGCCAACATTGGCGCGGCGGTCCCGCCCACACTCCCCGTCACGATCTACGTCCGTCTCTCCGCCAACGCGCAAGTGGGTGATGTGTCCGGGAATATCACGTTATCGAGCAGCGGCTTCGCCAACCAGCCCATCGCCCTCAGCGGCACGGTGGGTGGGGAAACTCCGCTTACGCCGTTCCAAGCTTGGCGTCAGCAACACTACGGAAATCCCGAAAGCACCGGCAATGGCGCGGACCTCGCGCTTCCGGACGGCGACGGGATCGCCAACCTCATCAAATACGGCATCTGCATCACTCCGGGCACTGACGGCAGCCGCGCGCTTCCCGAGTTGTTCCGCTCTGCCGACAATCGCCTCGCGCTGCGTTTCCTCCGGGACCCATCGCGCAACGACGTGGATCTCATCGTTGAGGCTCAGTCGAATGCTTTGGATGGCACTTGGACGGAAATTTCCCGCAGCAGCGGTGGCGCGGCCTTCACGGGCAACGCCCAGTCCAATGAGATTTCCAACTCCAATGGCACCCGCACCGTCGAGGTGAAGGACACGCTGGTGATCGACCCCTCCGTGCCCAAGCGCTTCCTGCGCGTGCGGGTGGAAGCGGATTCCGGTGCCGGAATCGAAGGCTAACAAAAATCTACATCAACTTGAATCCAACTCATATAAAATCATGAAGCCACTTATCACCACATTCTCGTTCTTCAGTCTCGCCAGCCTCGGTTTGGCTGGCAACTTCATCACTCTCGACGGCGCATCGGGCAGTCAAAGTCACGTCTCGCAAATCAATACCGACAACAATCTGACGATAGACTTGGGATTTAAAGTGGAGTATCTCATTGTCGGTGGTGGCGGAGGAGGTGGTGGGAGCATCAACGATGCCAACGTCGGGGGCGGAGGAGGTGGTGGAGCAGGTGGATTGATCAGTGGCGACGCTTTTCTCTTTGCGAGCGCATTCGATGTCGAGGTCGGAGCTGGCGGAGCGGTCGGCTTGAACGCAGCCACCGCCTCCGTGCTTCAGCAGGGCGGCAACGGCGGCGTGTCTCGGTTGGCCGGCCTCGTAGCGCTGGGTGGCGGCGGCGGTGGCCGCTTCAAAGCGGTTGGAAATATCGGAGGATCGGGCGGCGGTGGCGGCGGGCGCGGAACTGGGAATAATCTAACCACGGCGGGTGGACTTGGGACGGAGTTTCAAGGAAATGCAGGAGGAAGCTCACGAGACGATGATTCAACGGGCCGCGCAGCAGGTGGTGGTGGCGGTGGCGCTGGTGGTATCGGGGGCAACGGAGGCATCGATGTGTCCATTGGTGGCAACGGTGGCTCTGGATTGGTGAACTGGATCACTGGCAGCGCAGTCGGCTATGCTGGCGGCGGTGGCGGTGGTGCGGCGGATATCTGGGAGACTGGAGGAGCGGCAGGAGCCGGTGGCGCGGGAGGCGGAGCAGCGGGAAGTGTTAGCGGCAACGCACGCTGGGGCGTGAATGGCCTTGGCGGCGGTGGCGGTGGCTCGGGCCTCAATGGCGATGGCGGCAAAGGTGGCTCAGGCGTGGTCATTGTCCGCTACAAGGGACCTACCGCTGGCACTGGCGGTGAGATCACCGCAGGCACCGAGCATGCCGCTGGCTACACGCTTCACACTTTCTCTTCAACCGGGCAAAGCAGTCTGGATTTTTCGGCAATCGATCTAAACAGCCGCCTGGGTGTGGTGCAAAATGGCGTGATCTCTGGCTCCGGCGATTTGATCTTCATCGGCCCGGGAAGTCTCACGCTCAATGGGGCGAATACGTTCTCCGGCCTCGCCAAGGTGAACGCTGGGACCTTGGCGATCGGGAGTGGAGGCTCCATTGCCGACTCGGCTGGAGTGCATATTTCCCCGGGGGCCCGCTTCAACGTCTCGACCGTCGATGGCGGATACACCCTCCTCTCTGACCAAACGCTTTCTGGAGGCGGACAGGTTACCGGAGATATCATTATTGCAGGAACTCACGCTCCAGGCTTCAGCCCGGGTCTTCAAGAAATTCAGGGAAATCTTACTTATTCCGAAGGTGCATCCGTTGTTTGGGAACTCATCGATAACACACTTGCAGGACGTGGGACGAGTTACGATGGGATCGATGTGCAGGGTTCACTGGACTATCTAGGCACAAAAGTCGATGGTCATCTGACTTTCGACGGCGCAACCACGTTGAAGCTGGATTTCGCCCTCCTTGAGAGTGCTGTGGATTGGAGTCACTCTCTTTGGGGCAGTGATATCACAGGCACGAACGGTTGGAAAATTTTCAATGCGACTGGTGACATCACCGGACTTGAAAACCTGCAAATTGAGAATAGCAATTGGCTTGATGCAAATGGAGTCGCGTTGAGCACTGCACGCGCTGGCGCCTCATTCAGCCTGTTTCAGCAGGGTCAAGGCATCTATCTCAACTACTCTGCAGTTCCTGAACCTTCCGCAGCGTTACTAGGTGGTCTTGGCATGCTTGCATTGCTGCGCCGCCGCCGTTGATTCTGATCCAGTTGTAACAGGTGGATGTGTGGCATGCTGCCATGTCATCTATCCGCCTTGTTGCGCTGAATTTCCGAACGGGGGCCTACAGTGGCGTGCAAAGAGTTGGGATTTCCGAATCGCAAGTGGCCGGCATGGTGCGTGTATGGCGGACGAATCCAAGCGGCTTGGCGTCCGCTTTTCCCTAGGGTGAAATGAGGGTGATCCGCCGTATTTTCGAGGGATTTATACAAAAATTTGGTTTCGATGAAACAGTCACAATATTTTGATTATTAATAATTTGTGAAATTGATATTTGATTGGCTTGAAATTATTTTGCCCCGTTTAACGGTGAAACGCTCGACAGCCGAGGGGATTTTGGAATTACAGTGAGGGGTTCGGTCTCGCGTATTTTCGACTTTCGTCATGTCCTATAAACCATTTTTCAATCGCCACATCACTGCAACTCTCGCGGTGCTTCTCTTGTTCATTTTCGCGTCTGACCGAGGTCTGGCGTTGAATATGGAAACCGTCACCGTCGGCGATCCAGGGAATGCGGCCGATGATACGGGGTTCGGCTCAGTTCCGACTTCCTTTGCGATTGGCACTTATGAGGTGACGAACTCACAATATGCAGAGTTTTTGAATGCCGTTGACCCGAGCGGCGTCAACCCCAACGGAATTTTCCACACCGGAATGCATCACGAGGCGCGGGGTGGAATTCTTTTCCGCTCGTTCGATCCCATTGGTGGAAAATACTCAGCCAAGGCCGTGATGGCCAATAAGCCTGTCAACTTTGTCAATTGGTTCGATGCTGCTAGATTTGTGAATTGGCTGCACCATGGTCAACCGAGGTCATCCTCAACGGAAGATAGTTTCAGTGCCCGTGAAACCGGAGCATACACTTTGAACAACGCCCTGAGTGGGGCTATTCTACGCAATCCCGAGGCTAAGTGGTGGATTCCCTCAGAAAATCAATGGTATAAGGCGGCCTACTACAAGCGTGGGGGTACAAACGCCGGATACTGGGATTACCCAACCCGTAGCCAGAGTTATGCGCCGCCATCATCGATCACAGCGGACTCCGTGGGAAATGGCCCCGGTGGGACTGGAAACAGGGCGAACTTCAACAAGGCTGCGGCCTGGAATCCTTCCACCGAAGCTAACACTTCGGCGATTGCCAGCCCAACCACCGTGGGGACCAACGGTGGTCCAAGCGCCTACGGTGCCTTCGATATGGGTGGAAATGCGATGGAGATCAATGATGCTGTTTTCTACAATGCGCGCGGCCGCCGTGGTGGTGGATATGATAGTTCTGCGGAATTTCTTTCTGCCGCCCAGCGGGGAACCTCTCCTTTCAGCAATGACACCAGCATTTCGTTGGATGGAATTGTCAATTACACGCTCGCCACCATGCAGCAGGGCTTCCGGGTGGCGACCGGGGTCGAACCAATCCTCGCACAGACGACACGCGGCACGGTTTACTCGAATGCGGTTTCCGTCTCCTCCAAGCTTGTGGATAGCGGCGGAGCCACGCTCATCGAGTGCGGATTCATCCTCTCGCCCGCTGAGAATCAAGAGCCGGTCATCGGCGATCAAGGTGTGATCAAAGCCATCGTTCCCGGAGTGGTTTCTGGAGACTACGGAGCTTTGATCAAAGTTCTAACTCCCGGGCAAAGTTACACAGTCCGGTCCTTCGCCACGACCCTAGCAGGCACGGGTTATGGTTATCCCATCGAGTTTACAACGGCTGGAGCCGCTGATAACTCACGTCCCACGGATATCGTCCTTTCTACCAGTATTCTTCAGGAGGTCAACACGCCGCCCACGGTTGTCGGCTCCTTCACCGCTGTGGATGCGGATATCAATGATTACCATGGCTTCTCACTCGAAGCGGGTGATGGCTCCACTGACAACTCTCTTTTTAGCATCAAGAGGACCGGTGACTTTTGGGGCGGCAGCACATGGAATCTGATCCTCAACGCCACGGCGGACTTTGAAACGAAGACTTCGTATTCCATCCGTGTATTCACCGGCGACAATGGCACTGGCACTTTGGGTTTCTCAAAAGTTTTCAATATCACCGTGGCGGATATCAATGAGGCACCTCAAATCACCAGCAATGGTGGCGGAGAGACGGTTTCTCTAAGTCTCGCGGAAAATACGCCGGAGGTCACCACGCTTGTGGCGAGCGATCCCGACCTCCCGGCGCAGACTCTATCGTTTGAGATCGCTGGCGGGCCTGACGCCGCCCTCTTCTCCATCGGTGCCACGACGGGAGCGCTCGTTTTTCAAAACGCACCTGATTTTGAACAAGCGGCCGACTCGAATGCGGACAATCGCTATGAAGTAGTCGTTCGTGTTGTGGACAGCGGCTCGCCTGCGGCCAGCGCCACTCAAGAGTTTGTCATTTCTGTCACGGATATCCCGGAAGCCCCGGCGCTGGTCTCTGCCAGTGCGACTCCGCTCTCCGACACGCGGGCGATGCTGACTGCCGAGGTTCTAACCAGCGGCGCGGGTAACGTGACCGGGCGCGGCTTTGTCGTCGCTCCTGCTGCGACCACGGCCAAGCCCATGCTTGGAGGAGACGGAGTGGTGCAGATAGCGGTTCCGGGAACGACGGGATCTTTTGAGGCGATCATCGCTTCGCTCTCCGCAAATACATCTTATACCGTTAGGGGCTATGCCACGAACGCGGTCGGGACTGGCTACTCCGCGCCGTTTTCCTTTGTAACCCTTGCACCAGGGACGGCACCTGCCTTCACTTATGCGGATCCGTTCGAGTTTTCCCTATTCCGCGAAGCCACCCCGAAGCTGCCAATTTCTACTGGTGGGCGCATGACCGGTGAAGCCCATCGAAACGTCACCACTTTCTCGGGCAATGGAAGCTTGGGATCGACGAATGGAACCTTGAGCAATGCCCGTTTTAACCGGCCATGGGGACTCGCCATGGATTCTAATGGAAACATCTATGTTGCTGATGATGGAAACCAAAGAGTTCGGAAAATTTCATTGAATGGCGTGGTCAGCGATTTTGGTAATGGCATTCAATATCCCCGCGCCGTCGCGGTGGACTCGGACAACAATGTGTATGTGGCTTCAAACAACCACGCGATTTATAAAATCACCCAAAGCGGCACCACCACCGTCTTTGCCGGAGCGGTGAATTCCTCGGGACGGGTGGATAGCGCCACTGCCACCACCGCCCGTTTCAACAATCACGAGGGGCTCGCCATCGATCCCACCTCGACCTATATGCTTGTGGCTGACCGGGGTAACAACAAAATCCGGAAAATCGTCCTCGCCACCGGGAGTGTCACCACCTTCGCAGGCAGCGCCACGAACGTCGCCGGGATTACCGATGGTCCAGCGCTCGACGGCGCGCTGTTTAAGGCTCCTTTTGGAATCGCCTTCGCGCCGGATGGTAACACCGTTTACGTGAGTGAGATCGGCAGCGCGACTGTCGGGGCGGATGCCACCGACCGCATTCGCAAGATCTCCCTCAGCGGCGAGACGTGGACGGTGAGCACTCTCGCCGGTGGGACTGCCAATGCCGGCCTGCTTGATGGAAGTGGCACCTCCGCCCGCTTCAATGAGCCACGCAATCTCGCAGTGGACCCGCAGGGGAACATATACGTCGGGGACGGCTCGAACCACGCAATCCGGAGGATCACTCCCGACGGCGTTGTTAGCACGCTCGCCGGTAGCTTGGTGCCGTCGAGCGGAAATAGCGATGGTATCGGTTATAAAGCGCGCTTCAATGATCCTCGTGGCCTGCTTTTTGACCCTGCCGGTTTTCTTTATGTGAGTGATACGAACAATCATCAGATTCGCCGGATTTCTCTGGCTGGATATGAAATCAGTCATCCACTTCCCAAGGGCATGTCCTTTGATTCATCCAGCGGCGCGATCGGTGGGCGGCCAGAGGAATTCACTTTTGGAAATCACTACGTCCAAGATTTTAACAGTTCTTCCCTGGGTGATGGCAGCGTCTCGGGTCATGCTGCAGTCGCTGGAAATCTCCTGCGCTTGACTACCAATGCGACCAGCCAGCTTGGAGGATTCACAGTGCCTGGCAGCGGGGTCAGTGCTAACGAATATCGTGTGAGCTTCACGCTCGTCACCACCAAGGCATCCGGCGGTGCAGACGGAATCAGCTATAGCTTCGCCGCAGATGGAAACGCCACCGCGGCGTCACCCGCAGCGGAAATCGGGACGGGAACCGGGCTCTCGCTTTCGTTTGCGACCTTCAACAACAATGCCGGAATCCGCCTCTACTACGGTGCCAGTAAAGCCATGACGAGCACGGTCGGAAACAGCGCGCTTCTGGCATATTCCAATCTATCGAGCTGGCGTGGTGGGATTGTGCCCGTCGTCCTCCGCATTGATGATGCAGGCTTGGTAAACGTCTCCGTGAATGGCACGGAAATTTTCTCGAACGTCCAGTTACCGGGATCTTTTCTCACTGCCGATCGTTCCGAGTGGAGCCATTATTTCAAGGCGCGCACTGGCACGAATTCCGACCTGCACGCCATTGATGACTTGGCCATCCAGGAAGGCCGCGCGCCTGGCGACTATCAGGTCACCGCCTACAATCTCTATGGGAAGCATTCTGAGAATGTCTCCGTCGATGTGGGTTTCAGTCCGGTTCTTACAGCGGGGACTGCCTTCATCCGCGCGGGCGATTTCAAGGCATCGGGTCTCGCGCTGAGCGATCCTGCGCTTGTTGCTGCAGCGGCACCTCACGCCGTCCTTACCTTGGTGGATAATGCCGGATCGTCCCAGATCACTGGCACCTTCACTGACCTGCCCGAGGGCTCGACGGTCACTTCCACTTTCAATGGTGATACCTTCAGCTTCCGGATCAGCTACAAAGGTGGCGACGGCAACGACATCACTCTCACTCGCATTCCATCTTCAGGACAAAAAGACAACTGCCTCGTCACCACATTCGCCGGTGAGAATCGCGCTATTTCGGACCTGCTGCGTCCTTACGGTCTGGCGAACGACCGCCTTGGCAACCTTTACGCCGCGGACCAAAATAAACACCAGATCATCAAATTCACACCGAACGGGAATCTCTCCGTCTTCTCCGGTAATGGAGCGGGCCATGCGGATGGCGCGGCCGCCACGGCGAAATTTTCCAGCCCGATGGGATTGACCCTCGACTCGCAAGGCAGCGTCTATGTCGCCGACTGGGGGTCCCATCGCATCCGCAAAATCACTCAAGCCAGCCTCCAAAGCACAGCAGGCTCCGTCGTTTCCACCATCGGGGGGAACGGCACTTCGGGCACCGCTGACGGAGACGCAGCCACCTCGCGGTTCAATTATCCTCACGGAATCAAGGTGGACGCTCTGGACAAAATCTATGTTGCCGATTCCTCCAACAACGCAGTCCGGATGATTTCCACCACTGGCAATGTCACCACGGTCGCGCCGCCGACGGGTCGGAACTTCCCTGCTCTTAAAGACATCATTCCAGATGCAAACGGAGATTTCTACGTCGCGATCGGCACTTCAGGCAGCAGATACGAAAATAACACATACGTGCAGCTCGGTAGCTCAATTTTGAAATTCACGGCGTCGCCGTTAGCATTGAACGACTTTTCCGGCAATGGCACGGCGGGGTTCGCGGACGGACCTGCGGGTTCGGCAAAGTTCAGTGGCCCCAGCTCGATGGCTCGGGATTTCCTCGGCCGCATTTGGGTGGCGGATAGCGGGAATCACCGCGTCCGTAGGGTGGCCACCGACGGATCTGTGGAAACCATGGCTGGCTCCACGCAAGGAAACGCCACGGGACTTGGCGCGGCCGCACTTTTTAACAATCCTACATTTATCAGCGTGGATGGCGCTGGTGTCGTTTACGTGGCGGATAGCTCGAATTTCCTGATTCGGAAAATCGTCTCGACCGCGAGGCCGTTCCTTGGAGAAGCGACATTCACCAAGGCTGGAGCTGGCGAAATGCAGATGGCGATTCCCGTTGTAGCCAATGGATTCACCACATCAGTCAGTCTAACTTATCAGGCTGCGGGGTCTGCATCAGTCACAGTTCCCGTGCCCTTGGTCTCGCCAAATTCGGTCTCGGAGCAGACTGCCAATCTCACCTTGAATGGCATTCAGGATAACACCGTTTACAACTACACGCTCACTGCGACGAATGTTGACGGACCTATCAGTAAATCTGGAACTTTTGTGTTTCTTGATGCTGCGTTCTCTCCAGATCAACCGGTCATTCTTTCTGCGAACGGTTTCAACGCGTCGGGGATTCCCTTGGGCGATGTCACTCTTGGATTCGCGCCAGTTCCTCACCAATCACTGATGCTCGTCGAAAATGAGTCGAGCGCGGACATTCAGGGAACCTTCACCGGCTTACCCGAGGGAACGATCCTACCGGTCACATTCGCCGGCAACACCTTCAATCTTCAGATCAGTTATAAAGGAGGAGATGGCAACGATGTCACACTCATGCGCGTTTCCAAAGCGGGTCAGATTTCAAACGGTTTGGAGTGGAGGGTTACGACTTTTGCCGGTCATCTGCCAGGGAATCCAATGTTTCAGCCATTTGAAATGGCTCGTGATAGTTCGGGAAATTGTTATGTGACGGACTGGGGTGCACATGTGATTTGGAAAATTTCGCCTGAAGGTGTGATTTCAAATTTCGCGGGATATGCGAACTCAAAGGGAACACAGAACGGCAACGGCCAGAATGCAAGATTCTACAACCCTCACTCGATCGTGATTGATAAGCAGGACACGATTTATGTGAGCGACCACTGGAACCAGGCTATCCGTAAAATCACCCAGTCCGGAACCGTGACAACCTTCGCGGGAACCATTGGCAGTTCTGGAAACACCAATGGCAATGCAACAACGGCCCGCTTCTCCTTCCCAAGAGGCATGACGATCGATCCTGCCGGAAATATCTTTGTCCTCGACGATGCAGGTATCCGCAAAATTACCCCTTCCGGCGATGTGAGCACCCTGCCTGCGGGACAATTTTATAACCCTGACAACATTGGCTTCTATTCAGATGGGACACCTGTGGTTTCTAACTCAAGTGCTTACTCGATCGTCCGGGTGAACGGTAACGGAACGAATTCAATCATCGCCGGTAACTACACCACACCTGGGTCCATCGATGGTACCGGTGGAGCTGCGCGGTTTGGCAAAAGTTCGCTGTCCAGAAGTTCTATCTTTTTCTCCGTTGACCCCTTCGATAACATTTACGCTGCTGATACTCTCAACCACACAATCCGCAGAGTGGCGCCGGATGGTGTCGTCACGACCATCGCGGGAACGGGCGGCACGAACGGAACTTCGGATGGGATCGGGTTGGCCGCCCGCTTCTACGAACCGCGCGGGATGTTCTTCTCGCCAACGGGTGAAATGTATGTCGTCGATACTTTGAATAAGCGTATCCGGCGTATGACGGCCGGCGCGCTGCCCATCACGCGCTTTTCGGATCTGACAGCCGCCCCCACGCAAGCGACGCTTCGTGGCACGGTGAATCCCAACGGCTTCATCACCAGTGCGCGCTTCGAATACGGAACCACCACCGCCTTGGGGAGCTCGGTGAATGCGACGATTCAGAATCCTGGCTCACAGGACGCGCAGGCTGTCTCCGCAACCATCACGGGCCTCGTGCCGCTGCAAACCTATTACTATCGCTTGGTTGCCACAAATGTGGACGGGGTCTCAACTTCTCAAACCGGTTCGTTCCCTGCCACCCATCCCCCAGCGTTCGCGGCGGCACCAGCGGCTCCGTCACCGACCTATCACACGGCATTGGTTTCGTCCGTGATTTCAGATGACGGCGGGATTCCGGTTCTGGAGCGCGGCATCCTGTTCGACGAGGTGACGGGTGAGGGAGATTTGGTTTTGGAAAACACCACGGTGCGTCGCTCAATCCACTCTGGCAATGCCACCTCCACCTTCCAACTCACAGCCACCAATCTAAAGCCTAACACGAACTATCGGGTGCGCGCCTACGCCACCTCGGCTGCGGGAACCGGTTACAGCAGCGTCGGCACATTCAAGACGGGCGAGGTCCGGGTGGAAACGGTTCACGTCGGAAATCCCGGCAATGTGAAAGCTAGCGGCTATGGCTACGGTGCAGTCGCCAACGAATTCCGCATGGGGCGCTACGAGGTCACCAACTGGGAATACACAGAGTTCCTCAACGCTGTCGATCCCGAGGGAAGCAACCCTGCCGGCATCTACTCCGCGAGCATGACCACGGATGCGCGGGGTGGAATTTTGTTCTCAGCAAGCGCCGCAGCAGGATCGAAGTATGCGGTGAAGAATCTGATGGGAAGCAAGCCGGTCGTCCATGTCTCATGGTTCGATGCGGCGCGATTCTCCAACTGGGTCCACAACGGATATGTGAAATTCCAGACCACTCTGGATAGTTATTCCGCTCGCGAGACCGGTGCCTACTCGCTTCTCGGAGCCACCTCGGGCAGTTTCCCAAGAGCGCGCAGGGCCACGGCCTGGATTCCTTCTGAGGACGAATGGTTCAAATCTGCCTACTTCAGAGACACAGCGGGCTATATGGACTTCGCCACCGGATTGTATTTTTCCACTGCGGAATTGGATCAGATGAACAAGCCTCTGTCTGTTGCTGCGGACTCCCTTGGCAACGGTCTATCAGGTGGTCAGGGCTATCGGCTTAATTGGTTCAACGGTGCAAGTTGGAATGGTCTTGTGGGAACAGCCGTCACAGTCGGAACCAGTGGTGGGGGTAGCTTCTACGGCACCTATGATCAGGATGGAAATGTCGAGGAATGGACCGAGTCCAGCGGCGCTTATTCCGGAACTCGTGTCACGCGTGGCGGGAATTGGTCCTCCGGGGGTGGAACTTCTTCGGGCCCGCCGATGTATATGTATTTCCTCAATCCATCTCAGGCGGGGATCGCCGAGCGCCAGTCCACAAACTCGACACAGGCGCAAACCGACAAGATCGGGTTCCGCATCGCCACGTCAATGGGACCGCTGCCGGAAACCGCTCCGGTTGTCTTCTCCGCGACGACCAGTGCTTCGATCTTGGCCAATGTCGCGATTCTTGGTGGTGGCATTGATTACGACGGGGGCGACCCTATCACTGAATATGGGGTGGTGGCGTCACCGTCATCCATCAACGCTGCTCCGACCATCGGCGGCACTGGGGTGATCAAGTTCGCGATTTCTGGCAGCAAGTCGGGTGAGTTTTCTCTGAGCGTCTCCGGCTTGCAGAGTGAAACATCCTATAGTTTTCGCGCCTATGCGACCAACGGCATTGGCACGGATTACAGCTCCAGCGGAACTTTCACCACCTTGCCAGATGCTCCTTCGATCTTATACGAAGGAACAGATTTTGCTTTCCCGGTGGGCGAACCGGTTCCTGCGTTGGCTCCAACCAATTCCGGAGGAGCGGTGGCAGTTTTATCCAATATTCGACAAGTGACCGCAGGAACTGAATTGTTTGAAGGACAGGCGGGAAATTCCATCGGCCTCGATCCTTCTGGAAACACCGTTCTAGCGGATTATGATAATCACAAAATTTACAAAATCAGTCCGTCCAAACAAATCAGCGTGTTCGCGGGCAGTGATTGGGGAGCCGCCGATGGAATCGGTGAGGCCGCGCAGTTCTATTCTCCCAGTGGCGTGACGCTCGCTTCAGACGGAACTATGTTTGTAGTCGAGCAACACCCGAGAAGACTGAGGAAAATTTCTCCCCAGGCAAGCGTGAGCTTTCTGGCGGGAAGCTCTTCCACGGTGTCGGACGGCCAAGGCGCGGCAGCGGGGTTTGTAACGCCTTATGCCGGAGCTCTTGATTCTGATGGAAACCTGATTGTGACAGACGACCACCCAACTTATCCCACCACCCAGATTCGGAAAGTCACTCCAGATGGCATGGTATCAACGATTTACTCGGGACCTCGTGGTTTCGCCGATGGGCCGATTGCCTCCGCTCAGTTCGCCACGATGGCTGGGATTGTGATTGATCCGCTTGGCAACATTTATATTGCCGATACGGGCAATCATCGAATCCGGAAGATCACACCGGATGGAATCGTGAGCACACTGGCGGGCTCTTCCAAGGGGTATGCCAATGGTGTGGGCGATCAAGCCCGATTCGACAGCCCGGAAAACTTAGCAATCGACGCCGGGATGAATCTCTACATCACCGAGAGCCGAAGCTATCGAATCCGCAGAGTCACTCAGGCTGGCGTTGTCACCACGGTGGCCGGGACCGGCAGTGGCGGCTATAAGGATGGTCCTGCAGACAGCGCTCAATTCTTCTTTCCCCGCGGCATCCTCGTTGACTCGGACTGGAACATTGTTGTCGCCGAGAATACTTCATTGCACTGGAGGTTGCGCAAGGTGAGCGCCCAAGGCTTCACCATCAAGCCGGGGCTTCCCAAAGGAATGACTTTTGATGCTGACACTGGTGCGATTGGCGGCACACCCCTTGAAGTGGCACCTTCCGCGAGCTACACCGTCACGGCATACAACCTGGTAGGCTCTTCAAGTTATACCTTCGATCTTGCGATCACAGGAATCGGCGCCATCGCCAAGCCGGCCATGTCCCAGTCGGTCACCGCTTCAAGTTTCACCGCTTCTGGCGCGCTTCTCGCTGGAAATGTTAGCTCGGATGGCGGCGATCTGATCCTTGAAAAGGGATTTGTTATCGCTCTTAAATCGGCCAATGCCACGCCACAGATCGGCGGCGCTGGCGTGGTGAAAATCGTCGTTGCTGGTCAGGCGACAGGTGCGTTCAGCAAGCTTGTCACGAGTCTTTTGTCGAACACGGAATATGCCTTCCGCGCTTATGCGACTAACAGCATTGGGACTTCTTACAGCGGGACAGGAAATTTCACGACGCTTGTTGACCCTGTGGCTGCCGCGCTGGCGAAAATTTCCGCCTATGCAGACAACTCCACGGCAAGTGCACCAAGTGTTGACGACTTTGCAGCCGCCGGGGTGACGGGAGTGGATTCTGGGAACCTTTCCGCGATTCTCTCCGCGCTGGCGTCGTCGGCGATCGGAGCGACGGCTGCGGATTCCGTTTTGGAGTTGCAGGACATTGTCACCGCCTATGCCCGCATCCTCGCGGAGGCCAACGGTGTTTCTGAAGATGCCAGTCCTGGCAGCGAGCCGACGGCTGCGGATTTCCTCGCCATCGGTGCACAGACCGCCTCCGGCCTGGGGGCGAATGGTCTCGCACTTCTTAATTCGGTCATAGATTCCAAGGAGGCGGCAGCGGTTGGGACCGTGTCGGCCATCGAGTCGTTGGCGGAGATTGTTTCCCGAATGCTTGGGGTGGTTGAGGGTGGAGTCGCTCAGCCCGCACTTGCCGCAGCAGACTTTGCGGCGCTTGGCGTCAACGGTGTGACAGCGGGGAATCTCTCTGCCGTGCTTGCTGCTTTGGCGCAATCTGGCGAAGGTGGCTCCGGTGTCGCAAGCCTGTCGCTTCTGCAAGCGGTCGTGAATTCGGTCGTTGGAGCGATGAAGCCGATCGAAAATTGGCGTTTGACCCACTTTGGAAATTCCGCGAATTCCGGTGATGCTGCGGATTTTGCGGCACCTCGCAAGGATGGGGTTCCGAATTTGATCAAATACGCGCTTTGCCTGGATCCCGTCCAAATGGGTGGCCTGCCGCAAGCTCAAATCGATGGTGGCCGTCTCAAACTCGCCTTCCGCCGCGACTCGGCACGCACGGATGTGACCATTATCGTCGAGGGCTCCAGCGATCTCGAGCAGGACTCGTGGCAGCCTGTGGCAAGCAGCGTGGGCGGCGCGGCATTCAGCGGCCAAGGCAGTCGTTCCGAAACGCAAAACCCGGACGGAACGCGTGATGTCGAAGTGCTTGATACCGCTGAGATTGGAACTCACGCCAAGCGCTTCATGCGCGTCCGTGTGGAACGTGCGGCCGAGCCATGAGACTTTTGACCTCGGCGGCTGAGAAAATGCGATTTCCGAGGCCCAAGGCAAGATCCTTGATTGAGTGCAAAACCAACCGTGATGATCGAAT
>JBEGOB010000171.1:0-7521 GCA_041182265.1 Verrucomicrobiota bacterium | reverse complement strand
CGTGGGGACGGTGGCTCCTTGCACTGCGTGCAGCCTGCTGTCAGGGGGGAGGTGTGAGTGTGGTGAGAAGGAAACCTTCGGGTGCTTTGTGCTGCTGGGCTTGTCGGGACCGCAGCAGGCTGCGAATCCCAAAGCGGCAGCAGGCTGCCGCAGTCCAAGGGGGACTTTGTCATGGCGGGTGTGATGAATGCCGATGGAAGCTGGATGAAAAAGCGGGCGGAGCGCGGGAAACCCAATAACTGCGCACCTGTCCCTCTGTTTCCTCCTGTTGTATCCGGCCATTTCAGTCCACACGTTGGGTGATTCCATGGAACGCCATGTGATGGTCCCGCGTGGACGTGTAAAGGAAAAGAAAGGTGCGGAAGCGCGTGTCATGCGGCCAGTTTTCGGTGGTAACCAATTTCCACTGATCTCCGTCTTTCTGTTGAATGATCACGGGCAGCGTCAGGGATTTTCCCGCCGTCGGATCATGCAAAAGCGCTGATTTTTTCGAGTGGATGAGCACCGGCTTGAGCGTGCCAAATTTGATGGCGACGTCGGTGGTGGTGGCGTTGACGACGTAGTGATCGCCGCCTTTGATAGAAGAGGGCGGTGCATGAATCTTGAGGATTTCAAAAGACTCCTTCAGCGGAATAAAGACCAGCAACAGGTCTTTCTGCAATTCGGGAGGAACCGCTGTCGAAAGGACAGGCACCTTGGCGCCGGGTTCGTAGAAATCGAGGTATTGGTCGTCCCTCAAGGTGGCGCTGAACGGACCGGCGATATAGGTCAAAGGCACTTTCACCTCAGTTTCCGTGCCACTGTTTTTCACGATGAACGCAGGG
Source organism: Verrucomicrobiota bacterium (assembly GCA_041182265.1). Lineage (GTDB taxonomy): Bacteria > Verrucomicrobiota > Verrucomicrobiia > Verrucomicrobiales > Akkermansiaceae > Luteolibacter. Next base: position 6,697 of record JBEGOB010000171.1, on the reverse strand, counting down.
GCGGGCCGGTCCATGGGATCAAAGCGCGTGACTGAAAAATGGATCTTGGTGCCCTGCTTCGCCGCTTGGGCGGAGAGCTTGTGCGAGCACAGGCTGATGACGAGGATGGTGACAAGTGTGCGTATCATTGAGGAGCGTTGAAATGTTTCAAATTTCACTGGATGTGAGCCAACGGAAACTTTTGCTCACGAAGCGGCGGCCGAATTTCTTGTTCTCCGCTTGCAGACTGGTGGTAGTCACCGGAGTTTCGGGTTTGTCCAGCGGGTTGAGGTATTCGGGATAACGTTGAACCACCGCTTCGCACCAGGCCTTGGCCAACACGGTTTTTCCATCGGGTGCAAGAGCTTCGCCGTAAGTGCGGATCAGGAAGGTATCGGAGCGGGCGTTGATGATCGGAGCAATCGGTTGCAGGATGTCCGCCTGTGAAATGTAGGCGGGCGTTCCTTGGTAACGCGGGCCAAGCGCTGCCTGCTTGAAGGCATAACTCGTGTCTTTGATGTCAGCCTCGTTGATGGTCTTGTCGCGATAGTCCTTGTTGATATCGACCTTGGGATCTTCAAGCGCGGCCTGTAATGCACCATACAGCGCCTTGTCATCGCTGTTAGCGGCTAAACGCCGATTGATGAACTCGCCGAGCGAGCGAAATGGGCCGCGCTGCTTGACCTGGCGGACCATGGCTTCCGCCAGTTGCCGGATCTCGTCCGCGGTGAGTTCACGGTATCCGCGCCAGCGCATATCTTCGGTCGTAGTCTGCCCGGCGCTGCCGCCGATGGGCATGGCGAAGCGGCTGACGATGAAGTTGCCATTGGGCTGGGCCGCCGGAGTTCCCGTCCCAGCCGAATCCATGATCACGGGACGCTTGAGGTGCGCGGATGCCAGCAGGATCGTCCAAGCCGGGACGGAGGTGGAATTGATGTTGAATCCGCCGTCCACCATCAAATGGGCGGCGGATTTCTGATGGGCATCCGTGAGCGGGGCACCGTTCTTGGCCACCAGGAAATCCGATACAACATTGGCAGCCATACCGGCAAGATGGGGAACATAGGCCGGGTTGGGCAGGGCTTTGCTTCCGTTGTAGAACTCATCCACCACCGTCTTGAGCGGGCGGGAGTTTCCAAATTTTTGATAAAACGTGCTGGTTTGCGGTGCCATAGATGAGAAATAGTAATCATCCCAGAGCAGGTGGTTGGCGGCATAACTGCGGTCGATATTGGGAGCGTTAGTCCAGGAATCACCGGCAAATGTCAGCCCGCTCAGATTGCCGCCGCTGTTGATGTAAGGGTTGAGGTAGAACGGCCAGCCATCGCCCTTGATCTTGTTGGACGGGACACCCGGCGAGGCGTAGGAATTGCCGATGGCATGGTTCTGCTGGAGGTGGTTGCTCCAGTTCATGCTTTCCATCGAATGCTGCGGGAGATTCTGCAACTGGGCCAGCGAGCCGAGCGGAACCTGGGGGATTTCCCGGTCGGCGATGAAGCGCTGCCCAGCGGGCGTGTAGCTCGGCCCCATGTAGGGAATGGTCGAGAACAGCCCTGGCACGGTGGTGCGCTGGTTGAAGGTCACGGTGTAGGGGTGGCTGAAAAACGGCGTCTTGGCGTCGGCTCCCTGGGTGGTGGAGTGACACCCCGCATAGGTGAGAGCAGGAATATTGTGCAGCCATGTTTTATTCGGGAGTGGCACTTCATCCAGTGGCTTGAGCCTGCACTCCACCAAGCAGAACGGGGTGGGCGCATCCACCAGATCCTTGAGCGGTTTGGCTGGAAAATTGTCTTTGGATAGATAGTTGGACGGCCAGCTTGCGTCCTCGAAGCGCCATGCATAGCTGGTGCTCCAGTACTGCTTGTTCGTCCTCGCGTCATGTCCTATGTGGTCGCCGCGGGGTTCGGAGCGAACCTCGAAGGTGGATCTCCACCCGTAACCTTTCAGCTCTTGACTGAAGGTATCCCATGTTCCCAACTTTGTTTCGATGGCAATGATGTCGGTCTCCAAAGCACCGGTGAGGGTCCCTACGGACCTTTGATGCCCTGTATTGGCAGTCGAATAAAACGAACCGGGGTCGGTGTTTTCAGCCATGTCGGCGGCGGGATGGCCGTTACCCCCTCCCGTGAACGAACTTTTCTTGTGATTGAAGATCTTCATTTCTCCCGCCTTGAGGATGATCGGTGCGTTGGGGCTGCCGTAGGGTTGGCCGAAACGCATATCCAAGGTCCCCCCCTTCAGCGAAGCCGCGTAATTCCAGCTGAAATCGGGAATCGATGTAGAAGCGCTGTTTTTATAGATTTTATGGGAGAGCGGGAGATTGTGGATCCAGATGTTATAGCCATTGATTTTCATGTCCACGTTGTAGGGATTCCACAGGGTGACCACGGGATAGCTGTACACCTTGAGTTCGTAGTCCTTCTCCCCGGTCTTTTTCACGCCGTAGGAAACCAAGTATTGCATGCGGACGATGACCGGGGTGATGGACGTCACGCCGTTGTTCCACTCAGGGTTGCTCACTGGATGAACCGGCGCGGGGTTGCCCACGGGATTGCTGTCGGTCGCTGTGACTCTGGGCCGGTTGCCGACATAGCTGACCTGCCGGTGCATGTTGTAATAGTGATGCAGGGTTTTCCAGGCCAGCACATCGTATTCCGCCAGCGGGCTGAGCGCGATCTTCCCGTTGGGGCCGAGCGGTGCCGTCTGCCAATTTGCAGTCTTCCATGCCTTGAGCCAATCGATGTTGGTGCGTTCGAGGAAGAGGCTGAGATCCTTGCGCAGGAAGCCGGTGGTCACATTGGTCAGAAGGCTTTGCGCGTAAGGCGTGACATCGTGAAACAAATCTCCGGGCTGGGTGCCTGAGGGAGCCGCGAGGGACAATTGGTCGCGGGTGATGCACTTGTCGGTGGCGGCGGAATTGGTGTCGAAGGTTTCGTATTTCGCGAGAGCCTTGAAACCATTCGCACCCGGTGAGGCGAAGCTGGCCAGCAGATCGGCGATCGCTGGATTGGCCTCCCTCGCCAATAGATCGCGCCGGTTGATCTGCGCCTTGCAGTTTTCATCCCCCACCCACCATGCATACGAACCGCCTTTGACCGGAACCTTGCCGGCATTCACCTTGAGGCTGGCATTTCCGGCCCCCGCAAGATTCACCGGATTCGTCAACGAACCGTCTTTTGCGAAGTTGAGTTGCTCGACGTCGCCGGGTTTAGCGTTGGAAACGAGCCAGCTTTGGAAGTTCGGTTTGTCCCGGCTATAGTTAGGCGGGTTTGTGTTGTAGCTGTCCAGGGATTCCTTGGCGGCATCCCGTGCATTCCAGACACCGGTGAGATGTGAGTGCGCGACGCCATCTGCGGCAGCGGTATCCGGGTCGGAATCGAGAAGGCCCGAGGGCGCGGTGATTCGCTGGTCCGGGCCAACGCTTTTCTGAAGTTCGCCGATAGCCAGCATCAGTGCCAGACGCGCGTTTGCCTGCGCTACCGCCTTGGCTTGCGTTTGACTCGCGGCCCGCAGAGAGATGGCGGAAAGACTTAACAAACCCACCGCCACCAGCGTCAGCAAGACCATGAGCATGAGCGTGATCACCAGGGCAAAACCGGATGCGTGCGATCCATGCGTGCCCCTGCGGCCCGTTTTGGAACCATTGGGAAGGTGATGGGGTTGCCTAGGGTGGCCATTGCTACGAGTGGAGATCATCCGTTGTGCAGCAATTTTCACCACCGATTTTACGGGTGAGCACGGATGAAGAGGGTTTGGGTTCATTGTTATTAGAAATCCAAGGTTGGCAGAGCTGAGCGGAGATTACCGGGCCGTGGTGGTTTAGGACTTGAGAGTGCCGATCATGAATGCCCTTGGACTGCGTGCAGCCTGCTGCCGCTTTCGCCAAGACAGCCTGCTGTCAGGCGTGAGGTGTGAGTGAGGTGAAAAAGAAATTCCAAATGCTCTGGATACCGGGGTTGTCGGGGCGGCAGCAGGCTGCATGGCCCCAAAGCGGCAGCAGGCTGCCGCAGTCCAAGGGGGACTTCGTCTTGGCGAAATCGTGCGGCAGGCGGGATGAAAATAGAAGCGGGTGGGACGCGGAAACCTAATAACCGCGTCCCGCCCTTGGATTGCCCCCTCCAGAGGCAAAGTGTTGAAGAAGTGCCGAGTGATCAGTGGTCAGGAAGGGACAATCACCGGCGACGTCGCAGAAGCGCGAGCATGCCGAGGCCACCAAGCAGTGCGGAGGAGGGCTCAGGGACCACTGCAATTTGCGCACCGTTGAATGTGGAATAATTTCCTGAAGTGGCTGCCGTCCACGTGCCGGTGATGTTACCGGAACCGTCGGCAACCAGGCCGGCGATTTTCACGTAGTTGTCGTTTAAGGTGTACGTTGTCTCCACGGACACACTATTGGTTGCGGTAAACGAGCCGGTACCGAAGTTGAATGTCGCGCCTTCACCCGTGACATACCCCCCTGAGTAAAGGTAGAGATCAACGATCGTGCCTGCCCCGAGTCCTGATAAAGTAACAGTAGCGGAAGGGACATTTGGCTTGAGACCAAATGAGCTTTTAAAGACGTCGGGTCCCTGGGAGTTGTCAATGCCGTGAGCTGTGACTCCACCAGCAAATGCCAGGCTGACACCGGAGGCGGCACCCGTGCTCGTGTTCAAACCGCTGTAGCTACCATCAGCAGATGATTCCCAAGCAGCACTTGGTGTAACAACCTGGTTCCAGGTGTCAGTAAGACCACCGATTACGGCTGCGCCTGACGGAGCAGGAGCATCACCTGGGATGGCCAAATTGACGCTGATGATGTCGCCGATGCTAAGAGCCCCTTGTGACAGAGCGGCGGATCCGAGGAGCGCCGCGCAGGTCAGGGCTGCGAGGGGGGTGTTTTTTAGTTTCATGTGCTGTTTTGTGTTTGTGTTGGTTTTCAGATTCCTAGTTTTAGGGGAGGATTTTAGTTGGCGCGGACTTGGATGAAGAGTTTGGCGGGCAAGGGATCGCCCGGCAGGTTGGAGAGAGTGACTTCGACGGTTTCGTTGTCGCCGCTCGGGACGGGAGTGCCTTCGCCAGTACTGGTATCCTCAAGCCAGCCGTTCAGATCGGTGGAGAACCAGACCGAGTAGCTCAGGCCGCTGCCGGTGCGGCGGGTGTAGCTGAAGGTGCCAGCGGTCTTGTCGAGTGGGCTGGTGATCGGGTTGACGGAGGCACCGTTGTTCGGGAGCAGGCCGAAGGCGTATTCCTCGAAGTTGGTGACGCCGTCGTTGTCGTCGTCTGCGGCGGGCAAGCCGATGTCCGGGTCAAACGAGTTGGCCCAGATTTCGTAGGGGGTGGCGGTGACTGGAACGACCAGACTGCCGCTGCCGGAAAAATAGGAGCCGTAAGTCGGGTGGGATGAATTGTAGGTGCCGGCAGGCACGGGGCCGGATCCGGCGATTTCCAAGGCACCGACGGTGTCACTGCCCGTGAAGTTCAGATGCATCGTCGCTCCGAAAGCGATTGAAACCGTGGCGCTGTCCGAAAGGGTGGTGGGGCTGCCTCCATTTCCGATGCTCAGCGTTCCATCCTCGACCGTGGTGTTTCCGCCGTAGCTGATCGTGCCGGAGAGCGTGAGCGTGCCAACACCGGATTTGACGAGGCTGAGGCGGGTGTCACCGGTTCCCGAACCGCCGGAGGTGATGCCGGCGTCGGTGATGGTTCCGGAGAACGAACCGGCGGCCACGGTGAGTGTTGTGGCGCGGTCAAAGTATTTCGTATTCTGCACCGTGCCATTGCCATTCAGGGTTCCCAGCGAGGTATTGGTACTCCACAGCTCGAATTTGCCGGAGCCATTGGCCGTGAGGTTGAGGTTACTGTTCCACTGACCATAGTAGTCGGTGCGAATCAGGCCGTTGTTGACCACGACGTTATCGACTCCTTGGACATTCGTGTGGTCAGGAGCACCATTGAAAATCAGATCACCGGTACCTTCCTTGGTGATCGTGCCGGCTCCGCTGAAGACCTGGCTGCCTCCGGTTCCATAGCTATCGCTGCGGTTGATGGTAAGAAAAGCTCCGCTGTCGATGGAGACCGCGCCGGATCCGAGGGTTCCGATGGTGTTGCCATCGCCGATTTGCAGAGTGCCGTCGATGATGATGGTTTCACCGGCGTAGGTATTCGCGCCGGTGAGGGTCAGCGTGCCGGTGCCGGCTTTGGTGAGGCCCTCCGAGCCAGCAACTAACGCGCTGATCGTCGCCGCCTCCGCGGTACCGAGCGCATTCACCGTGATGGACGGCGTCGTGCCGGCCAAGGTCAGCGCACTTCCCGTCAGCGTCCAGCCAGCGGCCGACGACGTGTCCGTGTCGCCGAAGACCAAGTTGCCGATGGTCCGGGCCGAATCCAGAGTGACAGTGATGTCCGCAGTAAGGTTCAGCGTGTTAAAATTCGCCGTGCTGCCGCTGCCGTTGGCCACAAGATTGGTGAACCAGTTGCCCGCCGTGCCCCATTGGCCACCGGTCGGATTCGTCCATGTGCCCGAGGTGATGGCGGATGGAGGTAGGATGGCGGTCACTTCGATTTGCGCACCGTTAAATGTGGAATAATTTCCTGAAGTGGCTGCCGTCCAAGTGCCGGTGATGTTACCGGAACCGTCGGCAACCACGCCGGCGATTTTCACGTAGTTGTCGTTTAAGGTGTACGTTGTCTCCACGGACACACTATTGGTTGCGGTAAACGAGCCGGTACCGAAGTTGAA
>JBEGOB010000170.1:0-5291 GCA_041182265.1 Verrucomicrobiota bacterium | reverse complement strand
AGCAGGAACTCCGGGAATGGATCTCGAGTTACGTCGTTTAGGGTAAGCATCGCTATCCGTGTAGAGCCGCAGCAGATCACGGATGAGATTTCAAAGGCATTCTGCAAGGCCGTGAGTAAGGCCCACATTTTCTATTAGGTTTACCGCGTTCTGCATTCCTCGGAATACCGCAGCCGCTTTTTCTCGGACCTCAAGAAGATGCTCCCGCGCTGCATCGTTGATCTCCTCAAGCGAGTCGCCTGCGTCAGTCTGGAGACGATGAAGATTGCAAATGCGCTCCCGGCGTTGAATGAAGAGTAAGATTCTTCGATCTCCCTTGACTTCGCCAAGGCCAAAAGCTACTCACAAGAACACTGTTTTATGATGCTCTACAAACGCCAGAAACTACTTCTTGAACTTGTCCACGCAGCTGGAGGTGAACTTGCGGCGACTGACTTGCAGAAGCTACTTTTTCTCTATGTGCGCCAATGTGAAACGGAGCCAAGCTACCGCTTCGTTCCTTACAAGTTCGGTTGTTTCTCGTTTCAGTCCTACGCAGACCGCACCCTTCTTGCCGAGCGCGGCTTTCTTCTCGGGTCTGACGATGGTTCGTGGAAGATTGCGCCGAAGGCTGGGCCATATCTCGATTCGAAGCGAAAGCCGGAGTTCGTGCATTTTTTGACGCAGATGGTTCCCGAGCGGGGTGACGCGTTGGTCAGCAGGCTTTACCGCCTTTTTCCCTACTATGCCTGCCGAAGCGAGATTTTGAAACGCATTCTGCCAGATGCGAGCGATCAAAAGTGGATCTTGGCGGCGACGCCCGCAGAGGCCGGAAAAGCTCTTTTCACAATTGGCTACGAGGGAGACAGCATCGACGGATATCTGGATCGAATGATTCAAAATAACGTCCGTCTGCTGTGTGATGTCCGCCGGAATCCATTGAGTCGAAAAGCCGGTTTCTCACGAGCTCAGTTGGTCAGTTATTGTGCCAAAGTGAATATTGAGTATAAACATTTGCCGGAACTTGGGATTCCAAGCCACCGCCGCCAAGAGCTCGTTACACAAGCAGATTACGATGCTCTTTTTGATGTGTATCGCCGCGAGGACCTGCCATCCATGGGGCCGGCCATTCGGGAGCTAGGCCAATTGCTTGAGAAGCACGAGCGCATCGCCCTGACTTGCTTTGAGAAGGAGCACACGTGCTGCCACCGCCATTGTGTAGCGGATGAAATGAGAAAAAGGATCAAAGGTTGCCCCCAACCGAAACACATTTGAACCTATGCCCAAAGAGCGCATACTCATCACTGTTAAGACCTATCCAACTTTGTCGGCAAGGTATGGTGAGTTAGTATGCACTGCTGGATTGCGAGAAGACGGTTCTTGGATTCGTATTTATCCTGTTCCATTTCGAAGCTTGGAGGAATACCAAAAATTCGAAAAATATCGTATTATCGAGGCTCATGTCATCCGCAATCTTAAAGACCCGCGCCCGGAGAGCCACAAAGTGGATTTTGAATCACTCCGCCTGACTGAAACAAGGCTTCCGACGACTGATAGTTGGCGTGATCGGCGTGACTGGGTGCTTGGACGAGGGAAGGTGTATCACAATCTGGCGGACCTCATCACTTCTGCCAACGATTTCAATCAGCTCTCAATCGCAACATTCAAACCTCAGCGGATCATCGCGTTCAAGGCTGAGTCCCAGTCACCCGCTTGGGATGAAGCGAAGCTCGCCACACTTGAAAATGCATCTCGCCAAGCAAGCCTATTTCCTGAATGGCAGCCGCGCTTGGTCACGCGTTACATTAAAAAACTGCCATGGAAATTTTCGTATCGTCTCGAAGATAGCGTGGGACGCGAAAGCACGATGATGATCGAGGATTGGGAAATCGGCGCACTCTACTGGCGTTGTATTCGAGAAGGTGCCACAGCCGCCGAAGCTGTTGCAAAGGTCCGCTACAAATATTTTGAAGAATTCCGGAAAAAAGACCTTCACTTGTTTCTCGGCACAACCCGTGAGTGGCACGGGCGCGGTCCAAATCCTTTTGTCGTAATCGGTGCATTTTATCCACCTATTCAGCAGCAGCGGGAGCTTTTCTAAACTGTTTCCTCATTTCAGTTAACAATCCCATGGCATCTAGCTCGATCGAATGGACAGAACTCACGTGGAATCCCACAACCGGTTGCGACAAAATTTCAGCAGGTTGTAAATTCTGTTATGCGGAGATCATGTCGCGGCGCCTGCACGCGATGGGCGTGGAAAAATACAAGGACGGCTTCAAGCTCCGCACCCACGACGCCGCTCTTGCAATTCCCTATGGATGGCGAAAGCCGGCGATGGTTTTTGTGAACTCGATGAGCGACCTCTTTCACAAGGATGTGCCGCTTGAGTTCATTCAAAAGGTCTTCACGGTCATGAACCATTGTCCGCACTTGATTTTCCAAGTGCTGACGAAACGGTCTGAGCGCTTGGAGAAAGATTGGATGCACTTGAATTGGACTCAGAACATCTGGATGGGGGTCAGCGTGGAAGACGAGCGCGTGACGCACCGCATTGATCACTTGCGGAAAGTTCCTGCCGCCGTCCGCTTTTTGTCATGCGAGCCATTGATCGGACCGCTTGAAAAGTTGAACCTTCGAGGCATCGACTGGGTGATCGTAGGCGGAGAAAGCGGGGCAAGCCCGCGCCCCATGAAAGAAGAGTGGGCGGTTTCCATCCGCGACCAGTGCGATAAACATGACGTCGCGTTTTTCTTCAAACAATGGGGCGGTCGGAACAAGAAGGCCACCGGACGTGAATTGGTAGGATCGTATCATGACGAGTTTCCAACCCCCAAGAAGAGGGCTGCCCGCCGTCCTAGAAACCAGCCCCTTGGAACCTAACTGAAGCGAAGTTATGACACCAGACGCAATCCTCAAAGCCGTTGATCTGACGGAACGGATCGCATGCAAGCTACCCTCGGGCGGAGTGGGCAAAAGCATGAGTCGATCCATCAGACTGTTTTGGCATCGCGGGGTCTGACTCGCTGCGTGCGTTGAGTTCAAGAAGCTCTTCATAGGCTTCTGTGAAAAAGTAGGCCCAGCCCTCGCCGCTGATGTCGATCCGGTAGCGGTAGGCGCGCGGCGTGATCCAGTCGTGGCCATCGCAGTCTGCGAGGAACATTGGCTCTGAGGTGCGCATGATGCTGATTCCGCTTCCGTCGAGCTCATAGAAGTCGATGTATTCAGGAACGTTTTCTCCTCGTTGTTCAATCACGGTCACCTGATGAAGCTTGATGGCCGGGTGAAGGTGTTCGCGAAGATTTTTGAGGATTCGTGAGGCTAGGATGGATGGGCTGAAGGGTTCGAGCGCTGCGGAAACGTGCGGGGCGTCCGGGTCGAGGGGTCTTAGCGCCTCGACTTTCAGCCGAAGCTTGCGGGACACGGTGATCCGGGCCAGCGATAGCGACTCGGTATCCACGACCCACGCACGGCTGAGGGTGGATGGGTTTTCTGGCGATGGATGATGAAGGATCATGTTGTGTGTTGTTTTGGTGATGGTTCAATTTCGGATTCAGGCCCTTGCAAGGCCTCTGCCCGTAAGCAGTCGAGAAGGGACATTGCCCCTCTCATGAGTGAGCGGTCGGGCCGTGACACTGCCCCCCTGCGGTTTTCCGCACCGGCCGCGAGCGCGGCGCAGTCCAGGAATTTCAAGTCTCCTTCCCTCTGGCGTTTTCCACCCTCTCAACTCTCAGTAATGAGTGCGTCGGTTCTCGTACTGAGTGCGTCGGGCTTCGCAATCGGCACGTCGGGCTTCGAAATGAGTGCGTCGGGCTTCGCAATGGGCGCGTCGGTTCTCGCAATGGGCAGGTCGGGCTTCGCAATGAGTGCGTCGGGCTTCGCAATGAGTGCGTCGGGCTTCGCAATGGGTGCGTCGGGCTTCGCAATGGGTGCGTCGGGCTTCGCAATGGCCGGAGGATCGGAGTTGGTGGTTCCGGTTGGGGGCGTTACTGCCTCGGTGCTTTTGTTGCCGGATGGGTGGAGGCGAGGGAGCGCGGGCTGTGGGTGGCGAGTTGTTTTTTGGGATGGGCCGGCTGAAGCCAGTGCTCCTTGGGTTTCGTCTGGCGGGGTGGGGTGGCTCGGTTGGTTGACAAGATGGGGGGAATCCGCATCATCCGGGCATGGCGGATCACCCAAAACCGTCGTCTGTCTCGCGTCTGCCGGTTTTTTGGATCTCTTGTTGGACGCTGGGGCTGATGGCATTTTCACAACTTTTGATCGCGGGCTTGGCGCTGGCGACGCGCTTTGAGGAATCGCGCGAGGTGCGGACGGTGATTAAGGAGGTGCCGAAGTGGGTGACGGTGCGGGTGCCAGCGCCGTCGGCAGGGCCGGGCGCTGAGGCGGGGCAGCGGCCGGCTCCGGTGGTTTCTCGTCCGCCAGTGGTGGCTCAGTTGCCAGCGGTGGAGCCGTCGGTTTTACCGTCGCCGACGCCGCTTGCGGTGCCGGCGGTGGCGGATCCACGGTCGGAGCGTTTGCTGCGTGAGGCGCGGGTGGCGCGGGTGGCGGGCGATATGATGTTGGCGATTTTGAAGTTGGAGGAGGCTTTATCCGAGTCGCCGCATGATGCGAGTCTGCATTATGAGTTGGGGATGGTGCATGAGTTGATGGGAGTTTTTGACACGGCGGCGGCGCATTATGAGAAGGTTTTCCAGATGGGGGTGTCGGGTGCGGGGGCGCTGTATGAGAAGGCGGCGGCGAAGATCCGGGATGGGTTCGCGCAGCCGGATGCGCTGCTTGGGAAGTTGTCACTGGGGCGTGTGCGGAAATTTGAGGATCCGGGGCATGAGGCGGGGAAGCAGGTGATTTTGAGCATTCCGGTGCAGAAGGCTCCGGGTGAGGAGATCGATGTGGGGGAGATTTCGGTTTCGGTGGTTTTGTTCAATCGGACGTCGCGAGGTGAGATTGTGCAGTTGCAGCCGGATGAGCAGTCGTGGGCGAGTGAGCGTTGGGTGTCTGAGCCGTGTGATTGGGCGGAGGGTGAGGAGACGCTGCGTTTGAATTATGTGATTCCGAAGCAGGATGAGCAGACGGCGCATCTTTTCGGGGAGAAGAGTTATTATGGGCAGGTGGTTTCCTTGTTGTATGGGGAGCAGGTGTTGGATGTGCAGGCGTGGCCGCCGGCTTTGGTGGCGAAGATTCCGCAGGCGGGTCCGGGTGGAGCGGGGGGCGATGCGCAATTTCCAGATTTCCCGGAGTTTCAGGATGGGCCGCCGATGGATTTTGATCCGAATCTTGGAGTTTTGCCGCCGCTTCCGAATGAATGAATTTTCCCG
>JBEGOB010000169.1:0-7612 GCA_041182265.1 Verrucomicrobiota bacterium | reverse complement strand
GGAAAATTCCCCCCGCATCCCTCCGTGCCGTCCCCCACGTCACGGACGATTCGCGGGGTTCCATCTCAGCCGCCCCCTAACACTCCATGGACTACGCAGTCTTCCTAACCGGATTGTTCCTGCTCATCGCAGGTCTGGGCTGCTGCGGCCTCAGCCTAACAGAAAAACAAGCCTCACGCTGGCCACTCCTCGCCACCGCGCTCGTCGCTCTCGGACTGAAGCTCTGGACCGCGCTTTTTAGCTTCGCCATTGGCTTCAACAGCCTTTTTTCAACTCTCGAAATTCTATGCATCTCGGTCGCCGCCGCCGCCCTTCTCACCTTCTCGCTTTCGCCCATCCGCAGCAGCGGAAAACGCGCTTTTTCCCTCAAATGGACGGCCATCCTCGGCACCTTCGCCCTCGTCTCACTCTCCGGCTTCCAATCCCCTCTCGCCCCCGGATTTCTCATCCCGACAGTCTCGCTCGCCCTGCTTGCCGGATGGAAATTCCACAAATTCCTTGCCCACCTGAGAATTTGCAGAAACCCCTTCCTCTCCGCCATCACTCTCGCCCTGATTGCCGCCTCAGCCCTCAGCCCGGATCTAATCTTGATCGCCTACGATGTGAAAGGCGAAGGCTTCTCCCCTGCTCGCAGCCTCTCGCTCGCGGCCATCGCCGGCGGCACTCTCCTCAGCCTCGCCTTTTGCTGGATGACCTGGCATCCCATCGTGCAAGCGAACTGCGACTCGCTCTCCTCCACTCTCCTCCGCCGCCGGAAAATTGGCACCCGAGTGATCCTTGCCGCCGCCGTCTTCACCGTTGCCAACGGCGCTTGGCTCGCACACTGGCTCGGCAATCATGCCCAACACCATCAGAACTCAACCCTTCTCAGCGCACTCAAGCTTGGCGCGCTCAACCTCCCCACTGAACTCATCCAAGAAATTCAAGGCACGCCCGAGGAAGTCTCAAAACCCTCATACGTCTCACTCCGCAAAAAACTCCTCAAAATCCGCAAAGCCCTCCCCGGAACGCGCTTCACCTACCTCCTCGGCACACGCAATCAACAACTTGTCTTCCTCGTCGATGCAGAAAACCCGTCCAGCACGCTGACCTTCTCCGCGCCCGGCGATCTCGTAAAAAGCAACCCGCTCAAGTGGCAAGCCGCACTCGCCGGGAAACCCAATTTCCTCGGTCCCTACCTCGACGAGTGGGGACTCTGGTGCACCGCCGTCGTCCCCATCCTCTCTACCTCCGGCACCGTCGTCGCCCTGCTCGGCACGGACTACCCCGCCACCGAGTGGCTCCAACCCCTCGCGTCACGCCGCCTCGCCGCCATGGGCGTCACCCTCTCGGTCGCTCTCCTCCTCACCGCCCTCTTCGCCTTCCACATCCGCTCCATCGCCACCGCACGCCGCGTAGAAAACCTGTCGGACAGGCTCTCCGATGCGATGACCGCTGCGGAGTTCGACACCTGGGAATGCTTTCCCAACCCCTTCAAACTCAACATCGGCGACCGCATCGCAGCCACTCTCGGCTGGACCTCACGCCCAACCCCTCTCTCGTTTCGCGAAACTTGGCACCGCATCCACCGCGCCGATCGCACACGCCTTTTCACCCTCATCCGCAGTCATCACTCGTCAGAAGCGGAAATTCGCCTCAAGGACGCCTCGGGAAATTGGCTTTGGTTCATGCTCCGCGGGCGCGTGATCTTCTCGGAAACCAACGGCACCCCCATGCGCCTCGTCGGCACGATTCTCAACATAGACGACGCACACCGCGCCCGCCTCGAGACGGATAAGCAACGCAGCTTCGCCCATGACGTCATGGAATCCGTCCCCAACGGCCTCGCCGTGATCAGCCCCTCCGGCATCATTTCCTACGCGAATCCCGCATTCCTCGCACTCACACGCAGTGAACTTTCCCTCATCGTCGGCCAACCCATCTCCCACCTCATCTCCGACACTTCCAACGCCACAACCTGCGAGGCGTCACTCACCCGCTCAGACCACTCCCAAGTCTCGGTCCTCATCTCACGCGCCCGTCTCTCAGAATCCTCGGAACTCGCCAACTCGATCCTCTCGGTCATCGATCTCACCGCCGCCAAGGAGGCAGAACAAAATCTCCTCCGCAGCCGCGCGGAAGCGAACCGCCTCGCCCTCGTGGCAAAGCGCACTGACAACGCCGTCGTCATCACGGACTCGGTCGGCCGCATCGAGTGGGTCAACGAGGGATTCACAAAAATCAGCGGCTACTCGCGCGAGGAATCCCTCGGCAAAAGCCCTGGCAGCCTTCTCCAAACTCCCAAACACGACCCGAAAATCAGCGCCTACATGCGCGAATGCATCCGCCAAGGCACGGGCTTCGAGGCGGAAATTCTCAACCACAGCAAATCCGGACGCTCCTACGTCGTCCACATCGAGTGCCAACCACTCGTGGATGATTCGGGAAAACTCACCGGATTCATGGCGATCGAGCGCGACATCACCCAAACACGCCGCTCCAGCAATCTCCTCGAAGCCGTCGCATCCATCAGCACCACCCTCCTCTCGAATCGCCTCGACTCGACCATCTGGCAGGAAATTGTCACCGCTCTCGGCACCGCCGCCAGCGTGGACCGCTGCTACCTTTTCCAAGTCCACCCCCACCCAGAACTCGGCAGCCCCGCCATGAGCCAAGCCGCCGAGTGGAACTCAGGCTCGGCGGTCGCACAAATTCAAAATCCCCAACTCCAAAACCTCCCATTCGCCGAGTCAGGCTACGGTCGCTGGCTCGAAAAACTCCTCGTCGGCCAAGAAATCAGCGGATTCCCCGCGAATTTCCCGCCCGAGGAAGGTGCAATCCTCATCGCACAAGACATCCGGTCCATCGTGATCGTCCCCATCTTCTCTTCCGAACGCCTCTGGGGATTTCTCGGCTTCGACGCCTGCCACGAGGACCGCGTCTGGCAATCTTGGGAAATCTCGATCCTCCGCTCCGCCGCCGCCAACATCGGCCTCCGCCAAGTCGTCCAAGACGAGTCAGACGCCCTCGTCCTCGCCCACCAACACGCCCACCAAGCCGCTCTCACCGCAGAAAAAGCCAATCAAGCAAAGAGCACATTCCTCGCAACCATGAGCCATGAAATCCGCACCCCGCTCAATGCGGTCATCGGCATGGCCTCACTCCTCGAAACAACATCCCTCAATTCACAACAACAGGACTTCGCCGCCACCATCCTCAATTCGAGCAATTTCCTCTTGGAAATCATCAATGACATCCTCGACTACTCGCGAATCGAAAGCGGTAAAATCGACCTAGAAGCCGCACCCATCACTCTCGCGGATATTTGCCGCGACGCCTTCGACATCATCCGCAGCAATGCCGCTGGCAAGGACATCGAACTCATCGCTCACGTCGCACAGCACCTCCCCGCGCAACTCGAGGGCGACCGCGCGCGCATCCGCCAAATCCTCGTCAACCTTCTCAGCAACTCCGTCAAGTTCACCCCCACAGGCTTCATCCGCCTCTCCGTGGACGGCTCCCAAAAAAGCCCCAGATTTTGGGAAATCTCACTGCAAGTCAGCGACTCCGGCGTCGGCATCGCCCCGGAAATTCTCCCCCGTCTCTTCAATCCGTTTGTCCAAGAAGACTCATCCACCACCCGCCGCTACGGAGGGTCAGGCCTCGGCCTCGCCATCAGCAAACGCCTCGCACAACTCATGGGCGGCGACATCACAGTCACCAGCACTCAAGGCGTAGGCTCCACTTTCACCGTCGCTCTTGCCCTCGCCCCAGCCACTCAATCCGCACCGCCCACCCCACCCACCACCCGCACTCCCGGCGGCACTCGACTCACAACCTTAATCGTCGATGACAACGCGATCAACCGCCAGATCCTCGAGGAAACTCTCGCCATTTGGGGACTTTCATGCCACCGCGCCGCCGACGCCCACGAGGCCATCCAACTCTGGAACAGCGCCGGCCCCTACGATCTTGTCATCACGGACCACCACATGCCCGACATGAACGGCGCGGATCTGACGCTTTACCTCCGTTCTCTCCCTAACGCGTCTCGCACTCACTTCTGCCTCCTCAGCTCGGAAACCAACCTATCCGCAGAAATCCGCGCAAGCTTCGACGAAGTCGGCTCCAAGCCGATCTGGCCCTCTTACATTCACGGAATTCTCTCTCGCATCTTTCCCACCACCGTCACTCCGGACACTGCCTATTCCAAGCCGCTTGATGAATTTGAATCCGAGCGCCTCGGCCACCTCAAGGTCCTCGTCGCCGAGGATAATGTCACCAACCAAAAGGTCATCCGCCTTCTCCTCCGCCGTCTCGGCATCGAGGCGGATATCGTCTCCGACGGCCTCGAAGCCGTCCGCGCCAGCACGTCCCACGCCTACGACGTCATTCTTCTCGATATCCAAATGCCAGTCATGGACGGGCTCGAAGCCGCCCGCCGCATCCGCAACCACCCACGCACCCAGCGCCCCTTCATCATCGCGCTCACCGCGAATGTCTTCCAAGAAGACCGCGACGCCACCGTCGCCGCCGGCATGGACGGGTATCTCGGCAAGCCTGTCAGCCTCAGCCGCCTGCGTGAAACTTTCTCTTCCATCGCCCTTCCACGCCGCTCTCCACCCCCCAAAAAAATATGCAATCCACACCCCTCGATACCCACCAGTTAAAAACATTCATCGAACTCGGCTTCAGCGACTACCGGGAAATCTTCGAAGATTTCACAGGTCAAATCCCTCACTATCTGGAGAGGATCCACAACGCCATCCGTGACGCAGACACCGCCGCCTTCAAAGCCACCGTCCACTCATTGCGCGGAATGGCATCGCTCTTCGGCTGCATCACACTCACCCAGCGCCTCGCTCAGTTAGAGCATCACTTAGAGCTCAAGCCCGAGCTGGCCCACCACATCCACTCCGAGCTGCACTCTCTCTGGCAAGGGAACCTGGAAGCCCTCCATGCTTGGGAGAAATCCGTCCCTGAATTCAATGCTTAAACGCGCCACTGCCCAGAGCCCTCAGCTCCTACGGCCACGCCCAGCCCGCGAATCACTCCGGTAGGTCGCCGGTGGCACTCCCACCACCTCCCGGAAATTCACGGTCAAGCGCTCATTGCTCTGAAATCCACAACGCTCGGCAATCCACGCCACGGGCAAATCCGTCGTCGTCAAAAGCTGCTTCGCTCGCTCAATCCGCTCATGCTGAATCATCACCAAGGGCGAGCGACCCAGCGATGCATCAAATCGACGCTCTAACACACGCCGCGAAACTCCCACCAAACTGGCCCACGTGCCCACCGAATCCACCGCCGCCAATCGCTCGATCAAACATTGCATCGCGCGCCGTACCACCGGATCCTCCACCGCCTCATAGGAACTCGAGCCCCGCGCCACGATCTCCAACGCTTGCACCAACACCGGCGATTCCGGCTGCCTCCCGGCCCAAATCCCCTCAATCATCTGCACCGCCTCACCCGCCAAGCGCTTCCACGGCATCCGGATGCTCGAGAGCGCCGGACGCGCCATCTCACACACGGTCTCGTCATCATTCGCCGAAATGACACCGATCGTAAAAGGAACTTCCAAACCCGCCTGCGCCGCCGCTTCTAACACATGACGCCCTGTCGGATCGTGCGCGGTGAAAATTCCCAAGGGTGTCACCTGCCCGGCCAACCATCCGACCATATCCTCATCTGGGTCCCGCCAATACTCGTCATATTGCCGCCAATCTCGAAATTCCTCCCAATAGACCGGCACCTCGCCCACCACCGACTGAAATCCCGCCAGTCGCTGCTTCGCATAATGCGCCTCCGCACGCCCCACAAAGGCAAAATTCCGGTAGCCTCGCGCCATCAGGTGCTCCGCCGCCAAGCGCCCGATCGCCACGTCATCCACATCCACTCCCCAAGTCCCAAGCACCGGCTCATCCGAGGGCACCAACACCACCGGACAACCCAACTTCACCAACTCATCCGTCAACCCGGGAAGCCACTCGGTGATGATCGCACTCGGCTGCCACTCCCGCAAACTCGCCAACAACAACTCCGGCTGCCGATACAAATCAATCACCCAAAAATCATAACCCATCCCCGCAAACGCCGCAAAACCCGGCGTCAATCGCCGCACGTTCACCGATGACTGCACCACGGCAATCCGCCGAGGACTCGCTATTAAATGTCGCATTTCATCAAGAAGATACCGGAATTTGCGGTAGCCGTGCGAGCAAATTTTCCTCTAAATTCTCACGGATCCGGCATGCGCCGCTCCTTCAAAGAACACCCAATAACCAACAACACCCATGACTCAGTTTCCCTGTGACGCCGTGGCCTACGAAGGCCCGAGCTCGAAAAACCCACTCGCTTTCAAGCACTACAACGCATCTGAAATCGTCGCCGGTAAGTCGATGACCGACTGGTTCCGCTTCGGTTGCGCCTATTGGCACACGATGCGTGGCACCGGCTCCGATCCCTTCGGTGCCGGAACCGCAGCTCACCCATGGGATGACGGCAGCGACTCCATCGCCAACGCACAAAACCGCGCCCGCGTCTTTTTCAATTTCATGGAAAAAGTCGGCCTCGACTACTATTGCTTCCATGACCGCGACGTCGCGCCCGAGTGCGCCACTCTCGCCGAGTCCAACAAGGCTCTCGACGCCGTCGCCGACGTCTTGGAAGAAGAGCAAAAACGCACCGGTAAAAAACTCCTCTGGGGCACCGCATGTCTCTTCTCGCACCCACGCTATCAACAGGGAGCGGCCACCAGCCCCAACGCCCAAGTTTACGCATACGCTGCCGCTCAGGTGAAAAAGGCCATGGAAATCACCCACCGCCTCGGCGGCGAGGGCTACACGTTCTGGGGCGGCCGCGAGGGCTACTCCACACTCCTCAACACCAACATGAAGCGCGAGCTCGACCACCTCGCGCGCTTCCTCCACATGGCCGTGGACTACAAAAAGGAAATTGGCTTCACCGGCCAATTCTACATCGAGCCCAAACCCCAGGAACCGACCACCCACCAATACGACTCGGATTCCGCAGCTTGCCTCAATTTCCTCCGTGAATACGACTTGCTCGAGCACTTCAAACTCAACATCGAGACGAACCACGCCACACTCGCCGGCCACACCATGGAACACGAGCTCACCGTCGCCTTCGAGGCGGGCGCTCTCGGCAGCATCGACGCGAACATGGGCACTCCCAACGTCGGCTGGGACACCGACCAATTCCCCACCGACCTCTACCTGACCACTCACACCATGCTGGTCCTCATGAAAATGGGCGGTTTCACCACGGGCGGACTCAACTTCGACGCCAAACGCCGCCGCGAGTCCTGGGAACCCGTCGATCTCGTCCACGCGCACATCGTCGGCATGGACGCCTTCGCACGCGGCCTCAAAACCGCCGCCGCCATCCGCGCTGACGGTCGCCTCGACCAATTCGTCAAAGACCGCTACCAAACTTGGGACAGCGGAATCGGCGCAGACGCAGAAGCTGGCAAAACCACCTTGGCCGACCTTGAGAAATACACTTTCGCGAACGGTGAACCATCCATCGCCAGCGGACGCCAGGAAATGATCGAAGGACTCTTCAACGAGTTCATCTAATCCTAAAAATCGCCTGGGGCGGAATTCCCCCC
>JBEGOB010000168.1:0-2910 GCA_041182265.1 Verrucomicrobiota bacterium | reverse complement strand
GAGTGGGGGTCACGCTGACAGGGAAAAAATCGTGGTTCATGTTTGACGACGAGGTGGTCTGCCTCGGCGCGGGCATCACGAGCACGGACAAGCGCCCGATAGAGACCACGGTGGAAAACCGGAAACTCAACAGCACGGGCAACAATGCTTTCACCGTCAACGGTGCCACCAAACCCAACACTCCCGGTTGGTCTGAAACCTTGAGCGGTGTGAACTGGGCGCATCTGGCAGGCACTGCGACTGCGGCGGACATCGGTTACTATTTCCCGCAGGCCGCCTCGCTCTCCGCCGTCCGTGAGGCGCGCACCGGAACCTGGGCGGAGGTCGATGCCGGAAGTTCCACTTCTCCCATCACGCGAACCTATCTACGCATGGGATTCCAGCACGGAAACAATCCCACCAACGCCACCTACCAATATGTCCTACTGCCGGGCCGCAGTGTTGCGAGAGTCGCCAAATACGCCGCGCAACCACAGGTTAACATCATCAATAACAACGCCAACGTGCAGGCCGTAAGCGAGACCAGGCTCGGCATCACCGCGGCGAACTTCTGGACGGACACCACGCAAAGCGCCGGCGGCATCACGGTGAACAAAAAGTCCAGCGTGATGGTGAGAAATGACGGAACTTTCATCGATGTGGCAGTGAGTGATCCAACACAAGCGAACACCGGCAGCATCACTGTCCAGCTCACTAACAGCGCCACCGCGGTGGCCAACGTGGACGCGGGAATCACCGTCACGCAGACCAGTCCGGGCATCATAATGACAGTGAACGTCAGCGGCGCACGTGGGAAAACATTTCGCGCCCGGTTTTTTATCGGCACCGCAGAAACGGTGAACTTGGAGCCGGTGGCGGATACCTATGCCCATGACAGTGCAGCCGCTGTGAATACGAACTACGGCGCTGAAAACAGGGTGATCGTCAAAAAGGCCAACACCGGCTTCAACCGCGAGTCCTATCTCCGGTTCGATGTTCCGGCATGGAATGGTACTCTGCTAGGTGCATCACTCAAACTGATGCCGATCAACGCCGCAGTCCCCAGTGTGAACGCTGTGTCGGTGGTGAGTGACAATACGTGGATCGAGTCCGGCGCAGGAAGCCTAACTTGGAACAATAGGCCAGCATCATCCGCCACATTGCTCTCGACCTGGACACCGGCACTCGATGTGCCAGTGAATGCTGATGTGAGTGGCGCCATCACTGGCAGCGGCCCCGTCTCATTTCACGTCCGTGCCATCACGGAGACGAGCAACGGCATTGTCTATTATGGCTCCCGCGAGAACACGACCGTCGCCAATCGACCCCAACTCACGCTCACTCTCGGCCATACTCCGCCCGAGGTCGCGATCACCTATCCCTCCGACGGTGATGTCATCACCAAGGGCAGGGCGATCACAATCACAGCCGACGCGGCACCAACCGATGGAGTGGTGACCGGTGTCAGTTTCTTCGATGGAGCGACGCTCCTCGGCACGGATCCAACCGCTCCTTACTCGATCACCACCACGCTCCCGGGCGGCCCCCGCAGCCTAACGGCCGTTGCAACCGACAGCAATGCGCTGACGAAAACCAGTCTTGCTCATGACGTCGAGGTGGCCTTTCCGCCATCCGCCACGGCAGGAAATGTAAGTATGCGCCGCAACACGGTGATCGACGTGGACCTGCGCACACTGGCCAGTGATGTCGAGACACCGGATGCGGGGCTTCGTTTCGCGATCGGCACCGCAACGAATGGCAGCGTGACCCTGCTCGCGGACGGATACACCGCGCGTTTCACACCGGTGGCGGATTACAGTGGTCCGGCCAGCTTTGACTACACGGTCACCGATGCCACCAGCGATGACCGCACGATTTTCAACTATGATTTCCAGGCATCGGACGCCACCGATGTCTCGGGTCGTGGTCGCGACGGCACGATCCATCTCCAAGGCACGGGAACCGCGACTTTCACCGCCGAACTGCCGGCCGCACTCGCGCCCCATCACACGCAGAGCCTGCGCCTAACCGAGAATGGCAACGCTGGTGCCGCACGGGTGGAGAGGGTGATGGCCGCCGAAGACCTCAATGTCGTCGATGATGACTGGACGATCACCGGATGGTTTAAACGCGGCACGGAGACCAACATGGACGTCATTCTCCAGATTGGCGAATCCGGCGGATTCAATCCCAACGCCTTCACACTCGCCCATTACGCCACATCAAGCACGCTAGAGCTTCGGAACTACAATGTGAACACGCTGGACATTAGTATCAGCAAGACGAACGTGACCGCAGCCCAGTGGCATCATTATGCGATCCTTCGCGAAGGTGGTATGATCAGTCTTTACCTTGACGGAGTGCGAGCCGGCAGTGACAGCTCATTCGGTTTTAGCTTCACACCTTCCACGGCGATCAAGTTCGGTGCCCCTTCGAGCACGGGGGCTCTCGAGCGATGGTTCAATGGATCACTCGCGGATCTCGCAGTTTTCAAAGGTGCCCTCAACGCCGGTGAAGTCGCCGCTATCAGCACCCATCCCGCTGCCTACCTCGCCGGACAAACCGCATCCAACACGGTCGCCGTCACCGTGTCGGGCGCATTGGATGCGTGGCGGTTCGCACAATTTGGAACGACCGGCAACACCGGCCAGGCCTCAAATGACGCGGATTGGGATTCCGACGGCAACTCGAATTTCATGGAGTTTGCCATCGGGACAAATCCCAAGTCGTCGACAGGCTCTCATATTCACCTTGGGAAAGCCGGACCAATGCTCGAGTTTAACTATCAGCGAAGCGTCGGAGCCATGGACGAGGTCGGCTACATCGTCGAGTGGAGCGACAGTCTCGGGCCGCCGTGGGACGATCAGGGGGTTGCCGAGACGATCGTTGCCGACAACGGCGTCATTCAGAATGTCAAAGCCAGCGTGCCCG
>JBEGOB010000167.1:0-8744 GCA_041182265.1 Verrucomicrobiota bacterium | reverse complement strand
AGAGGCAGATGCCGCCGGAAGAGCCTGTGAATGTGCCGACTACGTCGCGAGTGACGGCGTAGTAGCGGTTGCCATATTTCTGGCTGTGCCAGATGAATGGGTCTTCGGCGACCATCCAGTGGTTGCCAGGTTTTTCCGCTTCGAAGATTTTCCCGGGATTTTTGATGTAAGGGCCGTCTGGTTGATCGGCTAGAGCGACGCCATAGCGGACATTTCCGCCCATTTCCTTGCCTTTGATGTGTTGAACTGCTTTGTAAACGAGGATCACGCCGCCGTCCGGGCGCATGCATGCGGCGGGATTGGTGACGCAGAGTGAATCGAAGGATGTCTTGTCATCGGTGATATCGACGATGGGCTGATCCATGCGTTGCCACGGGCCGGCGGGATTCTCTGCGATGGCGACGCCGATGCGCTGGTTGTTGCGGTGCATTGGGTAGCTTTTTCCGTCACCGTGGTTGCCCATGTAATAGAGGTAAAATTTGCCATTGTGGAAGAACGCGTTCGAGTTGTGCGTGACGTCGGCATCCCAGTATTTTCGGTTGGTGGTGGGACTGATGCCGCGAGGTGGGAGAGCCACATTGACGTGCCGATAGGGGCCACCGGGTTTGTCGGAGACCGCGTATGCGATTTCCGAGTGGATCGCCCAGCCGGGAGCGAAACCGACTTTGACCGGCCAGCGTGAGTAGAAGAGATGGTATTTTCCGTCAGGGCCTTTGACCGGGGCACCGCACCACACGAAGAAATCTTTTTCAGCGAAGCGGTTGTTTGTGGGAAGAGGTTTTACGCGGGACCAGAGATCGAGTTCTTGGGCGTGAGAGAAGATGGTTAGGATACAAAAAATCAGTTGGATGTGGCGCATGAGATGGGCGATGTGGGTTATGGGATCGAGTGTTGACCGCCGGGTGGGATGTTGATGTTTTCAATTTTCCCATTTACGCGGAGCCGGGCTTTACCACCGTTTTTCGAGGAGATGATGGCTTTGATGAGTTGACCGTCGCGCCATGCGAGATCGACTTGGAATCCGCCGCGTGCGCGAAGGCCGGTGACGGAGCCGTTTTTCCAGGCGGATGGGAGCGCGGGAAGGATGTCGATCAGGTGGACGCCATTTTCGCGGATGTGGCTTTGCAAGAGCATTTCAGTGATGCCGGCGGTGGCGCCGAAGTTGCCATCGATCTGAAAGGGTGGGTGGGAGTTGAAAAAGTTAGGGTGTGTGCTGCCGCGGTTGGCAACGGGAGCGAGCAAGCCCTTGAGGACTTTGTGGGCGCGGTCGCCATTGGCGAGGCGAGCCCAGAAATTGATTTTCCAGGCTTTGCTCCAGCCGGTTCCGGCATCGCCGCGGGCGTTGAGTGAGACTTTGGCAGCGGCGGCGAGTTCCGGGGTGCTGACGGGGTTGATTTGGCGTCCGGGATGGACGGCGAAGAGGTGAGAGACGTGGCGGTGCTTGCTGCGTGGGTCGTCCACGTCTTGCATCCATTCTTGGAGTTGGCCCCATTTGCCGATTTGCGGGCCTAGCAGGTTTTCGCGCATTTCGATGATTTTGGCGCGGTATTTTGAGTCCTTGCCGATTTCTAGAGAGGCGTCGATGTAGTTCGTGAAGAGGTCCCAGACGATTTGTTGGTCGTAGGATGCGCCGGGCTGCGGGGTGCGGTCGCCTTCCTTGAGGACGACCTTGTCACCTTGGTTGACGGGGCCGTGCTCTGGGGACCATCCGGTGGGTGAGATGAGTTTTCCGTTAGGTCCGGTGATGAGGTAGCTTTCCCAATACTCGACGAGTTCCTTGAGTGCGGGGTAGGCGCGGGTGATCAGGAAATTTTTATCGCGGGTGAATTCATAATGGGTCCATAGGTGTTGGGTCATCCAGGCGCTGCCGGGGCGGTGGATGCCCCATGTGGAATTGCCGCCCATGGGGTTGTTCGTGCTGTAGGCGATCCATCCCTTGTCGGTGGCGATGGCGGGTTGGGTGTTTTTCTTGCGGACCGTGGCGAGATTGTGGAGCCAATCGAAGAAAGGTTGGTGGCATTCTGATAGGTTCGTCGGCTCGGCGAGCCAGTAGTTCATTTCTACATTGATGTTGGTGGTATAACCGGAATACCAAGCTGGCTTGGTGTCCTTGTTCCAGATGCCTTGAAGATTCGCTGGAAGGCCGCCGGGGCGTGAACTGGAAATGAGGAGGTAGCGGCCGAATTGGTGGAAAAGAGCGTCTAGGCCTGGATCTGCGTCATCTTTTTGATAGGCGGCGAGGCGCTGGTCGGTGGGGAGTTCGGAGCGGGAGGGGCCGAGATTGATGGTAAGGCGGGAGTGGAGGGCTTGATAGTCAGCTAGATGGGAGGACTTGAGCTGATTGAACGATTTTTTCGATGCATTGGTGAGAATGCGATCGAGTTTTAGCGCAGGCTTTTCACCGCGCCATTTCTGCGCTGGGCTGTTTGTAAAGTTGGTGGCGGCGGCGAGGAGGAGCGTGAGGGAATCGGCGCGTTCGATGGAGATTTCGTCTTTGCCGGATTTAGACGATCCGTTTTGGGGGATGGCCTTGATGCGAGATTGATAGGCTAGACCATTTTCGAGTGAACCGGTGGCGGTGATGGTGTCGCCGGAAGCGTCGATCCCCGCTTTGTGCATGTCGGTGAGGCGGATGCGACACGTGATGGATGCGGGTTTGTCCGCAGTGATCCGGATGACGATGAGCTTGTCCGGATGGCTGGCGAAAATCTCGCGGAGGTAATTCACGCCGTTTGCAGAGTAAGTGCAGCGGTGGGTTGCTTCTGCTAGGTTGAGCTCGCGGCGGTATCCGGTGACCTTCGAGTGGCCGGGGAAATCGATGTAAAGGTCGCCGAAGGGTTGATAGGCACCCATTGCGGTTTCATCTCCGGTCCAGAGGCTTTGTTCATTGAATTGGATGTGTTCCTTTGCGGAATCGCTGAAGATCATGCCGCCGAGGCTGCCGTTGCCGACGGGTAGAGCGGCGTTCCAATCGGAGGCTGGCTTGTCATACCAGAGTCGGTCGCCGCCGTTAGGCGAGGCTGCGGCGAGAGTGGATGCGAGCGCTAGGATCGAGATGGGGCGAAACATGAAGTGCTATAATGATTGAGAGTTTCGAAGCCATAGATGAACACAGATGAAGAGGGATGTGGATTCGCTCTTGTCTGTGTTGATCTGCGGTTTGATTTCCTCTTGTGTGCTTAGAGGAACCGTATGGGTGTCGCGCTACGGCGCTTCAGGGCTTGATGGTTGCGTGGCGGCCGAGGTAGCCGAAGCCGTGTGAGACCTTGAGGGTGGTGCCGGCTTTGTATTGGATGCTCTTGTCGCCTAGGTTGACGCGTTGTTGCGGCTGGAGCTTGATGCGACCGGTGAAGCTTGCTGAGCTGGCGGAGTCTTCGGTGACGGTGACTCGCTCGCGGTCTCCTTGTCCGCTAACGACGATGACGCTGCCGGTTTCAACCTTGTTGTAGTCAAAATTCAGCGGTGCGCTTAGGCGGATCACAAGTTCGTTGCCCTGTTTAGCGAGCTCGATTTTTGATTCGCTCCATGCGAGGTAAGAGAGGCTGATGTTATAGCAAACGTTGAATTGGATCCAGCCTTCAGTCCAGCCGATGTCGCCGACTTCCGGGTGATACGGGTAGTGGGCATTTTTCGGGCTGCCATCGATGACGAAGCGTGCGTCCGCGAGGCGACCGATGCCGCCGACGTGGAAGTGAAACCAGCCGTGTTCGACGCCTTCGACTTCGCGTGGTGCGTCGAATGAGTAATGGCGACCGACGGGATTCCGGCCGAACATGTTATCGAAGTGTGACCAGGTGATTTGGTCGAGGCGTGATTGGGTGCTGGCGTCGGTGATGAATTCGCGGGCGGCGAGGATGGGCGCGGGGAGACCGATGACATTGCCGGGTTCATTCCACTTTTGGGGTGAGTCGCCCATGGGAGTCCAGCCGTCTTTGTCGTCGAGTTTGCGGAAATCCCATAGGTTGTCCGAGCGGCGGACGATGACCTTCGCCCAGTCGTTGATCTTGGATTTCAAGCCGGCGGGTGCGCGTTCCGGATACTCGCGAAGGAAGTGGGAGAGGCCGGTGATGGTGAGAAATTCGCTCATGCGTTGGCCTTTGGTGTTGAGCGGGTCGTTCCAATCGAGGTGCTTGATCATCCATTCCGCCTGTTTGTAGGCGGCGTCGAAGTAGATGTCGGCATCTGCGCGTTTTTCACGTTTTGCGACTTCGTGCATCATGAGGTTCGGCTCGACGGAGAAGCCGGGAGGAAGTCCGCCTTTGGTGCTGCCGATTTTGGTTTTCAGGTCGAGCAGGTTGTGTCCGTTGCTTTCGTCGTAAGGGTAGTCGCGGTCCTTGTTGGGAAGGCTCCAGATTTCAAAAGCATAGTCCCTGACAACCTGATAGTTCTGGGCGGGTAGGTATTCCGCAAGGGCGGGCCATGCGTAGAGGAAGTAGGCGAGTTGCGCCTTGATTTGTTCGTGTGTGGTTTTTTGTGTGACGATGACGTCCGCGCCCCAGTGGATGAGTTTGACGATATCCGGAGCGTTGTCTGGATAGGGTTCTAGCGCGCCCCAGAGATTCTTATCCTTGGGTTTTTCGTATTTCACCTGGTGCGGCATGCGCTCGTAGGCGGAGGGGTTAGATAGGTATTGTGGGACGAGCGTGTGGAGTTCCCAGCCGAAGTGGTGGTCGTCGCGCCAGCCGAAGGAGCCGCGGCAGACATTGCGGTCGTTGCCGACGTGATGGCGGCTGTCGATCATGAAGTTGACAGCGTTTTGATAGGTGATGCGTTCTAGCCAGAAAGGGCCGATTCGGAAAGGGACCGAGCTGATGCCGCCAGCTTCGACGACATATTCGTCTTCGCCTTTTGGGTTGAAGGGTGAGAAGTCGCCGATGTTGTTTTTCAAGGTTCCTTTGAAGAGTGTTTCGGAGCCCTTGGCCGTGCGGATGAGGAAGGGTGTGCCATCGGCGAGGGTGGGTGCGGTGAAGCGCTTGGGTTTGCCGAGGTTAAAGCCGCTTTGGTTGAGATAGATTTCTGGGATGTCGGCTTGGTCGCTGCCGCCGGGGATGACCTTGCCGCCGGTGGATTTCGGGAGCGGCGGGAGATTGCCGATTTCTGCGGGCCAAACGACGATTTCCTTGATGCGGGCGGTGTCTTGATGAGTGGAGGTGATCCAGATGCGGAGTTGGTCGGTCTCGACGGTGACGGTTTGGTCGAAGGCGATCGC
Source organism: Verrucomicrobiota bacterium (assembly GCA_041182265.1). Lineage (GTDB taxonomy): Bacteria > Verrucomicrobiota > Verrucomicrobiia > Verrucomicrobiales > Akkermansiaceae > Luteolibacter. The sequence continues at coordinate 3,535 of JBEGOB010000167.1, read as the reverse complement.
GAGGGCGCTGACCTTGTTGCCCGAGATGATGGCGGAGGGGATTTCCTGCCATTTGCCGGCGCTCCAGAACTCGACTTTGAAATCGGCGATGACGTCCTTGGCACCATAGCCGGTGAACAAGTGGATACCGGCGAGTTTGGCGGTTTTTGCGAGTTCCACGACGAGCCAGGCGGGTGCCGAGGATTTTTCACTGACCCAGCGTGAGTCGTCGGAGATGGTGCTGTCGATCGCCTTGGCAGCCGGATATTTCGGGATTTGCGAGCTGGCTGAAGCGGATTTTAGCTTGAGCGGTTGTGGGGCGGGCGCGGCGGAGGCGGCGAGCGCGAGGAGAAGGCTGGTGGCGACGATGGATTTCATAAAAGGGAAGTGGTGCGGGAGATATGGCTCCGCTGAGTTGAGAATACTTTTTGAAAGTGTGCATCCTTGCTGCAATAACGCGTATCCTTCCTTTGAAAATGCGCAAACCCATTCAGCTCCCGAGCGTTTGGGGAGTGGCTTTGATGGAGGGCTTGTTGTCAGGGATTTTTAGGGGTGACCTTGAGGCGGATGAAGAGGCGGTTGCTTCCTTGTGGAAGGGTGGTGGTGATGGTTTCCAGGGTTTCGCTTTGGGAGAGCGGCGGCGCAATTTGCTCGGCATCTGCGGCGGTCCAAGTTGAGTCTAGCAGGTTCTCGGTGTGCTCAATGATGAAATTGAGTTCCGTGGCGGCTGTCTTCGAGCGCGTGTAGGTGTATTGAATGAGGTTGCCGTTGAGTGATAGCGTGGTGGGGCTGGTGCTGCCCTTGCGTGGATCGAGTGCGAGGGCGAATTCCATGAGATTGGTGATGCCGTCGAAGTCGGGGTCGGCGAGATCGAGCGCGTCGCCGGCGTTTTCATGGGTTTCGAAATGGGTGAAGCGCCATTGTTCGAGCGCTGTTTGTGCAGGTGAAATGACGAGTGTTCCGGAGGCGGCACCTTCGTAAGAGTCGTCGATGACGATCGCGGAGACTTCGTAGCTACCGACTTCCTGGGGTGCGCTTTGTTCGCCGTCATAGCGGACATCGACCAGTTTTCCGGCGGGATCGGTGGTGACAATGGCGGATTTAGCGGTCCCGTCGTGGGTGTGGTTGAGTCCGGAAAGAATGACGGAGGCGGGGGCTTTTTGGATGGTGAAAGTTTGCTCGACCGGGGTGGCGGGGAGGAAATCGAGATTTCCCGTTTGGGAGGCGCGGATGGTGATTTCACCGATGCCGAAGGGAGTGAGTGTATTATCGGTTAGGGTGGCTTGGCCGCTGACGAGCGAGTAAGTGACAGGCAGTCCGGAGCTCGCGATGGCAGCGAGTTCGACGGCAGGCGCGCCATAGATGCGGTCGGGGATTGGTGGGAAATCGATCGACTGTGAGCTGCCGGGGGATGGTGAGCTGTAACTGACCTGGACGTTTGAAAACTGGGCCGAGGCGTTGGATGTTCCGATGTATTCCCCGCTCATGACGAATCCGGCAGCGGAGAATGTCGGGCTGTGGATGGGGGTGGTGGGTGAGGTTTGGCTACCGGTGAGCAATCCGTTATTGTTAGGCGTCGTGTCCGAGTGGGTGAAGGACATGAGTGTGGCGGAGCTCGCGGTATTGATTGCGTGGAAAGTGACGTCGATGCCGTTGGCGGTGCGTGTTAGGGTTTCCGTGAAGCGGATGGAGATGCTGTTTTGTGAGGAGTTCGCGCCGGATTGGCTGATTTGCGGGGTTCTGGCGGAGGATCCGGTGATCGAGGACGCGTAGTTGCCGGTGGAGGTGCGTTCGTAGAGAGTCGAGCTTGAGTTGATCATGCCGCAGTATCCGAGCCAATTGGTGGTGGAGTCGGAGGCTTGCGTGACCGGGCTTTGATGGCGGAAAAGGCCGAAGCGGAACCAGAGTCCGCGGTTGTTATTGGGTCTTGAATTGCTGTTCACCTGGATGGCGACAGTGCCGGTGAGTTTCAGGCTATCACCGATTTCCGAGAGTTGGATGGGAGGGAAAAGGGCATGGGCTGAGCCAGCGATTCCGGCGTTGAGATTGTCCGGGTTCCAGAGCGGGCTGGCTGTGTTCGCGTCGGCCATGGTGGCGCTTGTGGGAATCCAAGCGGTGAGGTCGCGGGTGAAGCCGCGGTTGCCGATGACGAGATCTGCGGAGGCTGAGCCGGTGTAGTTTGGGTCCGTCACGGTGGCGATGATCGCATAGGTGCCGGGTGCGAGCGGTGCGTTTGGTGAGCCGTCGTAGGTGATGACTGTTGCGAGATTGGGGGGAGAGGTGGTGACAAGAACAGGCTTGGCTTGGCCGTCGTAGGGGACATCGAGGGAGGTGAAATTGATGCTGGCGGCGGCTTTTGCGACATCGAGTGCTTGATCAACGGGTGGTGCTGCGAGGAAATTTCCATTTCCCGATTGGCTGGCGCGGACGAGGATGGTGCCGGCTCCTTCGATGGTTAGGGTGCTGCCGGAAATGCTTCCCGGGCCGCTGACGATGCTGAAGGAAACCGGGAGTGCCGAGGTGGCGGTGGCGGATAGATCGAAGGCCGCGTCGCCAAAGGTTTTTCCTGTGGGCTGGGTGAAGGTTATTTCCTGTGGGGCTTTGGTGATGGTGAGGGTGGCGTTGGTACTGCCTTGATAGATTGAATCAACGATGGTGGCATCGACCTGATAAATTCCTGGGCTGGTGGGTTGCGTGCTGCTGCCGTTGTAGGTGTAGGAGAGCGTTAGAGGGGAGGGTGAAGTGGTGGCGACGAGTGATATTGCGGCGCCTGTGTATGGGGCGGTGAGGTCCGTGAGTGTGACGGTGGCGGGTGCCTTGGTGACCGCGAAACTTTGCTCCACGCCGGGAGCTGCGAGGTAGTTGGCATTTCCCGCTTGGGAGGCGCGGATGACGACGGTGCCTGTGCCGGTGAGTGTGAGCGAAGAACCGTTGAGGATGGCGGGGCCGCTGAGGACAGTGAAGCTCACGGGCAGGCCGGAGCTGGCAGTCGCGCTGAGATCGAATGCCGGCGAGTTGACCACGCGGTCGGCGGGGGTGGGAAATGTGATGAACTGTGGCTCAACAGTGAGCCCGGGAATGAAGCGACTTTTTATGTTGGAAAATTGGGCGATAGCATTGCTGGTGCCGATGTAGCCGCGGCTGAAGGCAAATCCTGCTGTGGTGAAAGTGGGATTGTAGCCAGTGCTGGTGGTGCTCGCGCCGGTGAGAAGTCCGTTATTGTTCGGTGATGTGTCGGTGTGGCTGTAGCGTATTAGGACAGTCGAAGTGTCGGTGCGTTCAACGCGATGAGTGAGGATGCTGCCAGACTCCGTGCGGGTGACCGTGACCTCGAAAGAGAGCGGTGGGGAGCCGGTGGGTGAGGTTGAACTGATGGGCGTGGGTGTGGCATCCGGCCCGCGTTGGGTGGCGCCGCTGCCAGTGCTGAAGAGCCCGGGTGCGGTGCGCTCGTAAAGTGAAGTTCCCATGCACGTGTGGCCCAGCCACTCGGTAGCGATGTTAGGTGCTTGGCCACGATTGTCGAAAAGCCCGAAGCGGAACCAGTTGGATTGACCGG
>JBEGOB010000166.1:0-33333 GCA_041182265.1 Verrucomicrobiota bacterium | reverse complement strand
GTGTGGGATTTGAAATGGGCGAGGACTTCCACGGCGGTGCCGCGATGATAGGTTTCAAATTTCTTCGTCAACTCACGCGCGACGCAGGTGCGTGCCTGTGGGTTAATTTCCGCTAGAATTTCCAAGGTCGAGAGGATGCGGTGTGGGGATTCGAAAAAAATGCCGGTTTCGCCAGATTCCAGCGCGGCGTTGAGCGCGCTGCGGCGTTTGCCAGATTTCACGGATAGAAAGCCACCGAAGCGGAAGGCGTGGCAGGGGAAACCGGAGCCAATCAGCGCGGTGATCACAGCGGATGGGCCGGGGAGGACTTCGAGCGGAGTGCCAGACTCGATGCAAAGTTGCACGAGTCGGTATCCGGGATCTGAGATTCCCGGCATGCCGGCATCGCTGATCACGGCGATGGTTTCGCCGGCGCGGGCGGCGGCGACGAGGTCGGGCGCGCGGCGGGCTTCGTTGTGATCATGGAGGGAAATCAAGGGTTTTCCTGAGATGCCATGGTGTGCGAGAAGTTGGCCGGAGTGACGGGTGTCCTCGCAGGCGATGCGGTCTGCCGAGCGGAGAATTTCCAATCCGCGCAGGGTGATGTCGGTGAGGTTTCCGATGGGGGTGGGGACGAGGATGATGCGTCCGGTGATTTCTGGCAAAGTTTCCATGTTAGGAGAGTGCGGCGCGCTCGGCAGGGCTGATTTCCCGCGGGCGGCCTTGGTGGTCCACGCGGACGTTGGTCATGCTGCCTGCTGCGGCGATTTCTCCGGCGGTGTTATAAACCTCAAACTGCCAAGTGACGGAAGAGGTGCCGAGGCGTGTGAGGCCAATTTGCACCTCGACGCGAGCGCCGCTCAGCAAGGGTTTCTTGAAGTCGCAGGAGACATTGACGCGCGGCCATCCGCCTTGGGCGCGATCAAAAACCAGCACGCCTCGCGATCTTAGGAATGCATGTTCTGCCGCCTCCACATAGCGGAAAATGTTAGGGAAGTGCATCCATCCACTGGCATCCGTATCGCCAAAGGCAACCTCGACGGATTCTCGATGCAGTGGATTTTCCATGCGGTGAAATTACTCGAAGCGACTGACGAGCACCGAGGCGTTGTGTCCGCCGAAGCCAAAGCTATTGCTCAGGGCGGTCTCGACAGGCACCTCGCGGGCAACGTTGGGAACCACATCCAAATCACAGAGTGGATCTTGATTTTCCACGTTGATGGTGGGCGGAATCACGCCGTCACGGATGGCCATGATGGAGGCGATGAGTTCCACTCCGCCGGCAGCGCCGAGCATGTGGCCAGTCATGGACTTGGTCGAACTGACGAGCAGTCCGTTCGTCGCGTAGTCACCGAACGCGACCTTGATGGCTTTGGTTTCCGCGATGTCGCCGAGGCCAGTTGAGGTGGCGTGGGCATTGAGATATTGGACATCGGTCGGGTTCTTTTTGCCGTGGCGGAGAGCCATGCCGATGGCGTATGCCGGGCCGCTGCCGTCCGGGGAAGGGGCGCTGAGGTGGTAGGCGTCCGCGCTGACACCGTAACCGATGAGTTCGGCGTAGATTTTTGCACCGCGTTTGCGTGCGTGTTCGAGTTCCTCGATGACGACGACGCCGGCACCCTCGCCCATGACGAAGCCGTCGCGGTTCACGTCGAAGGGGCGCGAGGCACGCTCGGGCTCGTCATTGCGGAGGCTGAGCGCCTTCATGTTGGCGAATCCGGAAAGCCCCATGGGTAAAACAGCCGCTTCTGCACCGCCGCAGACGAAGGCATCTGCATCGCCGAATTTGATGATGCGCCAGGCTTCGCCGATGTTGTGGTTGGATGTGGCGCAGGCGGTGACGATGACCATGTTAGGGCCGAGGAGGCCGAATTCCATGGAAATGATACCACTGGCGATGTTGGAAATCATCATCGGGATGGTGAAGGGCGAGACGCGCTTGGAGCCGCGCTCTAGGAAAGTTTTGTGCTCGCGCTCAAGGGTGGAGAGTCCGCCGATGCCGCTGCCGACCATGACGCCGAAGCGGCGGGGATCGATTTTCGAGACATCAACGCCAGAGTCTTCCATGGCCATTTTCGAGGCTGCGACGGCAAATTGGACGTATCGATCCGAGCGCCGTGCATCTTTGGGGACGTTGAAATAATCGTCGGCGTTGAAATTTTTCACTTCGCCAGCGATTTTGCAATCGAAGGGAGTGGGGTCCAGTTGGGTGATGGTGCCAATGCCGCTGCGGCCCTCCTTGAGACCCGCCCAGGTGGTGGTGAGGTCGTTGCCAAGTGGGGTGATACAGCCGATGCCGGTGATGACGACGCGTCGTTCGCTCATAATGATGGGGAGAGCTTGGCGCGTGATGGGCGGGCAGGCAAGTCTCATCGTGGAGTTATGTTTGCAATTGAATGTCAGGTGTTTAGCTGATTTTTCAGCGAAGTTTCCGGTGAGACGGTCGTGATCTGGAAAATCGCTTGTGCGAATGGATTGCCCGATGGAAAAATCCGGATGAGACTGCGCGCCCGCCATGAAAATCACCCGCACCCTAGCGACATGCAACACCCCTGACGGAGCGCGATTGACGCTGCACGAGCATGATGGGCATTATTTTTTGAAAGTGGCGGGCTTGCAGTTGATGAGCACCACGGCGTCCTCGTCCGAAGAGCAGATGGCGGAGTTGTCTTGCGTGGGATTGCCGAAGCGACCGCGGATTTTGATCGGCGGACTGGGTTTTGGCTTTACGCTCAAGCGTGTCTTGGAATTGACGGGGCCGGACGCGATTGTTGAGGTGGCGGAGTTGCTGCCGGAGGTGGTTGCGTGGAATCGTGAATTTTTGGCGGAGGTGAACGGGCGCTTGTTGGATGATCCGCGGGTGCGGATTCATGTTGGCGATGTTTATGACCGAATCGACCGCTGCGGTGAGGACCGGTATCATGCGATTTTGTTGGATGTGGACAATGGTCCGGATCCGTTTGTGCAGAATGTGAATGAGCGTTTGTATGCGAAGCCGGGGATTGTGCGGATTAAGAATGCGCTGGAGCGGGAAGGGCGGGTGATCTTCTGGTCGGCGCACCCGGATCAAGCGTTTGCGAAGGCGCTGCAAGGGCTTTTCAAGCATGTGGAGTGCATTCCGGCGAAGGCGTATCCCAAGGCAAAGCGGTTCACACACACCTTGTTTGTTGCGGACCGGGATTGAGTTTGGCGAGAAGCTTTAGGGCGTGTTTTTGATCAATCGGAAGCGATCGTGGTAAGTGCCGTTGTTGAATTTTCGGCAGCATTCGTAGCATGCGACCGAGCGAGTGATCGGTCTAACGCGTTGAATGACAGTGAAGCAGTTTGAGCAAATGTAGGCGTGATTTCGCTTCATTTTGCGACGTTTGAAAGGGAGAGAGTGGCATGCATGCTCGCCGGGAATGCCGAGTTCCGCGCAAGCGCTGCGCCACTCAGGGCCGTGTGGTTCGATGCGGCGGCGGCCGCATCGTTCGTAGGCGACGAGGTGAGCGAGTTCGTGTTTGAGAGTGCGCCAGAGTTCGTCGGGTTCGCATTCCTTAAGTTTGGGATTGAGTTCGATGGCGCGATCCGGCCACCAAGCGCGGCCGGCGGTTGTCTGCATGCGAGGGTTCCAAGAAACGGTCACCTTGCGTGCAAGTTCGTGGAGAGCGAGGGATTTGGAGGCCTCTGCGCACCAAGCGCTTAGACCGCTGTCGGCCTGTCCAGTGGCTGAGCGCGTGGCGGGTGGGGTTCTCAAAACTTGAAACCATGAGGACCACGGGATTTCGAGTTGCGACTTCTTGTTGCCCATTGGGGAGACGCTTACCAGCTTTCCTGAGGGGTGGCAATAAGGGCTTGGAGTGGATGTCTCTTTTTTGCGTGTTTTGTCATAAAAAAAGCCACCGGGGTGTCCCGGCGGCTTGATTTTTGGAATGGCCTTGTGACTAGCCTGAGTCTTACTTCACGCGGATGTAGCGCTTCGACTCAGGTGTGACCGGAGTGTTGTCACGGACTTTGAGCACGCTGTCATCGCTGGTGATGATGGTCGTGTGGTTGCTGCCGCTATACCAGTCCAGGAGGTTCGGTGAAACCTCGATGACCGGCGTGATGGAGCTTCCTGCGGACTTGCCAACGGTCAGAGTGAGGAACTTCTGGCCGTTCATCACTTCCACCCCTGTCAGAGAAGTGGTTTGGGTGCTGGCGGAGCTTTTCGGCGCTGAGAGGTTCGAACCGAACGCGGACCTAGCTGCGGAGGAGCCAAGAGGGACCTCGCTGACGCCTGAGACGGTGAGGTCGAAAGGGCCGGCTTTTTCGTCATTGCTTGAGATTTCGATGCTTGCAACGCGCGTGCCGCTTACGATCCCGGGGCTGAAGGTCACACGGAAGCTGGTGGACTCGCCAGGAGCGAGTGAGCTTACAGCTGGCTCTGTGATGATGAAGTCCTGACGGCCTGGGCCGTTCTTGGTGATCGCGAGGCCTGACAGGGTTGCAGAGCCGGAATTGCGGATGGTGAATGTCTTTGATGCGCCAACGGTGCCTTGTGCGGTTTTGCCAAACTTCCGAGTATTTTCCGCATCCTTGAGCTGAGTGCTTGTTGGCTGATAGACGCCAATGGCTGGAAGGCCAAGGCCGGTGCCTTCGCAAAGGACCAAGAATTCAGGCAAGAGGTTATCATTGCTAAGGATCTGGACGCTTCCGGTGAGAAGGCCGATTTCAGTTGGTGAGAATACCACAGAGAATCGGGTGCTCTTGCCGGGTGCTAGAATCTTGGTTTTCAGCGTGCTGGCGGTGATGCTGCCTTTGGCGATCAGTTTAAGATCCGTGAGATTCGCCTTGCCTGTGTTGGTGATGGTGAAAATTTGCGGGCTGGATGTGCTGCCGATGGTGGTGTCCGGGAAAGTCGGCGCTTTGGCACCGCTGGTTTGAGGAACACCTTCAGAGTCGGAGATCGCAATTTCCTGAGTTGTTTGCGGGAGTGTGACTCCGTCGAGCCAGGCGCGGTCTTTCTGTTCGGAATAACTGTCGTCCTTCTCGTAAGTCCATTGAAGCGTGTGAGTGCCGGCGGAGATGGGGAAGGAGAGGTAGGTCCATTCCGTGTCTCCAGTCATGCCGTTTTTACCAATGGTCACAGGGAACGACTGCCGTTCGCCATCGATGTAGAAGCGGCCAAAGTCGAAGCCAGCTTCGGATGAGACTTTCATGTAAAAGCTGACGTTGCCTGCTTTGAAATTTGACCGGTAGGCGATCGCTGCTGTTTTTCCGTCGCCCATGGCTGCGGTGACGAGGGAATGAGTGCCTTCATAGACATCACTTTTTCCGACGATCCACTTTGCACCAGCGGATGATGGGGTGAACCAACCGTAAGGCACTTTACCGGCGACGGGGAAAGTGGCACCGCTGACGGCGAAGGTTGCGTCGCTGGTATCGACCGTGGCGACCGGGTTGGTGGTGCTGCGGATGCGGATGGAGAAATCACTTCCACTGGGGATGTTTGACTTCACTTTCCAAGCGAAAGAGCCGTTGTTAGGGGCGTCTTTGGTGATTGCGGCGTAGAAAACACCGTTTTTGAGCAGATCGATTCTGACGTTGCCGACGATATTCGCTTTCCAGACGATTTTATAGGTTGAGCTAGGGAAGATGGTTTCTCCGCCATTTGGGCTTCCAAGAATGATGGTGTTGGGAGGAATTCTGCCGAAGAGAACCTCCGTGCTGGAGCTGGCGGGGCTGAGGACTTCCACCATGACGGAGGAGCGGGTGCCGTCCCACCATCTTGCGTTGGGGGTCGTGGAGTCGGAGAATTTCGAGCTGTTGAGATCAAACAAATCGCGGTCATCGCCGCGGTTGCGGTTGGACTCCAAATCAAAGCGTCCGTCGGCCTGTTCGAGTGAGACTTGGTAGTGCTCATCTTCAGTCATTTCCTGCGAATCATTGCCGGTGACCGTTTCGTCGATGTGCCAGATGGCGATGCCCTTATCAGGAGAGAATTCCGCCCATTTGTCACCGCTCCCGCGATTTTCGACGACGAAATACTCGGTGCTGGATTCCGGTTTACGGACACGGTAGCCGCGGTTTCCGGTGGTTTTGAGAGAAGCGGTGAGGAAGTCATCCGGTGTGAGGTCTTGGAGATTTCCCCAGCCAACGATGTCCTTGAAGTAACCATTTAAGGGACCGGGTGTTCTGCCGCGGTTCAATTGGTTTCCAGAACCCATCAAGCAATGGGCACCGACGCCTTCGGAAGCATCAGAGCCGCCGTCGTAGTCGTAAAGGTCCGGATAATCGAGAATGAGGTGTCCGTTTTCGTGACAGAATGTGCCGATGGATGGCGCGCTGTTCGAGAGATTGGTGATTTGGTATTGTGAAATCGACACAGGCTTGGCGACCGTGCCCACGCTGACGGGGCTTTCGAGGTTCCATTGGTGGGGCCACAAACCTTGGGACCAAACGCCTGAATCGCGTCCAGCGAAGAAGATGTTGGTCGCGAGTGCGCGTCCTGAGGCGTCGGTTGTGAGTCCGGTGAAGTCAAAACCTTCTGATTTGAGGACTTCGATGGCGTCTAAGAGGAGGATGCGTCCGGATTCTTCGTGAAACTCACTGTTCACGGGATAATCGGAATAGTTGTAGTAATTGCGAGGCCGTGGGAGAGTGATGATCTCCGTAACTGTCTGAGTGTATTCGAGTTTCCCGAGTGATTGATCGTAGAAATAATCTCGAATTGAGCCGGTATTGCCATCCTCGGTGTAGCCCACGCCGTTGGCGTAGCGTTCGATCTTCGCTTTGGAGGTTGGGAATGTGACCGGATCCGCCGCAGTGGTGTTGGGATCGTCAGGAAATTGTGCGATGATGGTGAGGCCGCGAATTGCGCCGGTGACGGGAGCGGCGCGGAGTTTGGCTTCTGCCGCGGCAGGCCCCTTGAGCGTTGCACCGCCAAGGCTTGCCATGCGAATATTGCGCACGGCTTTGACCCTTTTGTTCCATGACTCTAGGCGGTCACCGGTGAAAGTTGTGCGGTTTTTTTCCCGAATTTGTTTAATTTGAGGGGAGGCGAGCTCCAAACTTTTTTGTAACGCCGCAGGTGCGCGGCGTGTCGCATCCACACCTGAAGGTTCAAGAGCGGTCCCATCGGCTGAGAGGCGCGCGTATTCGTAAGCGCGGCTTTTGGGGTTATAAACGACGGTGAAGCCATTCGCGGTTTCTGCCCGCCCATAGAATTCGTCACCAAAGACGCGGAGTTTGAGCTCTTGGCCATTCGGCTGGACCCAACTCGTTTCGTAGCCATCGCGGCCGTAGGGAGCGGCGCTCGCAAGGCTCATGCAGCCCGCAAGCATGAGCATAAGGTAAGGGGATCCTAACTTGTGGGATTTTTTCATGAGGAGGGTTGCTATGTTGAAGATTTCGATGGAACTCGGGCACCCTATAAAGCGTGCGCAAGCATGGAAGCAAAAATTCAACGGAAGGCTTTGATTTTCGCAATCGCCGTTCACTAGGTCTCAACTTCGGAGATTCCTGGAAATCAGTCTTTGCAATAATCGGGTCATCGCGGACAGATAAGTTCATGACTGAAACATTCCATGCGTGGGCGGCGACTGAGCCCGGGGCTCCTCTTGTGCCTTTTGAATTCGATCCCGGCGAGATGCAGCCGCAGCAAATTCAGGTGAAAATTGAATCTTGCGGAATTTGCCATTCGGACCTTTCGATGATCGAAAATCACTGGGGAAATTCACAATTTCCGCTTGTTCCGGGCCATGAGGTGGTGGGGATTGTGGAAAAAGTGGGAGCGCAGGCGAAAGGGCTTGCGGTGGGGGATCGTGTTGGAATTGGCTGGTTTTCAGGGAGTTGTCTTTCCTGCAAGCCATGCCTGACTGGGCGGCATCAACTTTGCCAGAGTGCTGAGCAGACGATTGTGGGGCGGCACGGAGGTTTTGCGGATCGCGTCCGTGCGGATTGGGAATGGGCGGTGAAATTGCCGGAATCGCTGGACCCTGCAAGTGCGGGGCCGCTGTTTTGTGGGGGCATCACGGTGTTTGGCCCGATTTTTGATTTTGAGGTGAAGCCAACTCATCGGGTTGGTGTGATTGGCATTGGTGGGCTGGGTCATTTGGCGCTGCAGTTTCTCAACAAGTGGGGATGTGAGGTCACGGCCTTCACCTCGAGTCCGTCCAAGGCCGATGAGGCGCGGACGCTGGGAGCGCACCACGTGATTGGAACTCATGATGCGGAGGCTCTCGCTCAAATCGTCGGCACACTGGATTTCATTTTAGTGACGGCGAATGTCCCGCTTGACTGGGCGTCTTACATTGCAGCGCTTGCGCCGGATGGGCGCTTGCATTTTGTAGGGGCCGTCTTGGAACCGGTGGAAGTCGCTGCGTTTTCGCTGATTATGGCGAGGCGGTCGATCTCGGGCTCACCGCTTGGCTCGCCTGCCACCGTTGCGACGATGCTTGATTTTTGCGCACGCCATCAGATTGCGCCGGTGACGGAAACATTTGCCATGTCCGATGTGAATGCCGCGCTCGATCATCTCCGCGCCGGCAAGGCGAGGCACCGGATTGTTTTGAAAAACTGACCGACACGGAAAAAGCCGCGCCCCGTGATGGGACGCGGCTTTTGATTCGCTAAGGCTGGGTGCGGCTTAGGCGCGGTGCGTCCACTCTGGCAGGCGGACGATCTCGCCGCCCTTGAGTGCGGATTCGTGGGCGAGAATGCCGGTGCAGGTGATGTTCGCGCTCTCGACCGCATTCGGGTAAGCGTCCACGTGGGTCTTCAGCATTTGAATAAATTGATGCGTGAGGTGTGGGTGAGAGCCACCGTGGCCACCGCCTTGTGTGAAGGACAGGTGCTCTTCTCCAGCGTCCCCGCCATAGACTCCGCCGGTGGTGAACGCTTGGATTTCTTCCGGCAGGTAGTGGGCGAAGTCCGGGCATTTCACTTCGCTCGGGATTTCCGGCTCAGGCAACTTTGCGGTGTGAATCACCAATGGATCATGCTCGATCAATGGCCACTCAACGGACTTTTTCGTGCCATAAACTTCGAATGATTCGCGGTATTGGCGTGCAACGTCAAATAGCGAGCGGTGGAGTTGTGCGGATAAGTCGCTGTCCTTGAATTTGATATGGCAGCTCTCAATCGCGAAGGTGGAGCCATAGCAGGCGTGCATTTCCTCAGCGATGGTGCCGGATCCGAAGCAGGAAACATACTCAGCCTCGCCACGCGTGAGGCCGAGGATCGGGCCGACGCAATGAGTCGCGTAGAACATCGGTGGCAGGCCCGGCCAGTAGCCCGGCCAGCCTTCCATGTCTTGTTGGTGAGATGCCTTGAGAAACTGAACTTTGCCCAGCTCGCCTTTGTCGTACATTTCCTTCATGAAAAGGAATTCCCGGGCGTAAACCACGGTTTCCATCATCATGTATTTCAATCCGGTTTCCTTGACCAATTCGACGATTTGGCGGCATTCCTCGACGGTGGTCGCCATTGGAACCGTGCAGGCAACGTGTTTGCCTGCTTTGAGAGCTTGGATCGCTTGGCGCCCGTGGTCGGGGATGGGTGAGTTGATATGCACCGCATGCACCTCGGGATCTGCGAGAAGATCTTCGTAGGAGGTGTAGCGTTTTGCGATGCCGTATTTGTCGCCAACTTCGTCGAGTTTCGACTGAGTCCGCTGGCAAATGGCATACATATTTGCGTCCGGATGACGCTGATAAATCGGGATGAACTCGGCTCCGAATCCGAGTCCGACGATGGCGATGTTGATTTGTGACATAAGGCTAGGGGTTCGCTTTTTTTGGAAAAGGCTTGAGGCGTCGGTGGGCGGCTGGAAGTCCAGCAGGCACCGAGCGGCTGCGTGCAGAACAGTAGCGGGATCTCTTGCGGCGGCTTGTAGATTCGCGCCGGGCTTGTGTAAGATTGCGACGAGTCGCCTTCAGCGCACTTTCAAAGGCTTCGTGGTGACTTCAAGTCTTCGCTCGAGGCGGTATTGGGTCGCCGTCTGGCCCATGTGGCGGCGGAATTGGCGTGCGAAGTCGCTGTGGTCGTAAAATCCGGCTTCGAGTGCCACGGTGGTCACCGCATGATTCGTATGGGCTAGCAGTTCGCACGCTTGGATCACACGCATGCGGATCATGTAGTCTTGCGGCGTTATTTGAAATGTTGCGCGAAATTTTCTCTCGAACTGGCGGACCGACATGCGCGCCATTTTCGCGAGAGACGGTAAATCGAGTTTCTCGCGGAAATGGGTTTTTAGGTGGTCTGCCACCGTGGCCAGTTCGAGATAGGGCTGCATCGCCGCGCGTTGTGCCTCGTAGCTGCGGACGGTTCCGCAAAGTCCACAGATCTCGCCTTGGATGTTGAGAAGCGGCAGCTTGTCCGTGATGAACCACTCCGGCTTGCCACTGCGATTGGGAAAAAGCTCGATGATTCCAAGGAGCGGCACTCCCTTGGCCATCACTTGTGCGTCGTCTTTGCCATATTTCTCCGCGAGCCTCGGTGAGAAAATTGCGCTGTCCGTCATCCCGATGATTTCCGCCTCGCTGCGAAATCCGCAGCGCTCCACGAAGGCCGGATTGCCCGCCATGAGTCTTCCCGCACGGTCTTTTGCGAAAAAAAGCGTGCCTGGGAGGTGGTCGAAAAGATGCCTGAACTGCCCGGGTGGCAATTGTTCCGTCCAATTTTTCCGATCCAGCTCCGCAGTCATCTGGCGAGATATTACACAAAGCACCCGCGATTCTACAAGCAGACATTCCTTGAAAAAGCAATGATCCCAGCCACGTTTCAGCAAGACCCAGTTTCTCAGCTCTGCAATTCATGAAAAAAATTCTTATCATTCCTCTCGGCATTCTTGCCGTGGCGATCGGCCTCGCCCAAAACCCCAAGCAAGCGGCGACGGAAGCCCGCCATGTGAAGGTTCTCTTCTTCGGTGCACCCATGGTGAACGGCCCCGCCCACGATCCGATCGAGCGCTACCGCGTTCTTAAAAAAGCACTCGGAGTGGATGGCATCAGCCTCACTTATACAGAAGACCTTGCCGATATCCGCCGAGATGTCTTGGACCGCTATGATGGCGTGATGCTCTACGCAAACTGGAAGCAAAACGAAGCCATGGACCCCGCCCAAGAGACGGCGCTTCTCGGATATGTGCGCGACGGCGGCGCATTTTTGCCGATTCACTGCGCTTCCGCCTGCTTCGGGGGCTCGCCTGAGTTTATCAAGTTGGTCGGTGGCCGTTTCAAATCTCACGGTGGCGAGATTTTCCGCACCACCATCACCAACAAAGATCACCCGATCATGCGGGGTTACGCAGGCTTCGAGGCGTGGGATGAAACTTACGTGCACGACCGCCTTACCGATGATCGTAAAGTCCTCCAGCTTCGTGACAAAGAGCCTTGGACATGGGTCCGTGATGAGGGCAAGGGCAAGGTTTTCTATACCGCTTACGGCCACGACATGCGTTGCTGGGATCAACCGGAATTTCACGAACTTCTCCGCCGCGCCATCCTCTGGAGTGTCGGAGCCGAGGTCCGCGCCAAGCTCACCGCCATGCGCCTGCCAAAACTTGAAATGGAGTCCATGATTCTTCCGGGCTATCGCGAGCGGAAAACCATCACAGAGGGCCAAAAGCCGCTTTCTCCTGAAGATTCCATGAAGCTTGCCCAAGTCCCCACCGGCTTCGAATTGTCGCTCTTCGCCAGCGAGCCGGACATCGTCAATCCCATCCACCTCACTTGGGATGACCGTGGTCGCGCCTATGTGACTGAGACTGTGGATTATCCGAACAATCTCCAAGCTGGAAACATTGGTAATGACCGCATCCGCCTTTGTGAGGATACGAACGGTGACGGCAAGGCCGATAAATTCACGCTATTTGCCGACAAGCTATCCATCCCGACCTCTGCGGTTTTCGTCAACGGCGGCCTCATTTCCACCAACGGCTCCGACATGATTTTCCTCAAGGACACCGATGGCGATGGCAAGGCGGACCTCCGGCAGGTTCTCTTCACTGGCTTCAAGACCAACGACACGCACGCAGGTGTCTCGAATCTTCGCTACGGCTTCGACAACTGGATCTACGCCACCATCGGCTACGCTGGGTTTGAAGGCACCGTCGGCGGGAAATCCCACAAATTCTCCACCGGATTCTTCCGCTTCAAGTCAGACGGCAGCGACATGGAATTCCTCCAAAATACCACCAACAACACTTGGGGACTCGGTTTCACTTCTGACTTTGATATCCTCGGGTCCACTGCAAACGGCAACCCATCCTGGTATTTCACCTTTGCCAAAGGCTACTACGACTACGCCGGCCTGCCGCAGCCACGCACCCCGAACAACGACGGAAACCCGAAATTTTTCCCGGCCTCCATGGACATTCGGCAAGTGGACCAAATGGACCGCTACACCGCCGGTGCCGGTCATGCATTCTACACCTCCGACCGCTTTCCGAAAAACTACCGTGACCGCATCGCCTTCGTTTGCGGCCCGACAGGCAAGCTCGTCGGCCAATTTGAAGTCACTCCCAATGGCGCTGGCTTCACATCCAAGCAACTGCCGAACAACCTCTACTCCAGCGCCGATGGCTGGTCCGGCCCGGTTCACGCTGAAACTGGCCCGGATGGTGCCGTCTGGATCTGCGATTGGTACAATCTCATCATCCAACACAATCCAACGCCTAACAAGGCATCCGCAGGTTATGACGCCAAGAACGGACGTGGAAATGCCTATGAAACTCCCGTCCGCGACGTGAAACACGGCCGGATTTACCGGGTCTTCCCCACCGGTAGCAAAAATGACTCTTACCCGAAATTTGCCGCTGCGGACCTCTCATCGCTGCTCACTGGACTCAGTCACCCGAACCTGTTCTGGAGGCTCCAAGCCCAGCGCCTTCTCGTTGAGTCCGGCTCTGCGGCTGCCGCTCCCAAGCTCAAGCAACTCATCGCCGCGGACGCGAAGTCACCAGCCGCCTTGCACGCATTCTACGCACTCCAAGGTTTGAACGCGCTGGATGCGGAGACGGTGAAACTCGCCCTCAACTCCGGTGTTCGTGGCCTCCGCCGCGCCGCCACTTTGTATGCGCCACTTGACGAGTCCTCGGCTAAGTCGCTGGTCGCCAACGAGATGATTCAGGCCAAGGATTCTCGCGAACTCGCGGAGACCTTCGTCGGTCTCACTCGCCTCGCCCCTTCGGAAGAGATTGGCCGTGCGCTCCATGCGACTTTGGATGCGGGGAAAGAGACGATTCTCGCCGACTCCGTGCTTGCAGATGCTTGGCAAGCCGCAGCTCGCCACCACGCGCCCGGCGTCATCCTCGCCTCGCTTGAATCACCCGGAGCCACCAAGGTGTCCGCGCCAGTCAACCTGATTCCCAACTCTGACTTTGCGAGTGCGGATCTCGGGAAATGGACGCTGCGTTCCTACCGTGTCGAGCGCCCGGGCACCATCGATATGAGCATCGTTCCCGGCGGTAAAGACGGAGGCAATGCTCTGAAAATCAACACTCCCTTCGTTGCAGACGCCGGCGCGGGCATGAGCATCGCCGTGAAGCCAAGCACCCGCTACCGCCTCGGCGGGATGATCCGGACGGAAAAGTTTGAAAACCGCGGCGGAAGAGGTGCCATGCTCAACATTCACGGCCTCGGCGCGACGGATGCCGTCAGCGGCACTCGCGATTGGACGGCTGTCAGCTACGAGTTCGACTCCGGCAGCCAGACGGAAATCCTCGTGCACTGCCTCGTCGGCGCTTACGGCGGCGGCACCGGGACGGCTTGGTTTGACGACCTCTACCTTCATGAAATCGGCTCCGGCGATATCGGTGCAAGCATTGCAACTGCGGCTCAGCATTTCACCGCCAAGGGCAGCCCGGAACTCCGCGCCGCTCTTGCCGCCAAGCTCGCCACACGGACTGATGACTTTGCGAAAAACCTCGTTGCCGCGCTCCGCACTGGACCTGCGATAGCGGTGGAGGTCGTGCGTAAAAACAAGCCGGATCCAGCGGTTCACGAGCGTGGCCTTGCTGTTTACAGCCGCACCTGCATTGCCTGCCACGGCCCTGATGGTAAAGGAGTTCCCGGCGCATTCCCGCCGCTTGATGGTGCCAGCTGGGTCACGGGCGACCCGACGGTTCCCGCCCGCATCATTCTCGGTGGCCTCCAAGGCCCGATCGAGGTGAATGGTCAAAAATTCCAAAATGTCATGCCTCCGCACACGGATTTGAAGGACGGTGAAATCGCCGATGTCATCACCTACGTCCGCCAAACTTGGTCCAACGATGCGAGCCCTGTGGCCGAGTCTTTGGTGAAGGAAACTCGCGCCAAGTTCTCGGGTCGCACTCAGCCATGGACGGCGGATGAGCTGAAGTAATCCAACATTTAGCCCGGCCTTTCCCACGCACTGCCCGGCAGGGCAGGGGAGAGGCCGGGATTTTTTTTGCCGATGGCTCCGGACGCTGCGGGTGGGCGTAAATTTTCTGGCGGGGAAAAAGAATTCCCATTTCCTGCGAATTCGCACATTTCATCGGTCGTAAATCGCTCAGGAGTGCTAAGTTCCTGCGCGGTCCGCTGATTGCCCGCACTTTATCTCTCCGCCATGCGCCCACTCCTATTTTTGCCAACGCTCATGCTGCTGCCCTCCTGCATGCTTGGCCCGGAGCCCAGTCGCTTGGATTCTGCCGCGCCGCCCTCGATCCGCGGGGACGAGGCTCCCGGCGGCGCATCGTTCGGCGATCGCGCGTGGCGTCAGGTCTTCTCGGAAATCACACTTCGCACGCTCATCGAGCGGGCACTTGCCAACACTCCGGATTTGGTGGCGGCCAGCTATCGCATCGAGGAAGCGCGCGCACTTGCTGGAGCCGCCCGGGCGGATGGATTTCCCACGCTTGATGCATCCATCGTCGCCTCGCGCGACTACGCCTCGCGCAATTCCGGATCGGCCGCTGCGGATCGCAGCAGTTCATCCTTCGGCAGCAGTGCATTTCTCAGTTGGGAGGCGGATCTTTGGGGGGGAATTCGCCGCAGCAATCAAGCGGCGCGTGCACGCCTCTTCGAAGCGGAATTCCGCCGCGACGCCCTTCAGACAAGCCTCGTCGCCGCCGTCGCCAGCGCCTACATCGACCTTAAAAATCTCGATGAGCGTCTCGCTATTTCCAATCGCACTGCCGCCAGTCGTCGATCCTCACTCGAGCTCGTCACCGCCCGTCGCGATGGTGGAGTCAGCTCGGATCTGGAGGTGGGTCAGGCGGAAGCGCTTCTTGGCCAAGCGCTTGTGTCGATCCCGGAGACGGAGCGTGCGATCGCAGCCAAGGAAAATGAGATTCGCGTGTTGCTCGGCGATTTTCCCGGTGGGATCGCACGTGGTGGCGATCTCAACACGCTGGGTCGCTCCTTCAAGATCGCCGCTGGCTTGCCATCCTCCTTGCTTGCGCGCCGCCCGGACCTCGCCGCGGCTGACCAAGCATTCCAAGCGGCGACTGCGGAAATCGGAGTGGCCGAGGCCCTGCGCCTTCCGAGTCTCTCGCTCACGGGCAGGGGCGGCGTGGCCAGCCGTGATCTCGGCAGCCTTTTGCAGGCGGATTCCGGAACTTTTTCCATCGGCCCTAGCCTTGCGGGTCCTATTTTCGATGCCGGGCGCAGTGGATTCCGTGTGAAGGCGGCGCAGGCACGTGCGATGCAAGCGCGCGCGGCCTACGAACAAGCTGCCAAACTCGCCTTTCGCGAAGCTGCGGACGCCATTGACGGGCACACAAAAATCAATGAAATCATCGAGAAGCGTGTGCAACTCGTTGATGCACTGGTGAAAGTTTCCTCCCTTGCGCAAGATCGTTTCCAAGGTGGCGCATCGAGTTACTTGGAAGTTCTCGATGCCGAGCGTGGCTTGTTCGCCGCTGAGTTGGATTTGGCCGACGCTCGCCGTGACCGTTTACTGACCCTCGTGCGGGCTTATCGCGCCCTTGGCGGAGGCTGGAAATAAATTTCACTCATCCTAAATTCAAAATTCAAACTCCCTTATGAAACTGCCAATTTTATACATCAAACGCGGCTGCCCGTGGTGCGACGAAGTCATCGAATACCTGGATCGTCAAAAAATTGAGGTCGAGATCCGCGTCGTTTCAGGTGACCGCGCGGCCATGCAGGAAATGATAGAGCTCAGCGGCCAAAGCAAGGCGCCGACTCTGGATTGGGACGGGCAAGTCTTGGCGGACTTTGGCGTGGATGAATTGGTGCCGTTTTTGAAAAAAATCGGCATCAAGTGACGTCGTTCGCGGCGTGCGTGGCTGTTTTATGCCAAGCGTGCGAGTTCCCGCGCCACGATGATCAA
The DNA here is from genome assembly GCA_041182265.1 of Verrucomicrobiota bacterium. Lineage (GTDB taxonomy): Bacteria > Verrucomicrobiota > Verrucomicrobiia > Verrucomicrobiales > Akkermansiaceae > Luteolibacter. The sequence continues at coordinate 17,076 of JBEGOB010000166.1, read as the reverse complement.
GGTTTCGCGCACTCCGGGAGCGAAGCCGCCATCGACTTGGACTGCCAGGGCAACGCCTGCTTCTTGGATGAACTCGACTGGTGCGGCACCCGAGAAAATTCTGAGTGAGCCCGCCCCGAAGCCGAGGCCGGGAAGTAGGTTTTTAAACGACTCGATGGTCCCGATGTCTTGGGCGCTCACCCGGGCGAGACTGCGGATGCCGCGCAATTCACGGGCACGCTCGAGAATTTCCTCAGGGCTCATTTCCCGGTCCACTCCGAAAATGGCGCGCAGTTCGAGTTGGCGGATTTGTGAGGAATCTGCCGAAAAATGGTCCATCAGCGAGGAACTTGCTGCAGGTGCTGCCGGGCTCGCGGTGAACGCGGGGGCCGGAGCTTGAGGCTGAGTTTGTGAAAATGCTGGCGCGGCGGTGAAGGCCGGCGCGGGATCTGGCGTGAAGGCAAAGGCAGACGGCACCAAGAGCGAGGGTGGGCCAGCGGGGCCTGCCGCAAAAACCGAGGGCGCCGCGACCGGCTCGGCCGGTGATGCCGTTGCCGCAAATGGATGCGGCTCAGCGAAGCCTTGAAAAGCAGATGGCGCTTGGGAAAATGGTGAGTTTTGCGCCGATGTCGGCCAGGCACTCGGCGGACCATCGAGGCCGAAACCCTCCAGCGGCTCTGCCAGTTGGAAGGGCGATTCCGGTTTGCGCCGCTCCGGTAATTTCGCCGGGCGACCGGGCTCGACCGGGCGCGGCGTGCTGGATTCTTCCGCAATCATGAACGGGGATTCCACGCGGGCCGGTGCCGCCGCACTCGTTTCCTCGGGAGCCATCCCAAACGGGGAATCCCAATGCGTGGCCTGCGGGTCTGGCGATTGATCGAAAATTCCTCGGTTCGTGCTCATTTAGTTCTCGGGTGGTGTAGCAGTGGGGGCAGAAGCGGGGGTGAAATAACCCACGGTAAGGAAAAACACACCGCAAATTTTGCGAAAAGTCGAGTTTAAGCGCGAAAAGTTTAGCGCCCGTCGCCTCCTTCAAGCAGTCGTTTGAGGCGATTCTTCATGGAAACTTTGGCGACGGCTGGCAGTCGGTCCACGAAAAGCACTCCATTCAAGTGGTCGATCTCATGTTGAAGCGCCCGTGCGAGCAAGCCGTCTGTTTCAATCACGAGCACGGAACCGTCAAGTTGCGGCAGGGTTGCCTTGACCTCCTCGGGCCGCCGAACTTCTGCGCGGATGCCGCGGATGCTCAGGCACCCTTCCATGCCGAATTCTTTTTCCTGGCCGAATTCCAATTCGGGATTGATGAAAATCAGGGGCATGATCGAGTCCAGATCCGCGTCCTCTCCATTGACTCGTAAAAATGAGATGCACTCGGGATCATGCGAAACATCGATGACGGCGAGGCGTAAATCCTCGCCGATTTGGGGCGCGGCCAAGCCGACGCCATTCGCATTGACCATCGTTTCCAGCATGTCGCCGACGAGTTGGATGAGGGAGTCATCCACTTCCGTCACAGGACGGCAGCGGGCGCGGAGGACGGGGTGGCCATATTGAACAATTTCGCGGATCATGGAGAAGTTGGAAAATCTTTAGACAAGCAATCGCCAAAGGTCAAATCCCGGAAATTGTCCACTAAAAGCGGAGGGAGAGTGTGAAATGGATCGTTCTGAATAAATTTCGAGGTGTGGCGTCGAAAGGTGCGTCTCTGACAATCCTCCAATGAAAAGCAAACTTGCTACCCTTGCCGCAGTCGTCTTCACCGTTCTCGCCGCCGCTCCAAAGGCAGAGGCGCGTCACCCGGAAAGCCGAATTTACATCAGTGGTTATCTCTCTTGTGGCAGCCCGGTTTACACCGAGCGCTACTTGATCGGCTATGACCGATGTGGTCACCCGGTCTGGGGCACGCGCGTGATCCGGCATGAGGCGGCACCGCGTTACCGCAGGGAGTGCGCGCCGGTCTATCAAGTGCCAAGCCGCTACGTCAGCCATGGTGGCCGCTATGGCAAGCAGCACGGTTACGGCTACGGGCACGGCAGTTCGTATGGCGGAAGGGGCGCGTATGAAGCGCCTTGCCGCCGCTAAATCCGCCTGAAGAAATGCCCACGTAAGCGGCGCGGAACTGTGGGCATTTACGCAACGCCCAGCGATTCCAAGGCGGCGGAAATTGGAACGCTGTGGCGTTTGCGGTCGATGAAATGGCTGATCTCCGTGTAGCCGACTTCCCGGAGAAGTTGGAGCGCGGGGATGTAGCCGTCGCCAACACGCTCGGGGATGTGCGCATCCGCGCCGATGACGACTGGGATGCCGCGCTCTTGCATGAGGCGGAGTTGGGCCGGTGAGGGATTCATTTCCGGCAGGGCTTTTTGGACTCCGCTGGTGTTCAGTTCCATGGCGACGCCGGTGGCGGCGATGCGGTCGAGCGAGCGCTCAATGTCAGGGCGGATTTTCTCGAAATCCCAGTCGGCGGGGGACTCGTTTTTGATGAGGTCCGGATGGGCGAGGGTGTCGAATAGGCCGCTCTCGGCCGAGCGCGCGAGGTGATCGTAATAGAGTTGCTGATAGCTGAAGACTTCGCCGGTGTAGAAGAGTTTCCGATAGTCTCCGACCTGATAGTGAATGGAGCCCAGCACGTGGCTGAGAGGCACGCGGGCATGGAGTTTTTCCAGCCATGGCTCGACGCCCGGGTAGAAGTCGCTCTCCAATCCAAGGCGGACATCGAGGCGCCCGGCGAAGTTTTCACGGGTGGCGGCGATGAGTGCGACGTAGTCGTCGAACTGGTCCGGCTTCATCCGTACGTTTGCGGAGAATCCGTTAGGCAGTGGGCAGTGGCAGGTGAAGGTGATGCCCTTGAAACCACGAGCGAGGGCGGTGGCGGCGTATTCGTCTGGATGACCGAATGCGTGTTTGCAGAGGGTGGTGTGGCAGTGTGATTCGTAGAGCAGTGGCGTGCGTGATGTCATGATTCCTGGCCTTTTCTGGCGTGGAGAATGGCCCGGAAGTGGGGAAGAATTTTCTGGTAGAGCGAATTTTTCCCGCCGCGTGAGAGTTGGGCTGCGACGAGTTCCGCCGCGCTGGTGGGGTCCACGGGTGAAAGTGAGCAGGCCTTGTAGTGAGGCGACTCGATTTTGCGCTCGACGTGGGATGCGCCGGCTTTTTGCGTGACGCTCACGCTGAGATCGTTCGCGGCACGCAGGATCACGGCGGTGAGCGGCGGGCCGGAGGCGTCTGGCTGGAGCGTGACGGAAATCGTGTGGCCATTTGCGGCACGGTAATCTAACGAATTTGAGGGTCCGATGGGTTTCCAGCCTGCCTGCACGGTGAGCCAAGCGAGGACTTGGAGCGCGGAAACGAGGTGGTCCGGGTGGTGGTGAATTTCGATTTGGGCGATGCTTGGCAGGGCTTGGCGGGCGGCGGAATCGTCAAACAAGCTGGCGATGCCCAAGCGGAACTGCCAAGTGCGCGTCCATGCGTGATCTTGAATGACGAGGAGGTCGTTGCCTTGCGCCGCTTCGTCAATTCTAGCAAACGATGCTTCCGGGTCGCGCCAGGATGCGCTGTCGATGATGAGTCTATCCATCACGGCGACCAAGCGCTCGGTTAGAATGTCGGAGAGCTCGCCTTGCCACCAGAAGATCAGCGGTAGGTCGGAGTTGAGGTGGGCGAAGACGGTGTTGCGGAAGCGGCCGGTGACGCGTCCGGTTAGGTAGAATGAAATTTGCTCGCAGCAGACGGATTTTCGTCCGTCGAATAGGTGGCAGTGGGCGGTGATCCACGCGCGGAGGCTTGGCGCGGGCTCGTCGCGGTCGATGCCGACGAGGATGGCGCGGCAGGCGTGCTCGCGAGTGAGCTCGCGGATGATGGCGGAGTTCTCGATGAGTGCACCGGGCTTTTCCGAATAAACGACGAGGTTCATCAGGGAGGCATTGGTGCGTGCTTCGTCCTGTTCCCAGAGTTTGCGCAGCGCGGCGTCGATGGCGGAGACGGGGACTTCAATGCCGAGTTCCGGGCAAACTTCGGGGATGTTTGAGTGGGTGGCGGTCATGTGGGCGCGTGAGGAATGCGAGGAACCATGGAGGGTGCGGATTCGAGTGTTCTTGGATGCCGCGGGATTTTGAAATTAGAGACGGCGCCAGGTGTTGCCGTCTTGTTGGAGGAGCTCGTCCGCCTCCTTCGGCCCCCATGAGCCGGCGACGAATTCAGCCATCGGCGGTGGGCTGTCGGACTGGTGCCATGCGCGCTCGATGTGGTCGATGAATTTCCATGCTTCTTCGACTTCATCACGGCGTGCGAAGAGCGTGGCATCACCGGCGATGGCGTCTAGCAAGAGGCGCTCGTAGGCCTCCGGGCTGCCTTTGCCGAAGCTGGTCGCGTAGTGGAAGTCCATTTTCACCGGTTCAAGGCGGAGACTGGTGCCAGGGATTTTCGAGACCATGCGGAGTGAGATTCCCTCGTCCGGTTGGATGCGGATGGTGAGGACGTTGCCGCCGGGGACGCCGCCGGAAAGTGCGTTGAAGAGGACGCAGGGCGCGTCTTTGAAGTGGATGGAAATTTCCGTGGATTTCTTCGGCAAGCGCTTGCCCATGCGGATGTAGAACGGCACTCCGCTCCAGCGCCAGGTGTCGATGAGCAGGCGCACGGCGACGTAGGCCTCAGTCTTGGATTCGGGCGAAACGCGGTCTTCCTCGCGGTAGCCGGGCACGGGGATGCCATCGACGTGGCCGGATGTGTATTGGGCGCGGACGACGTTGGCGGCGACTTTTTCCGGGGTGTCCCACTGGCGAAGTGAGCGGATGACTTTGACTTTTTCATCGCGGACGCCGTCGGCACTCAGGTCGGTGGGCGGCTCCATGGCGACGAGGCTGAGGAGCTGGAGGAGGTGGTTCTGCACCATGTCGCGCAGTGCTCCGGACTTTTCATAGTATCCGCCGCGGCCGCCTTCCATGCCGAGATTCTCGGCGCAGGTGATCTGGATGTGGCTGATGTATTTGCTGTTCCAGAGCGGTTCGAAAATCGAGTTGGCGAAGCGCAGGACCATCAGGTTTTGCGCGGTTTCCTTGCCGAGATAGTGGTCGATCCGGTAGGTGTCGCTTTCGCGGAAGGTGTCGTTGACGACTTGGTTGAGGTGCTTGGCGGTGGCGAGGTCGGTGCCGAAGGGTTTTTCGACGATGACGCGTGACCAGCAGCCGTCTGCGGATTCGTTGAGGCCGGCGTTTTTCAGGTTGATGAGAATTTCATCAAAAAACTCGGGTGCGGAGGCGATGTAGAAAAGCCGGTTGCCCTTGCCGCCACGCTCGGCATCGATGGCGTCGAGTTTGTCCGCGAGGCTTCGGTATCCGGCGGCATCGGTGAATTCCGAGGTGTGATATGAGACGCTTTGGATGAAGCTGTTCCAGATTTTTTCGTCGTGTCCTGAGCGTGAGACTTTGCGGTTGAGTTCTTCCAAGCCGCTGCGGAATTCCGTGTCCGATTTTTCCCGGCGTGCGAAGCCGATGATTTTCACGCCGGTCGGCAGCTCGCCATCCACGGCAAGGTGGTAAAGCGCAGGGATGAGTTTGCGGTGAGTGAGATCGCCGGTGGCACCGAAAATCACGATGCTGCAAGGCTCGGCACGGGAACGGGAAACAAGGTCTTCGCGGAAGGGATTGCTCATGAACAGGCGCGGAGTTTCAGCAATCTCAGCTTGTGAGGCAAAGCCAAATACACCGGAATGGCCGAAATTGAATTCATGCCGGACGCATGAAATTCTCATACCGCACGGTGAAGTGGGGACTCCCGAAATTAAACGACTCTGGCGGCTTCAAAAAGCTCCGCGGGCACTGCGTGTTCAAGATCCCAGACCATCGCAATCGGGCGGTTCCCTTGAGCGGAAATTAAATCGGCGGCGGGTCCGAGAAAAATGAATGGCGCGGTTTGTCCTTCAATTCGTTTTTCCAATCGGGCGAAGAACAGAATCGTGTAGCCTCGATCCTTGAAATGGAGGTAATTTTGTCCGGCCGGTGTGTCTTGTGTGGTTGCCGCCTGACTTTCCCAGTGCAGGCGGTTTCGGCTGATGAGGTAGTCGCGGTAGCGGGTGGTCGGTGCGAAATCTTTGTCTTCTTTTTTGAACGTGACCAGGTGGAGGTAAACTTTCAGCAGTCCAATCGGTATCACTCCAACTCCGGTCGGGCCGGTGCGTTCTAGATCGGCCAACCCGAATGCGGCTTTGATTTCAGATAGGCCATACGACGCATGCAAGCGAAGCCGGGTGCTTCCCGGAAGGTGGATTTCAGGTGTTGGATACGGGTGAACGGTCTTTTTCCAAGCTGCGATTTCGACGAGATCTTGATTGCTGGATGGGTTGCGTTTCCACTTTTCAATCGATTCGCGGTAGGATTTGACGCCGATTTCATGGCCTTTTTTTGCCCATAAGAGGTGATGGATCGCCGCGGCGTCCGGATCGGAAAGGCCGTAAGATTTCGGATCTTCGGCCACCTGGGATTTGCCGATTTTCAGCAATTGATCCGTCCTTTCGGGGTCATTGCGGAGGATGATCCGGCGCAGTGCTTTGCGGGTTGCTTCCAGATCTGGATCGCTGACGGGCGCTTCGCGATGGGCGAGGGCTTTCCACTCGGACCAGGTCTTGTTGCGGAGAATTTCCAGCGGGGAAATGCCGGTGGATTCCACAAAGTTTCCGAAGGTGAGAGGCAATCCTGTTTCCCCGGCGAATGTTTGGATCGCCTCGGGGATGAAGTGGTTGAGATTTCCCAGGCTGTCTTTGATGTTGCGTAGGATGTGCTCGCGGGCGACTCGCTCTAACTGGATGCTGCATCCAGGCGGTAAATTCGGGAAGTCCAATTCGACTTCTTGATCGATCCTGCGGCGCCGGGTCCGGAGCAATGCGCTGAATTTGCGGTCGATGCGGTATTTTCGATGCGATTGTCCGACGAAATCGAGCACCGTGAGGCAGTCTTTGTTCGGTGAATGCCGCAGGCCGCGTCCAAGCTGTTGGAGAAAGACGGTGAGACTTTCCGTCGGACGTAAAAAGAGAACGAGATCGATTTCCGGGATATCGACGCCCTCGCTGAACACATCGACAGTGAACAAAAAGGTGATTTTCCCGGCACGAAAATCACGAATCCGTTGCGCGCGGACATCGGAGGGCGTTTCCCCGAGAATGACTTCGGCATGCATACCGACTTCCTTGAATTTTGCAGCCATGAACTGCGCATGCCTGACGCTGGCGCAAAATCCGATGGCATGAGTGGATGTTAGGTCGGGTTGGTAGCGCTTGAGACTCTCGAGAATGACGTCGAGACGCTGGCGCGCGCGCAGGTCGTCGCCGGTGTAAACATCGGTCAGAGCGGTGACGTCGAATTTTCCGTTATTCCAAAAACGATCATCCGCCACCGAGACCGGATCCGTCACGCCAAAGTAATGAAATGGGCAGAGCAGTTTTTCCTCAAGTGCCTCTGGCAGGCGGATCTCGGCGGTGAAGTGATGATTGAAATCGGATAGGATCGAGCTGCCATCCATGCGCTCGGGAGTGGCTGTCAAACCGAGTAGAATTTGAGGTTTGAGTTGCTCAAAAATGAACCGATAGCTTCCCGCCGCGCCGTGATGGGCTTCGTCGATGACGACGTAGCGGAAGTCGCTGTCTGTAAAGCTCCATGGGCGTCGGCTGTTCAGGCTCTGGACTGAGGCGAAAACATGGTTCCATTCTGTGGGCTGTAAACCATCGACTAACAACTCACCGAAATTTTGGTCGCGGAGAACCATGCGAAAGCAATCCCTGGCTTGTGCGAGGATTTCCTTGCGGTGCGCGATGAACAGCAAGCGGGAATCATTCGGCTGCTTTCGTTGAAATGCGGCGAAGTCGAATGCGGCCATGATGGTTTTGCCAGTGCCGGTGGCGGCAACGACGAGATTTCTCCATGAGCCAGCGTCGCGATCCGCCTGAAGTGCTTCAAGAATCCGCTCTTGGAACGGGTGTGGCCGGATGTCCACGAAGAAGCGGGTGGTGGACGTCTCGGACGGGCGGTTTGCAAAGGCGATGGCTTGACGAAAGCGGCCCGCCTGAGTCGCATCGAATGGCACAAATTCATCCTTTGCCCAGTATCCTTCAAACTCGGCTGCGAATCGCGCGAGGATGTGCGGCATGTCTTGGGCTGTCACTTTGACCGTCCACTCCAGTCCGCTGGTCATCGCCGGTTTCGACATGTTGGCGGAGCCGATGTAGGCCGTCGAAAAGCCGCTTGCCCGGAAGAAGTGATAGGCCTTCGCATGGAGTCGAGTGCGCTCGGTATCGTAGGACACCCGCACGGAAAAACCTGGCTGACAAGCGAGCCACTCGATCGCATCCGGATCGGATGCGCCCATGTAAGAAGTCGTGATGATGCGGACCGCCACGCCGCGCTCGACGAGATTTTCAAATGCAGGTCTCAATAAGCGAAGTCCGGCAAATTTGACGAATGATACGAGGATATCCACGCGGTCGGCCGTCATCATTTCCATTCGGAGTTCGTGCTCTAACTGAGGGTCGTCGCATGAACCCGTTAGGAGGCTGCTGATGGAAATCGGCGTTTCAGGACGCAACAAGGGGAGCGCGGATGAAACCGGCCGGATCTCGCGTAAGATCGATTTCTTGCGCTTGAGGAGGGTTTTCCGGCGCGTGTAGTCGAGTCCGTCTTGGGCAGAGAGGAGCTCGATGAGGCGGTTGATGATTTCGATCCGTTGTTCGGGTTTGGCGACGGGGAGCGCTTGGCTGATGATCTGCCAGAGATACTGACTGTAAGTTTGCGGTGCGCTTTCGTCGTCGATCGAGACGAGTGTGGCAATCAGGTCCGGTCGATTTTCCAACAGATTGGCAAGTTCCTCATCGAGCAGAGTTTCGTAAATTCCGCAAGGCAGGGGGGCGGCTGAGTGCTTGGAAGCGCGGGTGTCGGACATGGGGGAAGAAGGAGATGGGAATTCACCTCACTCGTACTTGAGGAATCGCCAAGCATGTTGGTGCGTGTCTTCCACCGAGGCAAACTTGAAACTTGGAAATCGTGGTTGGCCCTTTGTGAGAGCTTTGATGGATGAAAAAACCCCGCTGCACGGCGGGCGCAGCGGGGTTTTCGATGAGGTCTTGTGGGCGAGCCGCCTGGCGGGCCTTGGATTACCAAGGAAGCGGGAAATCGCGGTTGAAGGCGAAGACACGCTCGCGGATGGCGTGAAGTTTCTCCACGTTGGTGGGATCTGCGAGGGCTTCCGCGATGAAGTCGGCGACTTGCTCGACGTCCTTTTCCTTCATGCCGCGCGTGGTGACGGCGGGCGTGCCGATGCGGATGCCGCTGGGTTTCATCGGGCTGCCGGTGTCGAAGGGGATGCCGTTCTTATTCACGGTGATGCCAGCTTCGTCGAGGGCGTGCGAGGCGTCGGTGCCATTGAGGTTCTTGTTCCGGAGGTCAACCAGCATGACGTGGTTGTCGGTGCCGCCGGAGCAGATGCGGAAACCATGGTGAGTGAGGCGGGCTGCGATGGCTTGCGCGTTTTTCACAACTTGGGCGGAGTATTCCTTGAACTCCGGCTTGAGCGCCTCGCCAAAGCAAATGGCCTTGGCGGCGATGACGTGCATGAGCGGACCACCTTGGATGCCGGGGAAGACTTGCGAATCAATTTTTTTCGCAAATTCTTCTTTGCACAAAATGATGCCGCCGCGTGGGCCACGCAGGGATTTGTGAGTGGTGGAGGTGACGAAATCCGCGTGTGGGATCGGGCTCGGGTGGACACCTGCGGCAACGAGGCCTGCAATGTGCGCCATATCCACAAAGAGATAGGCTCCCACTTCACGGGCAAGGCGGCCCATGCGCTCGAAGTCGATTTCGCGGGAATAGGCGGATGCGCCGACGGTGATGAGCGCTGGTTTGAGCTCGCGAGCGGTTTTCTCGAGCTCTTCGTAGTTGATGCGCTCGTCGTCCGGACTGACGCCGTAGTGCGTGACGTCGTAGAAGCGGCCGGAGAAATTCGCTTTGTGACCGTGGGTGAGGTGACCGCCATGGGCGAGGTCCATGGTGAAAATTTTGTCGCCCGGCTTGAGGACTGCGAAGTAAACGGCGGTGTTCGCCTGCGAGCCTGAGTGCGGCTGGACGTTGGCGTGGTCCGCACCAAAAAGCTCCTTGGCGCGGTCAATGGCGAGTTGCTCGACGACATCGACGTTTTCGCATCCACCATACCAGCGCCTGCCGGGGTAGCCTTCCGCATACTTGTTGGTGAGCAGCGAGCCTTGGGCCTCCATGACGGCAGGCGAGGCAAAATTTTCGGAAGCAATGAGCTCGATGTTGTTGCGTTGGCGGTGCTCCTCCGCCGTGATCGCGGCGTAGATGGCAGGGTCAGTCTGGGCAATCCGGCTGCCGGACGACTTGCAAACGCGTGACTCGTGGCGTCCGCCCTCGAAGGCAGTGGTCAGAAATGCATCGACCATGGCGGTGGCGGTCTCCGCATCCGTGAATTTGCCGCTGAGGCAGAGCACGTTGGAATCGTTGTGCTGGCGAGTGGTCACCGCTTCTTCAACCGAGCGAATGTTTGCCGCGCGCACGTGGCGATGACGGTTGGCTGCAATGGACATGCCCACGCCTGAAGTGCAGGCAAGAATCCCGAAATCGTAGGTGCCGTCAGCGACGGTGCGCGCCACTAAGTTCGCGTAATCCGCGTAATCCACGGAATCTGTCGTCTGGGTGCCAAAGTCTCGGACATCGTGCCCGATGGCTTGCAGGTGCTTGACGACGGCGTTTTTGATATCGACGGCGCCGTGGTCGGCTCCGATGGCAATGCGGAAGGTTGGTTGGCTCATGGACGGGGCGGGATTCAAATCCGGGAAAGCCGACTTGCAAACCGGAAATTTCAATGAATTAGCAATCGGGTCGGTCTGGGCGTGTTTTTAAGGCATTTGTGTGGCCATTCACGGTCGTGTGAGTGGTCGTGCCGCAGATTTATTGGCTGGTCCTCTCGGCGGCACGCACGTCTTGGATGATCAACTGCAATGTCGTCCGACCGCGGAAGGTGTTGCGGTCGATGGTGAATGCGATGTCCCACGGCGGATCGGGCAGGGGATGCTCGCCACCCCCGAAATAGACGGCGTCCTGCTCATGGTAGCCTTGCCGCAGCATGAACCGCAGGTGGTTGTTCTTCATGTGCAGGGGAGGGCGGCTGAGCCTGACATCGCGTGAAATAAACACGGGTTGTGGGTTGCCGCTGCCGAAGGGTTGGAGCAGATCGTAGCTTGAGAGAAATTCCAAGGAGAGCTGTTCGAAGGCGATTTCCGCATCGTACATCAATTTTGGCTGGCGTTGCTCAAGCGTCGCATTTTCCAGAACATACTTGGAAAATCGCTCGCGGAACCGGTCCATATTCTCTTCTGCGATGGACAATCCGGCTGCCATGGCGTGCCCGCCGCCTGCGATGAGGTCGTCCTCACAGGCGCGGATCGCATCAACGAGCGAGATCCCCTCAATGCTTCGCCCGGAGCCTTTCCCGATGCCGTTCTCGTCAATCGCAATGACGAAGGTCGGCTTGTGATACTGCCGCATCAGCCGGGATGCGACGATTCCGACGACTCCGTGATGCCAGGCGCGTGATCCAAGGACGATCACGGGATCGCGTGCGGGATCGAAATTTTTGGTCAGCATTTCAACCGCCTCTCGCCGGATCAATCCCTCGTGCGTCTGTCGCTCTTTGTTGTAAGCATCGAGCTTTTTTGCCAAATCATCGGCGAGGCGTTTGCAATCCGTCGTCAAGGTCGCCAAGGCATCTTCCGGCACATCCATCCGCCCGGCGGCATTGAGTCTGGGGCCGATTCGGAACCCGACGTCCATGGATGTGGCGGTGCCGTTCATGCCCGTGACTTCTTGCAGCGCCTTGAGCCCCGGGTTGAGAGTTTGTGGCAACTGCCTCAGGCCGTGACGCACCATCAGGCGGTTTTCACCTATCATCGGCACGATATCGGAAATCGTCGCAACCGCCACCAAGTCAATGAGCTCTTTGAGGTCGAGCTGCGTTTGGCGGGTTTTCAGCAGGGCGTGCCCGAGCTTGAAGACCACGCCTGCCGCGCACAAATACGTGAATTCTTTGCCGCACTTTGGATTGACCAGCGCGCAGCAGTCCGGCCGCCCCGCCAGCTCGGGCTCGTGGTGGTCCACAATGAGGACGTCCACTCCATCGGCTCGCAAAGCTGCCACCTCATTGATGGAGACCGTGCCGCAATCCACGGTGATCAATAAGTCTGGCTTCGGCCCCTCACGCATGCATCTGGCCAGCGCAGCACGACTCAGACCGTAGCCTTCCGGACCACGTCTCGGGATGAAGTAGCGTGGCGTCAGCCCATAGGCCATCAGGATTCGTCGCATCAGCGTGATCGAGGTCACCCCGTCGACATCATAGTCTCCGTAAATGCAAATTTCCTCCCCACGATCCACCGCTTGCAAGACGCGATCGACCGCTGGTTTCATGTCGGGAATCAAAAAAGGATCGGCCAAATCTCTCAATTTCGGGCGCAAGTAGCCCTCAAGATCGACGCCAGCCGGGAGGCCCCGTTGGCGGATCAAGTGTTCTAAAATAGGTGGAAATGTGCCCGCTGCACCCTCTGAACTTTTTTCAAAAGGCGCACCGCGCGCGATCCACTTAAACGGCTGCGCTCGCATGAAGTGACCGCACCGTATGAACGGTTTCCGGGCGGATACAAGATCGGAAACAAAAAGCCGCTCGAATCCGCGCACTGTGACATCTTGGCCTGTCTCAAGTGTGACAAAATGTCCCAAATTCGCTCTCGGGATGCTTTGTCATGCTTTAGAGCTGTCCGGGAAACCCTGATGATAAAAGGCTTCTGCTTGCGGATGGCGCATCTGGCACGTCTTTTGCGAAAAGAAGGACAACACAGACGCCACCAACGGCGACATCAAAAAGGAAACCAATTCTATGTCTAAAATCCTCGGAATCGACCTCGGAACCACCAACTCTTGCATGGCTGTCATGGAAGGCGGCGAATCAACCGTGCTTGAAAATTCGGAAGGTGCACGCACCACTCCATCCGTCGTCGCTTTCGCCAAAAATGGCGAACGTCTCGTCGGCCAAGCTGCGAAGCGTCAAGCCGTCACCAACCCGAAAAATACGATTTTCTCCGCCAAGCGCCTCATCGGTCGCAAATTTTCGGAACTCACCGAAGCGGACAAGCGCATGCCTTACACCATCGTCGCTGCCTCGAATGGCGACGCACACATCGAGGTGGAAGTGGCCGGCGAGAAGAAGGCCTACTCGCCTCAAGAAATCGCCGCCATGGTGCTCGGCAAGTTGAAGGCAGATGCCGAAGCCAAGCTCGGCGAAAAAATCACTCAAGCGGTCATCACTGTTCCCGCTTATTTCAACGACTCGCAGCGCAACGCAACCAAGGCCGCTGGCGAAATCGCTGGCCTCGAAGTGCTCCGCATCATCAATGAGCCCACCGCCGCTGCACTCGCTTACGGACTCGATAAGAAATCCGACGAGAAAATTGCAGTTTATGACCTCGGCGGCGGCACTTTCGATATCTCCGTCCTAGAAATCGGCGACGGAGTCTTCGAGGTGCTCGCGACTGACGGCGACACTCAACTTGGCGGTGACGACTGGGACAACGCGCTGATCCAGTGGATCGTCGGCGAGTTCAAAAAGGACCAAGGCATCGATCTCTCTGGCCAACCCGACGCCCTCCAGCGCATCAAGGAAGAAGCGGAAAAAGCGAAAATCGCTCTCTCTTCCACCCAGTCCTACGACATCAGCCTGCCATTTGTCACCGCAGACGCCACGGGCCCCAAGCACATCCAGCTCACGCTCACACGTTCGAAACTCGAGCAACTCACGGATTCGCTGTTTGAGCGCACCAAGAAGCCAGTTCGTGACTGCCTCAAGGAAGCTGGCCTTACCGCTGCCCAAGTGGACGAACTCGTCCTCGTCGGTGGGATGACCCGCATGCCGAAAGTCGTGGAAATCGCCCGTGAACTTGCCGGCCAGACTCCTCACCAAGGCGTCAATCCGGATGAGGTCGTCGCCATCGGCGCGGCCATCCAAGGCGGCGTCCTCGCGGGCGATGTCAAAGATGTCCTGCTGCTCGACGTCAGCCCGCTCACACTCTCGATCGAGACGGAAGGCTCGCGCGCCACCGCCATGATTGAGCGCAACACGACGATCCCTGCCAAGAAATCGCAAATTTTCTCGACCGCCTCCGACAGCCAACCGGCCGTTGACATCCGCATCTGCCAAGGCGAGCGCCCGATGTTCGCTGACAACAAGCTGCTCGGAAATTTCAAGCTCGACGGCATTGCCCCGGCGCGCCGCGGCGAACCGCAAATCGAGGTCACCTTCGACATCGACGCAAACGGTATTCTCCACGTCTCCGCAAAGGATAAGCAATCCGGTAAGGAACAAAAAATCTCGATTCAAGGCTCATCCGGACTTTCCAAGGATGAGATCGAGAAGGCCAAGCGCGACGCCGAGGCGCATGCTGACGAAGACAAGAAGCGTGTCGAAAAAGTCGATGCCAAGAACAAGGCTGATAACCTCGTTTTCTCTGTCGAAAAACAACTCGCTGAACTCGGTGACAGTGCTCCGGCCGAACTCAAGGAGATGCTGAACGGCAAAATTCAAGCTGTGAAGGACGCGATCTCCAGCGATGACGTCACGAAGATCAACAGCTCCGTCACGGATCTTGAAGGCTCGCTCCAAGCACTCGCCGAAGCAGCCCAGCAAGCGCAAGCCGGTGCCCAACAGCCCGACGTCGAACAATCCGCCGAAGATTCCCAAGAGCCGAAAAAGGCCAAAGGCAAGGTTGTCGATGCTGAGGTGGTGGACTGATTGTTCTTCCTCAATTGGCCTAACTCAACACAGCCCAGGCATCGCCCTGGGCTGTCTAACCCAGAAAATCCAAGCTCTGAAAAGGGCTGATAGTCACCGGATGCAAACTCACACCACCCAACATCAACGCTTAGCCGCACTGCGCCCGCTCTCTTCGGAGTCGGTCGCCAGTCCGATGGTGGTGTGGAATATGCACGCAGTCCAAGGCGTCTCCTAACGGATCATTTGCGGCCCTCAGTCAATCGATCGCTCCGAGGAACCAGCCGCATCACGATTCCTGCCGCAGCGCCCTCCAATCCACTCTCTCCTAGTAAACTTTCCACGGTGCTCACGCAGCGTGGCTTCTCACAGAAACCAATAAAAAACATAGATAACATTATGGCTAACATCAAACCACTCGGACAACGCGTCCTCGTCAAACGTCTCGAAGCCGACGCGATCAGCGCAGGCGGCATCGTCCTCCCAGACACCGCCAAGGAAAAGCCACAAGAAGCTGAAGTCCTCAGCCTCGGCACCGGCGGCAAAGACGACAAGGGCGTTGCCATCGAGTTCACCGTGAAGGTCGGCGACAAGGTGCTCATCTCCAAATACGGCGGCACCGAAGTCAAAGTTGATGGACAAGAAGTCCTCATCATCAACGAGTCCGACATCCTCGGCATCGTCGGCTGATCTCTCAATCAGAAATTTTAAATCTCAAATCTCAATTTAAACTATTATGGCCAAACAACTCCAATTCGACGAAGCCGCACGCCAAGCCCTCTTGCGCGGTGTGGAAAAACTCGCACGTGCCGTCAAGGCAACGCTCGGACCTGCCGGACGCAACGTCATCCTCGACAAGAAATTCGGTTCCCCAACCATCACCAAGGACGGTGTCTCGGTTGCTAAGGAAATCGAACTTGAGTGCCCTTATGAAAACATGGGCGCGCAGTTGATCCGCGAAGTTTCCAGCCGCACATCCGACATCGCTGGCGACGGCACCACCACGGCGACCGTCCTTGCCGAAGCCATCTACAAAGAAGGTCTTCGCAACGTCACCGCTGGTGCCAATCCGATCTCGCTCCAACGCGGCATCATGAAGGCCACTGAAGCCATCGTTGCCCAGCTCAAGGCTCTTTCCAAGCCCGTCTCAGACGCCAAGGAAATTGCGCAAGTCGCCTCCATCTCCGCCAACTCGGATAAGGAAATCGGCGGCATCATCGCTGAAGCCATGGATAAAGTCGGCAAAGACGGAACCATCACGGTTGAAGAAGCCAAGGGCATCGAAACCACTCTCGAAGTGGTCGAAGGCATGCAGTTCGACAAAGGCTACCTCAGCCCTTATTTCGTCACCAACCCAGAGTCGATGGAGACGCTCCTTGAGAACGCCTACATCCTCATCAACGAGAAGAAAATTTCCTCCCTCAAGGATATGCTTCCTCTCCTTGAAAAGGTTGCCAAAACAGGCCGCCCACTTCTCATCATTGCAGAAGATGTCGAAGGTGAAGCCCTCGCAACTCTCGTGGTGAACAAGCTCCGCGGCATCCTCAATATCGCTGCCGTCAAGGCTCCTGGTTTCGGTGACCGCCGCAAGGCAATGCTCGAAGACCTCGCCATCCTCACCGGTGGCCGCGTGATCACCGAAGACCTCGGCATCAAGCTGGAGTCCGTTGAACTCAGCGACCTCGGCGAAGCCAAGCGCGTCACCATCACCAAGGAATCCACCACCATCGTCGAAGGTGGCGGCACTTCCGAAGGCATCACCGGCCGCGTGAACCAAATCCGCCGTCAAATCGAAGACACAACCAGCGACTACGATCGTGAGAAGCTCCAAGAGCGTCTTGCCAAGCTCGCAGGTGGCGTCGCCGTCATCAACGTCGGTGCTGCGACCGAAACCGAGATGAAGGAAAAGAAAGCCCGCGTCGAAGACGCCCTCCACGCGACCCGTGCGGCCGTTGAAGAAGGCATCGTTGCAGGTGGTGGCACCGCACTCATCCGCGCCCAAGCCGCCATTGGCGATCTGGGTCTTGAAGGTGACGAAAAGACCGGAGCTGGCATCGTGGCACGCGCCGTCGAAGCACCGCTCCGCCAACTCGTTGCAAACGCAGGCCGCGAGGCAGCACTCATCGTCGAGCACGTCAAAAAGGGCTCGGGTGGCGAAGGCTACAACGTCGCAACGGATAAGTTCGAAGACCTCATCGCATCCGGTGTTGTCGATCCTACCAAGGTGACACGCACCGCGCTTCAAAACGCAGCGTCCATCTCCGGACTTCTGCTCACCAC
>JBEGOB010000165.1:0-3086 GCA_041182265.1 Verrucomicrobiota bacterium | reverse complement strand
GGCACGCCGCTCAGTGCAAACTGGAGAATGTGTTCGTCAATACCGGCCGCTACAATGTCCAAGCATCGAAGCCCACGCATGGCACGGCAGGCATCATCACTCCAGCCTGCAACAATGGCGCATTAACTATCCTGCGTAATGTTGTGGTGACGGGATACCATACCGGCATCCTGGTGAATGAGCACACGGACGGCGACAACATCAACCTGGCCTCCAACATCAACGCTCTGGAGTTCGCGTTTGCCCACCACGCTTCCAGGTTTGGCCGGGTGGGCGCACAGCGCTGCACCCGGAGCGTCACCGTAACCGGCAAGCATGGTTTCAGCATTGAGCAACTCGATATGGAAATCGCCGGGCATGGTCAGACCGATGAAGGCAACAGCTGGCAGGCAACGGATTTCAACATTTACGACCCCAAAAATCTCGGCGTTGGCGACATCAACTACTGGGTTGTTGAGGGCAATGTTGGGGCGGTGGAGAAGTTCACCAAGAACGGCGGCGAACACATCCGTGCCCGGCGAATCGGCTCCGCCTCCGTCGGAGACAAGTAGCAGGCAGGAGAAATGGCACAGACAATGAAATGTCTGAAAAATTTGTTAGCCGTGGTGGCGCTTCTGATGGTCGCATCGCGGGTATGCGCGGAGTCATCGGCCGCGGCGGATGCCGCAGCACACCGGTCGCTGCAAGTGGAGTTGCCCAACCAGGACCAAAACGCCATCAAGACCTCCAGGCCAGCGATCGGCTGCTGGTTCCCGCAAGATCAACATTTCGAGCCCGATGGCTACAAGCGGTTCCTCGAGCTGCATGTGAAACACTCGCCGTTCGCACTCCTGACCACCAGCATTCGCTGTAAACACTGGATGACCGATCCGCATGTGCATGCCCAGATGAAGGCGGCGACGGAATATGCGCGGGATCTGGGAATGGGGATTGTTTTGGAATTGGATTGGCCCTTCGCCCGCTCGGCATTTGTCGAAAAATACCCCGACGAACTGCAAGGGGTGGTCCGCTTCAGTCAGGCGCCCATGACCACGACCGGCGCCGTGGAGTTGGCCCTAACGCCGCCCCATGCCAATTATTTCTGGGACAGTATAGGTTATGTGGCGTTGAGCAGCCGGGTATTACGGGTCTGGTCCTACCGTGAAACCCCGGAGGGACCGGAGGCGCTGGAGGACATCACCGCGCGGGCGAAAGTCGTGCAGGCCGATGCGCGCGGCGTCAAGGTGAGCATCCCCGGCACGGCGGCGGATGAGGGCCGCGTCGTCTGCCTGATGGCGCTCTTCAACATGCATCATCCGGATATGTTCTCGCCGCATCTGATCACCTTCGAGCGGGATGTGTTGCGGCAATATGCGGATTTGCCGCTGGCCGGTGTCTGCAAGGACGAAGCGGGCTTCATCCCATCGGAGAAGATCAACCTTGGGGAGGACCTGTGGTATTCGCCGTTCATGGCAAAGGCCTACGCCGCCAGACGCCCGGGCCATGAGTTGGAGCGCGACCTCCTGCTGATGAGCAAGGGAGAGAAGGGCCGCTCGGCGGAGCGGACCGCGGCGGTCAACCACTACATGGAGCTTTTCTGGCAGCGCAACGCCGAGATCGAAACCGAGTATTACCATTCCATCAAGAGCGTCTTCGGCCAGCAGGCGATGGTGGGAACCCACCCGAACTGGCAGCCGCACCCGAACCGTCGGGAAGTGACGCGCAATGGCCTGCACTGGTGGGGTGCAAAACGGGATCTGGCCCAGACGGACGAGGAATGTCCCTACGGGTTGCGGACGGCGTTGGCCAAGAAATGGAACAGCCCCCTTTGGTATAACATGTATTACGCCCGCAACGAGCAACCGTATGCGGCCGAACTCTGGGCCAATGTCCTCGCCGGCGGCCGCATCAACTGGCATCCGCTGTGGCCCCCTAAGAATATGGAAAAACTCGATGTCAGTTTGCTTCCCGTGGCGGACAAACTGTTTCGTGCCGACTGCCGAATCCGGCTCTTGAATTACATCTCGACCCGACCGGTGGACTGCCCCGTGGCGGTCATCTTCAGTCATCCCCGCGCCAATCATTGGACCGGCCCTGGATGCGGAGACGCCGGCGTCAAAGTCTGCGATGCCCTGTGGAAGGAAGGCTTCTACGCCGACCTGATCCCCAGCAGCGAAATCGCCTCGGGAGCGTTGAAGATATCGGAGGACGGGCACATTCAATATGGCCCGCAGAAATACGCCGCTGTGGTGTTCTACGAGCCGCAATACGAACGGCCATCGACGGGCGAATTCTTCCGCAAGGCGGCCGCCACGGGCAAGACCGCGCTCTATCGGATCGGTGACTGGACGACAGACTTCGACGGCAATCCCGTGGATGTGCAAACCGTGTTGCCTGCCGCGATGGAGGAACTCGCCGGCGACAATGTTGCTGCCATCGTCAGTCATCTCAAAGCCGCCGGGATCGAGCGACAGACCCAAGGCAACGGGCATCAACGGCTCAGCGGCCAGTGCCGACTCCTGGACGGCACGGTCATCCTGGCTTCCGGAGAGAAGGATGTGCTGGGCGATCCGATCCAGAAGACTCTCGATGTGGACGGCCACGAGGTCGCCTTCGACGCAGTCGGTGTGGCGGCTGTGCGGCTCGACAAAGACGGCAAGCTGGAAGCCCTCGCCGCAGGCGGACTGAAGCGGTTCGCGGTTGGAAAAACAAAGATCGAACTGCCGCAGCGGATCGATGTCGCCTTATGGAAAGACACGAAGGGTGTCTGGCAGGGCGTGCTGCAGGATTACGAGGGAGAGGTGCCGAAGGACCTCGCCGCGCTCTGCAAGCACTGGACCCGATTGAAGGTTCCGGAACCCCTGAAGGAGTAAGGTGCCCTTATATCGCAAACTTTATGAACAACCCGCATTTCCCTGTCCTCCGGTCCACTCCAATGGCTCTGATAAAGCACACACTCCTCACTCTAGCGGTCATCGGGACGCTTGGGCCTATTCACGCCGCCGATATCGATTGGAAACCCCTGATGACAATCGCTCCGGTGAAACGCGATGCGAAGGGTGACCTTTTGCCTCTGCAATCCTACAACGAGACCATCCGACGCGGAA
>JBEGOB010000164.1:0-3859 GCA_041182265.1 Verrucomicrobiota bacterium | reverse complement strand
TTCGGAATCATTTTAGAACCCGTTTTGGTGACGAAATTCCAGCACACTTGCAGATGCGTTTTTCGGGGGATCACGGCGGTCCGTGGTCTGGGCCTGCATCGGTTGAGTGGACGCAGGACTTCCCCCTGCTTGTGAGTCCGGAGCAGGCTGAGGTGGCGCAGCAGCGGTTTGCGCGCCTTTACAAGCTTGCGGAAGGCCCGGGAGATCCAACAGCTGGCCGTGTTTTGTTTGAGGCGTCATGCATGATGTGTCATCAGGTCCAAGGAAATGGCGTTCAAATCGGGCCCGATCTCAGTGGGATTGGTGCGATGGGTGTGCAGGGGATTTTGCGCAATATCTTGGACCCTAATGCACAATTAGAGAGTGGCTACTATCGGCATGATGTCACCTCGATCGATGGGGCGCTCGTCAGTGGATTCATGGTTGAGGAAACAAAGGATTCCATCACAATTCGGCCAATCGGAGCCGATCCCAAAGTGATTCTGCGCGAGACCATTGCGACGCATTCCATTTCCAAGCGCTCGTTGATGCCCGAGGGGCTGATCGACGCTTACGATCAAAAGCAAGTGGCGGATTTGTTCGCCTACATGAAATCGCTCCAATAAATTTAACTCAAAAAATGATGATCGTTCGAAATCTAGCTTTATTGGTGATCAGTTTCGTTGGCGCATTTTCCGCAGTTGCGGAAAGTCGTCGGCTTGAAGTGTTGTTTCTGGGAGATGATGGTCACCACAAGCCGCTTGACCGGTATGCCGTCCTGAAGCGAGCGCTTGGGCCGCAGGGGTTCAACCTGACATTTGTGGAGGATCTCGAGAAAGTGACGCGTGGGAATTTGGATCAATACGACGCATTGATCGTCTATGCAAATCATGAGAAGGACAAAGCTCCTGAGGCGATTTTGCCGTGGGTTAGGGACGGTGGTGCCTTGATTGCGCTCCACAGCGCGTGTGGAAATTTCCACCCATCCAAAGATTGGTTCGATCTTGTGGGGGGACGGTTTAAGAGTCATGAAGGAGCGGAGTTCAGTCCGCGGACAGTGGATTTTGAGCATCCGATTACGAAAAATTTGCCCGTGCTCAAGGCGTGGGATGAGACCTATCAACATAAGGATCTGACGGCGGACCGGCATCTTTTGCAGGTGCGCGATGCGATGAATAAAGGTGAGACTGAAGCCGAGCCGTGGACGTGGACGCGTCAGGAGGGACGTGGGCGGGTCTTTTACACAGCAAGCGGTCATGACCTCCGTTGTTGGAATGAGACTGCCTATCAAGTCTTGGTCAAGCGTGCGATTCTGTGGGCGATTGGTGAGAAGAAGGCTGCGGCTTTTGCGAAGTTCAGTCTTCCAAAGTTAGAGACTGAAATTCCTAAGATTGCAAATCGGACACACCCGGATATTCCGATGATGGAGTTGCAGAAGCCCTTATCTCCAGCCGATAGTGCGGCACACACGCAAGTTCCGGTTGGAACACGGCTTGAGTTGTTTGCGTCTGAGCCGATGATTGTCAATCCCATCGCAATCGACTGGGATCCGCAGGGGCGAGCATGGGTGGTTGAGGGCATTGGCTATCCGAACTCGATTCCAGAGGAGGCTGGTGCGGGTAAAGATCGCATCAAGATTCTTGAGGATACGAATGGCGACGGCAAGGCGGACAAGATGACTGTTTTTGCCGAAGGTTTGCGACTTTGCACCACCAGTGTGTTTGTGAAGAATGGAGTGGTTGTTACGGACGGGAAAGACATCGTGTATCTTGGCGATGAAGACGGTGATGGGAAGTCTGACACGCGAGAGGTTTTGGCAAGCGGCTTGATGATTCACGATACCCATGCCGCAACTTCGCATTTTCTTTATGGGATGGATCATTGGATCTATGCGTGTGTGGGCTACAGCGGTGTGGACATCGATTTGGCGGGGGAGAAGCATCGTTTCGGAATGTCGGTTTTCCGATTTCGTCCTGATTTATCCGAGTTGGAGCATCTTCAAAATACGACGAACAACACTTGGGGTTTAGGCTTCACTGAAGAGGGCGATGTGATCGGGTCAACCGCGAACAACAATCCATCGTGGATTCTTTCCATTCCTGCATCGGCGTATGCAAAGAGCGGTATTTCCCAGCCGAAAACGCCGCGCCTGGATCTTCCGAACACGCCGATGTTTACCAATACACGTGATGTGACGCAGGTGGACCAGTTAGGAAACTACACCGCTGCTGCGGGTCACCAGTTTTATACGGACGTCTTATTTCCAGGGATTTTCGCGGCGAATCATGCATTTATTTGTGAGCCCACCGGACATCTCGTAGCGACGGCCGAAGTCGTGGAAAAGGGTTCGCTGAAGCAGACGATTTTGCGAGGTAACAATGCATTTGCGAGTTCGGATGCTTGGGCGGCGCCGGTTGCTGCGCGGGTTGGGCCTGATGGCGCGCTTTGGATTGCGGATTGGTATAACCCGATCATCCAGCACAATGTTGTTTTCCGTTATTTTAACGCGGCGCGTGGTTATGATCATCCACACAGTCCCTATCAGTCGGGTGCGAATAAAGGGCCTGGCAGTGGGAACGCGTATGAGACGCCGCTTCGCGACACAGAGCATGGACGGATTTGGCGCATTGTTCCAGCAAATGGGAAGCTACGTCAGTTGAAGCGTCTTGATTTAGCCGCGCCGAGTGCTTTGATCGAAAGCTTAAACTCGCCGTCGCAGCATATTCGGCTTCATGCACAGCGTCTGTTGATTGAGCGTGGTGATTCTGCGGTGATTCCTGAGTTGGAGAAATGGATCACGTCGGAGGTGAAAGGTAAGCCGCTTGCTGCGGTGCATGCGGTTTGGACGATCCGATGTTTGGGGGCGAGTGCTGGCAGTGAGGGGCATGCTATTCTAACTAAGGCCTTGAAATCACCGTATCCGCTGGTTCGCCGACATGCGATGAATGCGCTCGGAGCGGCGGACGCAGGAGTCGCGGCGGCTTTGCCGGGTCTCATCGAGGAAACGATGGATGCGCGTGAGCAGTTGTTTGTTCTAACGACCGCTGCGCTTGCTGCGCCGGATGTTAAAATTTCGGCGGCGCTTTGGAAGTGGGTTGCGAGTGGGAAAGTGGAAGATCCGACTCTCCGTGAGGCGGCTCGTTTGGCGATGCGGCGTCAAGGATTCGCATTCGTCTCCGCAGATTTAAGGAGATTTGACGAAAACGCTCCGAAGACATGGTTTGGGGAGGAAGTTCTCGCGGTGATCGCCCGCGTTGCTGCGGGTCCGGAGCGTCAGCAGCTTGCTGCATTTGCGGCAGGGGCACCTAACGAGTTACGAGGGCCAATTGAAAAGGCATTGGCGGCGCCTCGGGGATTGGATCGGAAGCCGGTGGAGGTTCCGAGGCGCTACATCGCCGGGCGGGATGCTTACATGAAGGCGTGCATTGAGTGTCATCAGGCGGATGGCGGCGGCGTGACTGAGACCTTTCCACCGCTTGCTGGCTCGGAGTGGGTGAAGGGTGACCGAGACACTTTGGTGAGGATCATTCTTGGTGGAGTGGCCGGCCCCATCGAGGTTAAGGGGCTGAAGTTCAATGGTGCAATGCCGGGGCATCTGCTTTCAAGTGATGCTGAAGTGGCGGAAATCGCGAGTTTTGTCCGATACGCGTTTGGAGAAATCGTTGAAGATCCGATCACACCGGCCGAGGTCAAGGCACTGCGACCGGCGGTGGAGAAGCGTAAATTCATGCCATGGACAGTGAAGGAGTTGCGGGCATTGGAGGCGCATTGAGCTTTCGGTCACCGATCTAGGCCCCACTTCTCATCGGATTTTCCGATAGGGAGTGTGTGGTGCGGGAGCGCTTGTTCGCAGTTTTGCGGATCGAAATGTGCCCTTCCT
>JBEGOB010000163.1:0-3229 GCA_041182265.1 Verrucomicrobiota bacterium | reverse complement strand
GTCTCGGCGAAAGCGGCAGCAGGCTGCACGCAGTCCAAGGTGCTCCACCGCAGCGTCAGCCACCCGCAGATCACCTTCACCCGGAAGTGCAATATTTACCACTGGCGGACTTTGCAAGCATCCTCTCGTTTCACACCGTAAAGTTCACGTCGATGAACCCACTTCGCATTTGTCTCGTGTTGGCCGCATGGTCCGGATTTGCCGCCGCCGAGGTTAAATCCCGCGTGCTCATCCTCAGCGGCGCGAACAACCACGATTGGAAACAAACCACACCCGCGATCCGCACGGCACTGGAGGAAACTGGCCGCTTCGAGGTGGATGTGGAGGAAAATGTCATCGCCATGAAACCAGAGGCGTTCACGCCGTATGCGGTGGTGCTGAGCAATTTCAACACCTTCGGCGAGGAC
This sequence comes from Verrucomicrobiota bacterium, assembly GCA_041182265.1. Lineage (GTDB taxonomy): Bacteria > Verrucomicrobiota > Verrucomicrobiia > Verrucomicrobiales > Akkermansiaceae > Luteolibacter. The sequence continues at coordinate 2,822 of JBEGOB010000163.1, read as the reverse complement.
GCTCCGGCGGCCAAGGAATGGCCGCCGGAAACGCGGCAAGCATTCCTCGCTCACATGGCAAAAGGCCACGGCTTGGTGATCGTGCATGCGGGCAGCTCGGTGTTTTACGACTGGCCGGAGTTCCACAATCTCGCCTGCGGCACCTGGAAAGACGGCACCAACCATGGCCAAATCCACGTCAACCAAGTCACCTTCACCGATGCCGAATCACCGATCACGAAGGGCCTCGCCTCCTTCTGGATCCGCGATGAATTCTGGCAAAGCATCCTCGTCGCGCCCGGCGCAAAACCGCTCGCCAGCGTCACTCCGGATCCCGCATTCCAAGGCAGCGGCAAGCAGGAAAACCTGCTCTTCACCACCGAGACCGGCGGCGGGCGCGGCTTTGCGATTTTCCTCGGGCACGATGCCAGCGGCATGAAGAACACCGCCTGGAAAACCCTGCTCCAGCGCGGCACCGAGTGGGCCGCCACCGGCAAGGTCACCATCTCGCCCGCCACCGACTGGCCGTTCACCCAACAGGACGCTGAACGCATGGCCCGCTGAATCCCTTCCTAACACATAGCTATCCTAATCATGAAAATCGGCTGCTTCGCCCTCATCCAACCGTTCTCGCCCATGCGGCGGCAATTCGAACTCATCCGCGAACTCGGCTTCGACTACGCCGACCTCACGGACAACCACGACGGTGCCACGCTCGGCACGGAATATGGATTCTCTGCCTCGTTCAGCCTGGATTCCCATCCGGCGACCATTCTCGACATGGTCAATGAGTTTGATCTAACGCTCACCAGCGTCTGCGCCCACGCTAACCTGCTAGATCCCGCCTCGCCGGACCGTTACGCCACGGCGGAGATCATCAAGGCGATCAAGCTCGCCCATTTCCTCGGCGTGAAACAAGTCATCACCACCGAGGGCGACCCGAAAACCGACTTCGGTCACCAACTCACCGACGACCAGCGTCTCTTCAGCATCCGCGAGAAACTCCACGAACCGATCCGCTGGGCGAAAACTCTCGGCATCGAGCTCCTGCTAGAGCCGCACGGCATCCTCACCGACACCGTGGACGGCATGTCCCGCATCCTCGACGCGCTTGGAAATGAGGAAACCGTCGGCATCAACTTGGACACCGGCAACTCTTGGCTCGGCGGCGGTGATCCGCTGCAATTCGTAAAAACATTCGGCACGCGCATCAAACACGTGCATTGGAAAGACATGCCAGAGGAGTGGCTGCCGAAACGCGGCACTCAGTTCGGCTGCGGCATGGGACTCATCCCGTTAGGTGACGGCATCGTCGGCATCGAAGCCATCGTCAAAGAACTGCTCGCCACTGGCTTCGACGGTCCCACCACCTTGGAAATCGCCGGCGAGGAAGCTGTGAAAGTTTCCGCCGAACGCCTCCGCCAATGGGCGGTCTAAAATCTCGAATCTAAATTTCAAATCTAAATTTCAAATCCAATGACCACACGCCGTCGCTTTCTATCCACATCCACCGCAGCGCTCGCCGCGCCATTCATCCTGACATCCCGCCGTGCTTCCGCTGCGGATGCCGACGTCCGCAGCATCCGCCTCGGCCACATCGGGGTGGGCGGCCAGGGTTCCGGTTTGTTGCAGAATTTCCTCTCGGTGCCGGGTGCCACTTCAGTCGCCATCGCCGATCCCTTCCGCCAGCGCCGCGAGGCAGCAGGCCAGAAGGTGAAGGAGATCCAAGGTCACGATCCGCAGCTCTACAATGATTTTCGCGAGATTCTAGCCGATCCTAACATTGATGCTGTTGTCATTGCTACACCAGATCACTGGCACGTCCCAATCGCCCTCGCCGCCGTGCGTGCGGGCAAGGATGTTTACGTCGAAAAGCCTCTCGGTCACACGCTTGCCCAGAATAAGGCGATGCTTGATGCCTGTGTGAAACACGACCGAATTTTCCAATACGGCACGCAGCAGCGCAGCCAGGAAATCCTCCGTCGTGGCATTGAGTTGGTCATCAACGGTGCCATCGGCGACATCGAACGCATCGATATCTGGGCACCCAAGGGATCCGGCGGCGGATCCCTCGAAGAAATCCCCGTGCCGGATGGCCTCGACTACGATCTTTATCTCGGCCCTGCCCCCATGAAGCCATGCACCCAGGATCGCATCACTGGTGCCGGCTCATGGTATTGCTCGGACTATGCCATCGGCTTCATTGCCGGTTGGGGTGCGCATCCGCTGGATGTCTCGATCTGGGGGCTCGATTACGATCAACAAGGTCCGTTCAAAATCCGCGGCACCGGCACCACCGAAACGCCAGATGCGCTTTTCAACACGATCACTTCCTGGGATGTTCAGATGGAGTTTTCCGGTGGCATCAAGTCCCATTTCATGAGCTCCGACATCGCCAAACCCATTGTGGATGCCTATCGTAAAAACTGGTGCGACGACGGGACCACATTCTTCGGTCCCAAAGGGTGGATCAGTCTCAGCCGCGGCGGGTATGCTGCCAGCAACATGGATTGGTTCCGCGAAAAACAAGGTCCGGATGCCAAGCGTGTTCTCTATCAGTCAAACTACTACAAAGCCTTTGTCGATGCCGTGCGCGACCATACGCCCTCCATCGGCCCGGTCGGTGATGCGGTCCGCTCGGACGCGCTCAGTCATCTATCCGTCCTCGCGATCCAGTCCGGTTCCGAGATCACCTGGGATCCCAAATTGTATCAGATTGTTTCCCCGCAATCCCTCAACGAGCGCATGAGTCACCCCGTTCGCGGGGATTGGAAACAAAGTTGACCGATCGTGCATAAAATGACTTGGTGGAGCACGTATGTTGGAGTGTGCTAGGGTGCATC
>JBEGOB010000162.1:0-15841 GCA_041182265.1 Verrucomicrobiota bacterium | reverse complement strand
GCCCGCCGAAGCGGTCGCCCACCATCATGGCCCGCTCCAAATTGACCGGGGCTCCGGGAGTGAGGCCACCGAGTGAGGTGACGCGGAGGGTTTGCGCGAGGAGGTCAAACGAAGCGCCTTGCGGCGAGAGTTCCGCCACGGTGAGGCAGCACCCGTTGACGGCCACCGAGTCGCCAAGCGCGAGTTCTGCGGCAAAAGGCAGGCTCAGTTTCAGACGGGCTTGGGCGTCAAGCACGTCAAGCGCAAGAACAGTGCCAGTGGATTCGACGAGGCCGGTGAACATGGATGAATCAGTGGGAAGAGCTTGCCTCAAGAGCAGCGGGAGCCTGCGGAGGATGCTCCTCGGCGTGGCCGTTCGGAAGCAGCGTGAAGCACAGATAAAGAATCACCGTGGGGATGAGTGCGCCGAGGAAAAGCCCGAGCGGAGAGATGCCATTTTTGAAAAAGCGCGAGAGAATGCTTTGGCCCGCAGGATTTGGAGCGTTGGCGATCACGGTGAGTCCGCCACCTGTCACCGCTCCGGCGACGACTGCGTGCTTGGCACCGATTTGCAGACCCTCCACCTGTGAGGCGAGATAGGTGATTGCGGCGTTGTCATTGAAGGCGGTAAGCACTGTCGATCCCAGCATCAATGCCTGATCCGGCAAGGTCATGATCACTGGGGCGATCCACCAAGATTGGCACCCGCCATGAATCACGAGTCCGGCGAGGAAAAAGCCGACCAGCATCGGGCTGCGCATGGAAATTGCGTTTTGGTGGTGACTGGTGGCCATCACGAATGCGAGGAAGAATAAGAACCCGCCGATGAAAAGCACGGGGAAGTGCGCCGTGTAAACGGTCCAGCCCAAGAACACCAAGTGCATGAAAGTCACCCAAGCTGGAATCGCCGTTTCGCGCTCTTGCCATGGTTTTTTCGAATTTTCAGCATCCGTCATGCCATTGGCAACGGCGGTGAGGCGTGTGAGTTCTTTTTTGAAATACAGAAAATAAACTGCACTGGAAATCACGATGCCAGTGATCGCCTTCCAGCCGAAATGTTGGGCCATGAAGGGCGTGTCCCAGCCCCACTGACCCGCAACCATCAAGACGGGCGGGGCGGCGAAGTGAGTGAGAGTTCCGCCGACGGAGATATTGACAAACAGCAGGCCGAGAGTGGCGTAGGCGAGCTTGGCGGGTGGGTTGAGTCGATAGAATTTTTTCCCAAGCAGCATCGCGCCAATGGTCATGGCGGCGGGCTCGGTGATGAATGAGCCAAGAATCGGCGCAAGGATCAGCACGCTGAGCCACCACGCGGCGGGCGTGCCCTTGCCGATGGATGCGGCGACTGACATCAGTCCTTCCGCGAAGCGAAGAACGGGGCGGCTGGCGGCGATGGCCATGATGACCACCACAAAAAGCGGCTCCGTGAAGACCTGGTCCTTGTCGAGATAGAGCTGAAAATCCATCCAACTGTGAAAATAGGTGGCCGCGCCGGCGAGGGCGAGAGTCCAGATGCCGAAAATTGCCTCCACTTCCCCGAGGAAATGGAAAAGCGTGGCGCGGAATGAGACCTCGGGCTCGCCATCTGGGTGATCATCGTCACGTGGGCCCCGTTTTTTGAGATTCTCCTCGTGGATGTGTTCGTATTTGTGAGCGAGCTTGTTGAGAGGGCCGGCGGCGAAGGTGTGTAGAATGGCGAGCAAGAAGATGATGCTGGCCGCGACATTGAAGGGATCCACCTTGGCGCGGGCGGTGAGTGTATCGAGGAGGCCACCCTCCACTTTCTCGTAAGTTTCCAGAGGTTTCGGGAATGCAGAATACTTCACCGTGCCATTTGAGAGCTCGTAGGCCGGTGGGCGATCCCCGCCGGAAGCGGCGATGGATGGGGCGGACTGGAGCAGGAAAACCGCGAGAACCTGAATGAGTAGGAGGAATTTCATGATTGGGCGCACAACGCGGAAGCTCATAAGTTCCCAATCCGTTGGCGGCAAGGGTAAGTTGCGGAAGAGCGGCCTTCTTGGTTTTTTGATATGATTTGTGGATCATTTTCCGCAGTCCCTTGACTCTCTTTCATCTGCGTTAAGATTGACCGCTAATGATACCCCCGCATCCTCCCTCAGGGATTTTTGAAATCTCAGATTGCCCGCGAAATTCGTTTAAACGCCTCATCGTGCGAGTTTCATGGAGCTGATTTTCTTGTGCGGTCTGCCGTTTTTCGGCGCTTTGATTTCGCCAATCCTGGTGCGCGTCCTCGGCGGCAAATGGGCGGGAGTCGTGCTGTCGGTGGTGCCGTTTTCCATCGCTGCGTGGTTGTTGGTGCGGGCGCAGGCGGGGAATGGAGTGAGTGAGTGGTCGCATCCTTGGTTGCCCGCCCTCGGCGTCGAACTGGCACTGCGTTTGGACGGGACGGCGACTTTATTCCTCATTTTGGTGAGCGTCATTGGCGGCTTGATCTGCATTTACGGCGGGAGTTATTTGGCGGGAGATCGCCAAATTTCGCGATTTTTCGGCATCTTGTTGGTTTTCATGGCGTCGATGTTAGGAATTATTCTGGCCGACGATGTGATTCTAACCTTCGTTTTTTGGGAGCTCACCAGCGTCACCTCATTTCTTTTAGTGGGATACAAGCATGAGGACGAAGCCGCGCGGAAAGCGGCTTTGCAGGCGCTGTTGGTGACGGGTGGCGGTGGTTTGGCGCTGCTGGCAGGCTTGCTTCTAACGGTCCAAATCACGGGGACGACGCGGATTTCTGAATTTTCCGAGCATGCGGGTTTGTTCACGCAGAGTGCCTTGTTCTTGCCGGCGCTGTGTTTGATCTTGCTGGGAGTTTTCACCAAGTCCGCGCAAGTGCCATTTCACTTTTGGCTGCCGGGTGCGATGTCGGCTCCGACGCCGGTAAGCGCCTATCTTCACTCAGCGACGATGGTGAAGGCCGGGGTGATCTTGCTGGTGAAATTGTCACCCGCGATGGGGCAGACGGGACTCTGGTTTTGGCTGATCGCACCGGTGGGAGCGCTGACCATGGTGACAGGTGCCGTGATGGCTGTGGGGCAGCATGATCTGAAGCGCTTGCTCGCTTACTCGACGATCAGTGTGTTAGGCACTTTGGTGATGTTGCTCGGGTTTGGCGATGCGTTTTCGCTGAAGGTCGCGCTGTTTCTCGTGCTGGTGCATGGTTTTTACAAAGGTGCGTTATTCATGGTGGCCGGGACCTTGGATCATGCGACGGGCACGCGGGATGTGCGTGCAATTTCCGGCTTGGGACGGGCGATGCCCTTGCTGGCGGTGAGTGCGGGCGCTGCGGCTTTGAGCATGTGTGGCGCGCCGCCGACGCTTGGATTCATTGCCAAGGAGTTGTTATACGAAGGGCAGCTTTCGGCATTGTTTTCGCGCGATTTATTTGCAGTTGCCGCCGTGTTGGCGAATGCCTTGGGGGTGGCGGTTGCGTTGATGGTCGGCATGCAGCCATTTTTGGGAAATCAGCCACAGCCGGCGATCCGTCATTTGCCCGAGTGGGGTTTGGTTTTACCGCCAGCGGTTTTGGCGGGGCTTGGATTGGTGTTAGGATTTGCGCCGGGCCATCTTGACCGTCTTTTAGTTTCTCCAGCGGTGCGTGCGCTCGGAGCAGATCCGGCATTGGCCAAACTCACGCTTTGGCATGGATTTACGCCCGTCTTGGCGCTCAGCGGCCTCACCTTGCTGCTTGGGGTTTTCGCGTATCGCAAGCGAAGTTGTTTGGCCGCATTTGGCGTGGAACTGCGGGACCGGCATCTTTTCACGCCGTCGCGCCTCTATCGAATCGGTTTGGCGGGCTTGCTGGAGCGAGGAGCCTTTCTAACTGACTGGATTCAGAACGGTCAACTGCGCGTTTATGTGCGAGTGACGCTGGCCGCGAGTGCATGCTTGGTTTTGTATGCCGTTGCCTTGTCACGAGGGAAATTCGAGACCCTGACCCGGGTTCCTGCCGGTTGGTTTGATACTGCGGTGGTGGTTCTTATGAGTGTGTCTGCGGTGGCGGCGGTTTTGGCAAAGAGCCGACTCAGCGCAATTCTTTGTTTGGGAGGTGTCGGTTATTCAGTGGCCTTGATTTTCGTGGCTTTTGGTGCGCCGGACTTGGCGATCACTCAGTTGTTGGTGGAGACACTCACGGTCGTGATGTTTTCCTTCGTGATCCTAAAGCTGCCGCAAATCCGCTCCATCACGCATTGGCGGGATCGGCACTTGGATTGGATTGTTGCGACTTTGGCGGGCGTAGCGATGACGTTGGTGGTGTGGAAGTCGATGCACGTGCAAGTGCACGAGTCGATTGCGCCGGGGCTGGTTGAGCGCTCGGCAGCGGAGGCCTTCGGGCGGAATGTGGTGAATGTGATTTTGGTGGATTTCCGCGCTTTGGACACCATGGGAGAAATCCTTGTGCTGTCGCTCGCGTGCCTTGGGGTGACCGCATTGTTGGCGCGCAAAACGCTTTTCCGGCGTCCACCACCTGTTGGAGAACAGTCCGAGCGCGCGGCCGCGTGGCGGAAAGGTCAACCTTGATGAAATTTGGAGAAATGAGTCATTTGCAAAACAGTTTACTTCCCATCGCGGCGCGCTTGATCGTGCCGGTGCAGAGTGCCTTTGCGGTCTATCTGCTACTTCGAGGGCACCATCTGCCGGGAGGAGGATTCATCGGCGGATTGGTGCTTGCGAGTGCGATTGTTCTACGGGAAATGCAGTGCACTGAGCGTCGATTGAAATTGGATCTGATCGCGCTGGCAGGGTTTGGTTTGTTGGTTGCGCTGGTTTCCGCCTGTTTGCCGCTGATTTGGGGTGAGCCGTTTTTCAAGGGACTTTGGGGAGGTGAGTTGTGGTTACCGACTGTGGGAAAGCTCAAATTAGGGACGCCATTGTTGTTTGACACCGGGGTTTTTCTGGTGGTGACCGGAGTGGGTGCGCAGATGTTGTTGGTTCTTTTGTCTGAAAATCGGAGTGCCGTCCGGGAGGGAGGCTTGCGTTAAATTCACCATGGAAAATTTATTGCCCATCGCGATTGGAATTTTGTTTGGCTGTGCATGCTACTTGGTGATGCGGCGCAATATCGTGCGCGTTTTGTTGGGAATCATGTTGTTCAGTCAGGCGGCGAATTTGTTGATTTTTACAGGAGCTGGACTCACCCGGAATCGTCCGCCGATTATCGCTGACGGCGAGCTTGCGCTGGATGGGCCGTATGCGGACCCCGTGCCGCAGGCTTTGGTTTTGACGGCGATTGTGATTGGTTTTGCTGTCTTGGCCTTTGCGATCGCTTTGGTGCTGCGTGCTTATGAAAAGACGGGCAGTGATGATTTGGACACCTTTAAAAACACTGAGAACTGAACGATGCCTGTTGACTCGCCATGGCTTGCGCTGCCTTTGATTTTGCCCCTATCCGCCATCGGACTCTTGTTATGTCTTCGGGGCCTGCGTGAGAAGTTCCGCTTGGTGATCACGGCGGTGATTTGCGGGGTGATGTTAGTTTCCGCTGGAGTTCTGTTTTCCGAGGTTTCGGCGCATGGGATTCTGGTCTTGCGAGTGGGGAATTGGCCCGCTCCCTATGGGATCAGCTTGGTCGCGGATTTGTTCTCAGCGTCGATGGTTTTGGTCACGGCCTTGATTGGATTTTCAGTCGCCGTGTATGCGATTGGTTGCGGGACGGCAAAGTTCCGGGGCTATTTCACACCCTTGTTTCTGGCCTTGTTGCTGGGCGTGAATGGATCATTTCTGACAGGGGATCTTTTCAATTTGTATGTTTGGTTTGAAGTGATGTTGATGGCGTCATTCGTCTTGGTGGCCTTGCCGGGAGGACGACTTCAGTTGGAGGCGGCGGTGAAGTATCTCACGCTGAATTTCATTGCATCCGCTTTTTTCTTGGTGGGTTTGGGCGTGGTTTACGGCATGGTTGGAACCTTGAATATGGCAGATCTCGCCGTGAAATTGGCGGCCATGGATGAGCCTGATTTGGTGAGTTCTTCGGCGATTTTGTTTTTAATCGCCTTCGGTGTGAAGGCTGGGATCTTTCCGTTCTATTTTTGGCTGCCATCATCCTATCATGTCATTCCCACGCCAGTGGCTGCGGTCTTTGCTGGATTGCTGACGAAGGTCGGGGTCTATGCTTGCGTGCGTGTGTTCACCTTGATCTATCCGGGCTATCAGGATTTTCTTGGGTCAATTCTGTTGCCCTTGGGAATTCTAACCATGGTGACGGGTGTCTTGGGGGCTGCGAGTCAGTTTTTCATTCCAAGGATCCTGTCGTTTCACATCATCAGTCAGATCGGCTACATGATCGTGGGTTTGGCGTTTTTCACTCAGGGCGCACTGGCGGCGACGGTTTTCTATGTGGTGCATCACATTGTGGTGAAGACGAATTTGTTTTTGATTGGCGGAATCATGGGTCGGAAATTAGGCACTCAGGCTTTGGGCAAGATGGGAGGTCTCTATCGGAATTGCGCGTGGCTGGCGGTGGTATTTGCGGTGCCGGCCTTGTCGCTGGCGGGGATTCCGCCGTTGTCTGGTTTTTTTGCGAAATTTGCGTTGATTCGCGAGGGCTTGGCCTTGCGTGAGTGGGTCGCCGTGTTCATGGCATCTGCGGTGGGTTTATTGACGCTTTATTCGATGGTGAAAATTTGGAATGAAGCGTTTTGGAAGAAGCTGCCAAATGCGGGGGCGCGCGTGCCCAAACCAGTGCCTTGGACGATGGTGGCGCCTGCGGTGCTGCTCGCTTTGTGCACGCTGTGTATGGGGATTTTTCCTGCGATATTTTTTGATTTTGCCGAGCGTGCGGCGCAGCAATTGCTGAATCCGGAAAACTACATTCGGGCGGTTCTCGGGCCTGATGGAATGGGAGGTGTCAAATGATGAAAGTGGTCTATCTCATGATGTTTTTAGGCGTCTATCTGTGGGAGGTGATTCGCTCCACGGTCAATCTGGCGTGCCTTGTGCTGGGACCGCAATCGAGGCTTCATCCGAGATTTGTGGAGGTGCCGCTTGGCTTGAGTGGCGAGTTTTCCCGATTTTTGTTCGCGTGTTTGGTGTCGATGACGCCGGGAAGCATGAGCGTTGCCCTCGACTCCAAGCGAGGAGTTTTGTGGGTGCACCTGTTGGATGCGAGAGATGTGGATCGTTCGATTGCTGAAATAAAAACCAAGATCGAAGCGCCCTTATTGCGAATTTTTGGACATTGATAATTTATGCACTTTGTTTTCCAGATTTGTTTCGTGTTTTTAAGCGTGGCTTTGGGGCTAACCGCATTTCGTCTCTTCCGTGGTCGGAGTGCGGCGGATCGTATTTTAGCGGTTGATTTGCTCGCGGTCATCACGGGTGCCGCAGTGCTGTTGCATACGATCGTCTCGGGTGAATTGGTGTTTTTGGACGTGATCGTAGTGCTCGGCGTCATCGTATTTTTCGGGACGGTTGCCTTGGCTCGAAGTGTTTCCCGTGATTGATAGACCATGAATACCATTCAAGAAATCATCATCTCAGCGCTCGCCCTATTGGGGTCTGCGGCGGTATTGCTGGCCGCGATCGGCTTGGTTCGCTTTCCCGACTTTTTCACTCGGGCGCATGCGGCGACCAAGGCGAGTGCGTTTGGGATTGGCGCTTTGTTGGTGGCCGTGTGTGTCGAGTTTCCGGCGTGGAATGTCGTTGCCAAAGCGGTTTTTGCGATTGTTTCGCTTTTTTTAACACTTCCGGTGGCATCGCAGGCCTTGGCGGATGCGGCAAGAGCGCGGGAGGACAAGTCGGGGAAGTGATTCAGGAGATGGGATGGGGCTGAAGCCACTTTTCCCGGCGAAACCAAGTTTCCTGGCGTTTCGCGTATTGTCGGGTGGCGGCGTTGATGGCCTCCTCGCAGGTGTTGCGGTCGAGTGTGCCGGCGAGCAGTGCGCGGATTTCGCGGAAGCCGATGGCTTTTTCGCAGTTGGTCGAGACGTCTGCGAGGGCCGCGACTTCGTCGAGGACACCGCCGCTGAGCATGGCGCGCGTGCGCTGGGCGATGCGCGCGTGGAGGTCTGGGCGTGTGCGCTGGATGACGAGCCCGCGGAGTTGGGACGAAATTTCATGGGTTTTTGATTCCCATTGGTCGCGGAGGTCCGAGGCTTTTTGTCCGCTCAAGATGCAGATTTCAAGGGCGCGTGAGACAAAGCGGCGGTTTTGAAGGGCGGTGCGTGATGCTTCCAAGGGGTCCAAAGCCTCGAGTTGGGCGATGAGGTCGGCGAGTGGGCGGGCGTCCATTTCCGCGCGGAGTTGAGGGTTTCCGGTGGGAAGTGGAGCGGCACCGTGCGTGAGGAATTTCAGATAGAGTCCCGAGCCGCCGGTGACGATGGGGGTTTTGCCGCGTGACAGGATTTCCGCGATGACGGGGCGGGCGAGCTGGGTGTAAACTTGTGCGTCGGCCGCTTCGGTCGGTTCTAGGACGCCGTAGAGGTGGTGTGGGACTTGGCGGAGTTCATCGGAGGAGGGTGCGGCACTGACGATTTCCAGTCCTCGGTAGAGTTGGAAGGCGTCGGCATTGACGATTTCACCGTCCAATTCCTCGGCCATTTGGAGGGCGAGTGAAGATTTTCCCGAGGCGGTGGGGCCGCAGATGTAGAGAGCTTGCATCAGAGTGAATGGCGGAGAGTCACGAGGGTGGAGGTGTCTGGCGCTGAGTGAGCGCGGCGGAGGGCGGAGGATCAAGGGTGAAAGTCTTGCGGAAGGATTGGCACGTTTTTCTCTCAGGAATTGGATTGACTTGTGGATGTGTTTTTTTGTATTTTCTTGCTCAGATGCCCCCTAAAACACCACGAATTTTGGCGAGCGGAGCTGGAGTTTTAGCTCTGCTTTTTTCGTTGTCGGCGTGTGATCGTCAGAACGAGCAAGCCGAGCGGTGGCGGATTGAGCGGGAGCGTGTGGAGGTGGGACAACAGCTTGAGTTGGCAAAGTTGAAGCTTGGGATGGCCGCATCAGGGGATTTTGAAGCTTTGGAGATTTTGCGTGCTGAGAATGAGCGAAATGAAGGGCTTGTGGTTGATTTCAAGGGGCGGCGTGGTGCTTTGCAGCGTGAGTTGGCCGAGTTGGAGCAAAGTGCAGAGGATTTCCGGACGGGAGTTTTGAAGAGACGCAGGCATGAGATGCTGGGCGCCTCGTTTGAGACATTGAGGGTGGGGGCAGATCGTGCGTTTGAGCAGGTTTCCGTGCTGGCGATTGATGACGCTGGGGTTTCGATCCGGCACTTGCATGGGACGGCGCGTCTTGGATTTTCGGATTTGGATGCGCGCCAGAGGATCCAGTTTGGCTTGGACGAGGAATTGGCGGAGTCGGCGCAGAAGCGAGAGGCTGCGCACGTTGCGGCCTATGAGCGCCAGATCGATGCGGAGCTTGCCTCTCTGGAGGAAAAGAAGGCGCGGCGAGATTCTGTGGCTGAGCGTGAGGAGCGCTTGGCTTCCACGAGATATCAAAATTTGCTCGCGAGCCAAAGGAGTTCCGCCTCGGTCAGTCCGCTGTCGAAGCCGGCATCGACTTTTGGCAGCGGCTCATACCGCTATTCCAGCTACCGCAGTTATCGGCCGAACTACCGCTACGTTTACTATCAAACGCCAACGCCAAGTTACTGTCGCCCGCTGATTTCCATCCAGACGGGAAGGGCCGTCGGTGTTGGTTGCATGTCACCGATTGGCACCACGCAAAGACGATTTTCAGAAACCACCTTCACATCCACCCCATGAATTCATCCATCCTAGCTGGCAGTTTGGCCATCTTTTGTTCGTTCGTCGCCGTTTCTTGTGGGGATGATCCTGTTTTAGTTGAGAAACGTGAGAAGCAGAAAGCGCAGATTGTCGCATTGAGAGGGGAGTTGGCTTTGGTGGAGGAAAAGTTGAAAAACTTGCCGCCGGACGTTTCCGCAGAGTTGAAGGAAGCCAAGGCCGTCTCAGTGAAGCATACGGCGGAAGTTCAGAAGCTTGAGGCTGAAGTTGCGGGTTTGGAGGAGCGGAAGCGGACCTTGCAAAGCGAGTTTGAAGCGTATCAGCGCAAGTATCAAATCAAGTAAATCCAAACACTCAACTCTATGTCTTTCAGTGATTTAATGTCGAGTGGCCGTGGTCCCGGAGTGATCGGGATGGTGATGGCTTTGATCGTGCTCTTGGGTTTTGGTTTTCTATTCATGTTTGCCTTTGATGATGGCATGCAGGGGGAAGATCTCTCGATTGAGGCGGTGATTCGCAACCAAGCGAAGGATGTGGTTTCCTTCGAGGGGCGGATTGCTGCGGGCAAGGAATCTTTGGCTTTGGCTCCCAGTCGTTTAGCCTCGGCCAAAGATCTCTCGCGGACGACTGGAGATAATCAGCGTTTGGAGCAGCGAATTGTGAGTCTTAAGCAGTCGGTCGAAACTGAAAATGCTGAGCTTGCGCGCCAAACTGAGGCGTGGGAAGCCTACAAAGATCGGTATCGAGCGCACGCGCGCGGGAATGCCAAGGGGTCTGAGATTGCGGAACTGAAAACGCTGGATGGGACTCTTTATAAGAATGTTAGCATCCGCGAGGTGACTGCCGTGGGCATTCAAATCCGGCATGATGAGGGGCATAAGCGGATTGGATTTGAGGATTTACCGGTCGATATGCAGGATCATTTTCAATTCGATCCGAATCAAAAGGCGGCGGCCTTGTTGAAGGAGAGTCAGTTACGTGATGTCCACGATGCAGAGGCGGCAGTGGCCGGCGAGCGTGCGGATGAAGCGATGGTTCTCCAGCGTCAGAAGGATGCAGAGAGGCAGCGCGAAGAGACGCTTCGTGCCATCGCGGGCAAGGAGGCAAGTATTTCTGCCCTTGAGGCTGAGATTCGTGGCTTGGAGCAGGATGTGGAGCGTGCGGCTGCGGCAGCCTCTGCGGCACGTGCTGCGGGACGGATGCATATTAATAAGTCAGGAAATATCAGCTCGAACATCCGCCGCAAACAGAGCCGGGCTTCCTCATTGCGTGCTGAGATCAATCAGATGAAGTCACGGCTTTAACGGATTTTCGCATCCATGCTTTCTGCCGATGAACACCCGGGTTTGATCTACTGCATGATCGGTGTGGTGGTCATTGTGATGACGGCGATTGGGCTGTCGTTGATGATGGATCAGCGAAATGCATTTACCTCGGGTGCCGATGAGATTCGTGAAGTGATTGAGTGGGATGCCTCTGAATTGGATCGGGTGAAGATGTTGCAAGTGGAGGCGTCCAAGCGACTTGCAGGTGAATTGCCACAGCGTCAGGCTTGGGCGGATGAGCTGAGGACGCGGACAGCTGCGTCTGCACAGGCGGTGAAGAAGCGGGCGGATTTGCTCGTGGCACAGCGCGAGTTGCGCGCAAATCTGGCGGCGCTGGAGGCAGATTTTACCAGCTATCGTGCGCGTTATAAGCATGCAACGTGGTCGGGGTCGAGCGGTGAAAAGTTGGGTACGGTCAAAGTGCGGGGAGGTCGCGAGTATCTGGATACGGTGATTGTGCGAGTGACCGAGGTGGGCTTGGAAATCCGGCACAAGGATGGTTTTGCGAGGTTACAAGCCCCGGATTTGAGTGATGCTTTTCAGGATCGTTTCCAATGGAGTGACGAGGAGCGGCGCAAACGCTTGCAGGGTGAGATCGAAAATCAGCGGAAGGCGGAAGTGCTAGCAGTCCGAGATGCGGGTGCGGCGGAAGATTTGCCTTCTGAAGACGAGGCAGTTCCCTTGAAGCGGCCGGGGAAAGATCGGGAGCAGGTCAATGAGCGGCGCGCAAGTGTGCTTGCTTGGAAGGCGAAAGTGAGCCGGATTTATGATGAGGTGATGGAAGCTGCGGCATGGGGTGGATCCGGCAGGCAGTCATCTGTTCCTGGGCGTTTGGAGACTTGGAAAGCGCGGGAAACTCGCCTGCGTGGCGAATTGGCACGGGCGCGGACGGGATTGTCTTTGGCGCGCTCGGAGTTGGCGGAAATTTCGCCGAATGATTCGGCACTGATCATTCAAGAGGGCGAACCTTGAATTGGTTTTTCTGGGTGGGATCAAACCTTGGCGAGGCAACCCGGGCAGTTTTGGGCAAAGTGACGGGGCTCGATTTCCTCAAGGGCGGGTGCCCGGTCGCTGAGACAGAGGTTTGGGTCTCCGAGTTGATTGCGAGCTTGGAATGCGCAAGCGGTGGGAGGATTTGATAAGTCGGGCGGGAGGCCTGGGATGGTGTAGAGTGGCTCGCCTTTGACGTGGCTTGCCGGGATCGATTTCAGCAAGGAGCGTGTGTAGGCGTGAAGCGGATTGCGAAATAGCTCGGATTTTGGCGCGCTCTCGATGATGCGGCCAGCATACATCACATTCACGTGGTCGCACATTTCAGAAACCACTGATAGATCGTGAGTGATGAAGATCACGGCGGTGCCGAGTTCCTTTTGACGATCGCGTATGAGGTCGAGGACTTGCTTCTGGACGGTGACATCAAGGGCAGTCGTCGGCTCGTCACAAATCAAGAGTTCGGGGCGGGTGATGAGGGCCATGGCGATCATGACACGCTGGCGCATGCCGCCGGAAAATTCATGGGGGTAAGAATGGATGCGTTTGGCCGCATCTGGAATGCCGACTTCGGTGAGCGCGTCGATGGCGCGGTCGAGAGCAACTTTGCCGTGGCAGTTCTCGTGAATGGCGAGGGGCTCGGTCAGTTGCGCGCTCACTTTCATGAACGGGTTGAGCGAGGTCATTGGGTCTTGGAAGATCATCGAGATGCGCTTACCACGGATTTTGCGCAGTTGGCTTTCGGGGATTTTCAAAAGATCAATGCCGCCGAAAATGGCTTTACCACCGTGAATGCGACCGGGTGGCTGGGGGATCAGTCCAAGCAAGGAATAGCAGGTGACGGACTTGCCAGAGCCGGATTCCCCGACGATTCCGAGTGTTTGCCCGGGATCGACTCGGAATGAGACATTCTCCACGGCGTGAACGATGCCATTGCGGGTGTGAAATCGGGTTGTTAGGTTTTGGACGTCGAGAAGATGCATGCGCTTGGTGCGGATTGTGCAAACAAGTCGGGAAAGTGCAAGGAGTGGGATTGGCCGATGCCTAGGGAATCGGCGGAGTCACCCGGGGAAAATTCCGAGGACAAGTTGAGATTGCATGAGCGATGGCGCACTTGATATTAGAAGTCTGTTCTCATGAAAGCCCTCCTTTTGACCGCAGCATCGACTTTTGAATACACTGAAGTTCCAGAGCCATTGCTCGGGCCGGGGGAATTGAGAATCGATGTCAAAGCATGTGGGATTTGCGGCAGCGACATCCATGGGATGGATGGGAGCAGCGGGCGGCGGATTCCGCCGATTATCATGGGTCACGAGGCGGCAGGGATAGTTTCCGAGGTCGGGGAGGGTGTCGAGGGCTGGGAAATTGGGGATCGGGTTACTTTCGATTCAACCGAATATTGCGGGCATTGTGTGGAGTGCCAGAAGGGAAATTTCAATCTTTGTGAAAATCGGCGAGTGCTGGGTGTTTCGTGTGCTGAGTATCGTCGCCAAGGTTGCTTTGCTGAGCAGGTGGTCTTGCCGGAGCGGATTTTGCACCGGATTCCGGATTCGTTGAGTTATGAGATGGCGGCGTTTGCGGAGCCGGTTGCGATTGCCTTGCATGCGGTGAATTTGGCGCCACCCCTCGTTGATGAGCCAGCATTGGTGGTGGGTGCTGGGTTGATTGGGCTCTTGATCGTGCAAGTCTTGAGGGCGCGCGGTTGGTCGGAGGTGATCGCAGTGGATTTGGATGACGGGCGTCTTGCTTTGGCCAAACAATTGGGGGCGACGCAAATTTTTTCAGCGAAAGAGGCGGATTTGGCGATGCAGTTGCGGGAAATGTGTGGGGCTGGAGATGGCGCGCGGGTCGCCTTCGAGGTGGTGGGTTTGGCGGGCCCGGTGGATTTGGCGGTTCGCAGTGTTTGCAAGGGTGGGACAGTGATTTTGGTGGGAAATTTACAACAAAGCGTGCCACTGCCGTTGCAAGAAGTCGTGACACGTCAAATCACTCTGCGTGGATCGTGCGCTTGTGCGGGAGAATATCCGGAAGCCATTCGGCGGATCGAAGATGGCTCAGTGAAGGTAAAGCACTTGCTGAGCGCACTGGCACCTTTGGAGGAAGGCGCCGATTGGTTTTCAAGATTGGCGCACAACACGGAAGGCTTGCTGAAAGTGATTCTCCAGCCCTGAATCAGCGATGCAGTCCTTTGAATTGTCGGGCCGAGTTGCGATGGTCACTGGTGCCAGTCGTGGTCTGGGTGCGCGTTTTGCCACGGTTCTTGCCGCAGCGGGTGCGGATGTTGTCATCACCAGTCGCGATCTTGCAGCTTTGGATGGAGTCCGGCGAGAAATCGAGGGACTCGGGCGGCGCTGCTATCCCATCGCCTTGGATGTGACATCGTTCGAGAGCATTCAGGCGGCGGTCTGCGAGGTGAAGACCCAAGTGGGCCGGGTCGATATTTTGGTGAACAATGCAGGCTGCAACGTGCGGAAGCCTGCGGTGGAGATTCGTTGGGAGGATTGGAATCTGGTGCTTGATACCAATTTACGTGGGACATTTTTCGTCGCACAGCAGGTGGCGAATGAATTGATGATTCCTGCGGCTTACGGGCGGATTATCAATATTGGTTCGGTCACCTCAGTGGCGGGGTATGCAGGTTTAGCTCCTTATTGCGCCAGTCGTGGAGGCACAAAGCAACTGACCATGAGTTTAGCCGACGACTGGGGTGTGCATGGAATTACCGTAAATTGCCTTGCGCCAGGATGGTTTAAAACCGCGCAAAATTCCGTGATGTATGAAGATCAGGCGTGGGTGGAATATCTGAGTGATCGCATTCCGCTCAAGCGCCCGGGCCAAAGCGGTGATCTTGACGCGCCCTTGCTTTTTCTTGCATCGGAAGGGAGTCGTTACATGACGGGGCAGCTATTACTCATCGATGGCGGGATCTCGACGGGGGCGACTCGGGCGGTGCCTGCGGTGAAACCCCCAACTTCTGGAAAGCCCGCATGATGCTTGATGACGTTTGGCCCTTCATTGTGCTTGCCGCGAGTGTGGCATTGATTGTGGTGGCAATCACACGCTTCAAGCTGCATCCGTTTTTGGCCTTGGTGTTAGCCGCCTTGCTTGCGGGTGCTTTGGCACGTGTTTTCCCCCTGACCACGGCTGTGGCCGGCGTTCCCTTGATTGCATCCCTTGGAGATGTGGTTCGACTCACCTTGGAGGGTTTCGGCCGGACGGCGGCTGGAGTTGCCATTTCCATCGGTCTGGCGTCAGTGATCGGTTTCTGTCTGATGGAGAGCGGTGCGGCGGATCGGGTGATCCGGCGTTTTCTTATTCTTTTCGGTGAGCGGAATGCCGGTCTGGCTTTGTTAGTCAGCACCTATGTCTTATCCATTCCAATTTTTTTCGACACCATGTTCATGTTGATGGCACCTCTCGCCAAGGCGCTGTATGTTAGGACTGGAAAAAACTATTTGTTGTATGTGCTCTGCGTGTGTTGTGGAGGTGTGATTACCCATTCCCTGACAGTGCCTCATCCCGGGCCGATCGCGATGGTGGATCATTTGAAAATCGATGTTGGATTTTCGATCGTGGGTGGAATCCTCGCAGGGATTATTCCGGCGGTGATCGGCTATGGGTTCGCGTCCTGGTTGAACCGGCGGATGGAGGTGCCGCTGCGTGCTACACCTGGAACGCCGCTCGCAGATTTGGAGACGATTTTGGGTCGGAAAGATGATCAATTGCCGAGTTTGGCGGGCTCGTTGGCACCGGTGATTGTGCCGATTGTGCTGATCGGCTTTTCCTCGATTTTGAAAGTTGCGGATGGCACGGGTGCGGGATGGGTTCCGGTGGGAGTCGTGCGTGAGTGGG
>JBEGOB010000161.1:0-12393 GCA_041182265.1 Verrucomicrobiota bacterium | reverse complement strand
CTAGGCGGGATGTTTGTGCTGCGGAGTGCGTTGTTTGGGATTTGGACAACCATGTATTTGGGATTTCACTTGTTGGAAGATTACTATGCATTGCGGATTCGTGAGGTCAGTATGGAGAAGGCGGTTTTACAAACTGAGATGAAGCGGATGCAGTCGCAGATGAACCCTCACTTTTTATTCAATGCGCTCAATGCGGTTTTGGCCAGCAGGCATGATCCAGACGAGGTTGAGGAAATTACGCATGCGCTCGCAGAGTATTTGCGGTTTTCCCTGCAGGAAGCGCGGTCCTTGGAGCCTCTTGCGCGTGAGTTAGACTCCTTGGAGAAGTATCTGATGGTCCAGCAGATTCGGTTTGGGAAGGGCTTGGTTTGTGGGATTGAGTGTGAAACTGCGGCGCGTGAGGTTTTTGTGCCGCCCATGCTGGTGCAGCCTTTGTTGGAGAACGCTTTCAATTATGGTGAGGGATTGGAGGGTCAGGCTTTGCGCGTGCGGGTGGTGGCGCGCTGCAAGAATGGAAGGACGCTCGTGACCGTCACCAATACGGGATCATGGATTCCTCAGGGGCGTGGGCGATCCCCGGGAATTGGAATTCAGAACCTGCGTCATCGGTTAAATTTAATTTTCGGCGAGGCTGCCACGATGGAGGTTGAGGAAGTCCGTGGGAGTGTGGTAGTCACCATTGATATGCCGCTGCTGCATGAACCCGATGATTTATCCCGAGTTTGTAAAACCAACCTTGCCTTATGATTCAAGTGCTTCTCGTGGATGATGAGGCCGCTGCGAATCGGCGCTTGTCAGATCTTCTTTCGACCTTCGCGGATGTGCGAGTCATCGGTGCTGTGGCGAGCATCACCGAGGCGATTGAGTTCCTTGCGATGCAGAAGCCGGATTTGGTGTTTTTGGACATCCGGATGCCACGGCATTCCGGGATGTCGCTGATCCCGCATTTGTCGCCGCCGACGCGTGTCGTCTTCGTCACAGGACATGAAAACTATGCGTTGGCTGCTTTCGAGGTGGGGGCGCTCGACTATTTGTTGAAGCCGGTGGAGAGGAGCCGCTTAGGGCTGACGATTGAGCGGGTTAGGCTCTTTTTGGCGCAAGCATCGCATGAGCGAGTTGTGCCAAGTTCTCCGATTTTGAGAATCCCGGGAAAAGTGATGATTCCGGGGCTTTATGGAAAGCCGGAAGAGTGGGTTTCGTTCGATGAAATTTTATGGATTGACGCTGAACAGAATTATTCGCGTCTGCAGCTTGCCGGGCGTGTGTCCTTGTTGGTGAAAAGAACCATCACGGAGTGGGACGAGCATTTGCCGATCGCTGAGTTCAATCGCCTTGGGCGTTCTCTGATCATTCATTCACGCAAACTGCGTGCCACTGAATGGCAGAGTCGAGACCGAACCTTGTTGTTTTTTGAGGGCTTGGATGAGCCCTTGGTGATCGGCAGAATCGCCGCAAGCCGACTTCGGGAACTGATCGCAGTTCCTGGGAAGAAGGCTTGGTCGGATTGAGAAGCTGGACTGCGTGCTATGCGTGGTGAAGCAGGATCGAGTTCGCTGCGAAGTGGTCCGATAGAATGTCGGAAACGATGACCAGAGGCGTTCCTGAGCGGACGAGGCCCTCCTTGAGGAGCAGATCGGTGACGCGCTGGATGGTTTCCTCGATGTTGGAGGCGAAAGGCAGTTTGAAGCCACGGACGCCGCGGCTCAGCGACAGTTGGCGGCAGACGCGCTCGGTGGGCGTGAAGGCGTAAAAGCCGGAGGTGCGCGGGCGGAGCATGGCCACGTGATTCGCGAGCAGGCCGCGGCGGGTGAGGACGACGAGCCGGGCATCCGGAAGAGAGTCCGCCAAGGTGACGGCGGCTCGTGCGGTTTTTTGCCGTTCGTCGCGCAGCAGCACGTTTTGTCCGAAACCATGGCCGCCGGAGCGTTCGATGCGTGAGGAAATGCGCACCAGCGCCTCAACACAGCGTTCCGGGTAGCGTCCGACGGATGTCTCGCCGGAGAGCATCAGGCAGTCCGCTTCTTCGTAAGCTGCGTTCATCACGTCGGTCACCTCCGCACGGGTTGGTGTCGGGTTGAGAATCATCGACTCAAGGAGTTGGGTCGCGACGATGACGCGGGTGCCGAGTTCGTGACAGCGTTTGACGATCCGCCGCTGGAGAATCGGCAATTCCTCAAACTCGACTTCGGTTCCGAGATCGCCCCGTGCGACCATGATCACATCGGCGGCGTTGATGATGGCGTCGATGTTGCGGATGGCCTCTTGGTCTTCGATTTTCGCGACGATTTGTGCTTCGCCTTCCATGGCCTCCATGGCTTCACGCAGCTCGCGGACGTGAGCGGAGTCGCGCACGAATGAGCCGGCGATGTAGTCAGCGCCGCACTCGACGGCGAGTGAGAGGTCCTTGTGATCCTTCTCGGTGAGGGCGGGTAAATTCAGGCGGACGCCGGGTAAATTGATGTGGCGGCGCGAGCCCATCGAGCCCGGAGTTTTGACATAGCAGAGAATTCGATCCGCTTCCACCACGTCGATGCGCATGAGCAGGGCTCCGTTATCGACGACGAGCGTGTTGCCAACGGCGACGTCGCCCATGAGTCCGTCGTAGTTGACCGTGGTTGAAATGGCGACGCTTGGGTCTGCACCAGATTTGCGGAATTCGACGATATCACCTTCCAGCAGATCATAAGGTTTCTCCAAGTCGCCGGTGCGGATCGATGGGCCAGTTAGGTCGAAAAGCACGGCGATGTGCGCACTGCGTGCATCAGACTGGCGGCGGACGCGACGTGTCATCTCCGCAGCCCACTCGTGCTTGGCGTGGCTCATGTTGAGTCGGAAAACATTGGTGCCTGCGTCGATCAAGCGACCGATCATTTCTTCGGATTCGGTGGCGGGGCCTAGCGTGATGATGATTTTGGATTTGCGTGACATGGGAAGTGGAGTGGAGGAGGGAGCAAGCGGCGTGCCCGGGCGCAGGAAACCTGATTCGGGCCGCGGCGGCAAGTCGAGATCCGGATCTCAGCGGGTGGCGATGACCTCAACCGTGACTCCCTTGAGGTAGCCGGTTTCTGGGATTGAGATCAAAATCGGGTGATCCGCGCGCTGCGAGTGGTTCATCACGAGTCTTGCGGATTTTTTGGCATCGACTGAGGCGTCCACAAGATTTTCCAAGAACAACTCGCGAGATGCGTGATACGAGCAGCAGAATGTCGAGAGCAGACCGCCTTTTTCCAAGAGTTTCAGCGAGCGCAGGTGGATCTCCTTGTAGCCGCGCATGGCGTCCATGAGCGTCTTTTTGTTGCGTGTGAAACTCGGTGGATCGAGGATGATCAAGTCATATTCAGGTTTCGCATGTTTCAGGAAATCAAAGACATTGTGTTCCAAGACCTCGATTTCCACTTGATTGATCGTGGCATTTTTCCGGGCGGCCTCGCAGGCGCTTGCAGAGACATCCACTGCAGTGACCTTCGCCGCACCAGCCTTGGCGCAGGCGAGGGCAAAGCCGCCTTGGTTGGTGAAACAGTCGAGCACGCGCTTGCCTTTGGCCAAGGCCGCGACTTCAGCGTGGGCTTGGAGTTGATCAAGGTAGAGCCCTGTTTTTTGGCCGTCGTAGAGATCCACCTCGAAGGCGAGTCCGTTTGCGTGGACGGTGAAAGGGCCGGGATTTTCGCCGTGAAGCATGTCGATCCCCGGCTCCATGCCCTCGGCTTTCCGATAGGGAGAGTCGTTGCGGAGAATGATCGAGGCGGGATTGAGCAGCGCGATCAGAGCGTCGCGGATCAGTTCTTTGCGCAAATCCATGGCCAAAGTGAGCGTCTGCACGGAGAGGTGGTCGCCGTAGCGATCGACGATCAATCCCGGCAGGCCGTCAGATTCTGACCAGACAAGGCGCGCGAGAGTTTCGTCGATGGATGAGCGTTTGCGGAGTTCGATGGCTTGTCCGATGCGGCGGATGAAAAAGTCGAGATCGAGGTCCTGGCGACGGCGAGAAAAGCGACGTGCGACGATTTGTGAGAGCGGGTTGTAAATGGCGGAACCGAGGGGCCGATCGCGGAAATCCTTGAGAGTTACGACATCGCCGGGTTGGGGGTCGCCGAAGGATTTCTTGATTTCCGTGGCGTAAACCCACTCGTGTCCGTGAAAAATGCGTGCTCTTGGTGCGATGATGATGCCTGCCATGGGGCGGGAATCTCTGCCGGGAAATGGGGCAATGTCGAATGCGAAACGACAGATGTGCAAAGTCTCGTGCGATTTCCTCTTGATCCGGTGGGCTGAAGTCCCTACGCAAAGGGCTACCAACCATGGGACAACAATCGAAAAAGATCATCAAACGCCGTCGCCGCGCCGATTATTTGAAGCGCAAGAAGGAACAGGCAAAGCTCGGCGGCATCGCCCAAAGACCCTCCATCAAGAAGGCTGAAGGTGCGAAAAAGGCACCTGCAAAAAAGGCTGCCGTGAAAAAGGCGCCAGCCAAGAAGCTTGCGAAGAAGGCTGCCGCAGAGGAAACCCAAGTTGATGCCGTGCTCGATACGGCGGCACCTGAAGTGACCGAGGCGACCGCTCCAGAAGCTGAGGCTCCTGAGGCTGCTGCCGAATAATTTCGAATCCTCATCACGACCTTTCGGGGTCGTCTGAGAACATTACGAGCCGCTCTGAGAGGAGTGGCTCGTTTTGTTGGGGTGATCCGCAACAGATTGATCAAGAACGAGAAATGCCTCGCCGGCACCGGACGGGTCCGCGAAAAGGGAGGCGTTTGTTGCGGGTGAGAATTCTTGGATAAACTCGCGTAAGCTTTGGAGTTGCTGAGTTGAGACCCAGGGGGCACTCCAGCGTTGAAGATCGGTGAAATTCACATCGGCCGTGAGGTCTTGGCGGCCGGGATTGTGGTAAATGGCCGCGCCTTCGAGCCGTTGTTGGAGGAGATAGGCGCGGATAGTGCCTGCGGGGCGCCGTCGATAGAGCGAGTCTGCGGTTGCGCCGTAGTCGATGGTGAGCATGCGCCCAGCGCGCCATGAGGGAAGCCAGCCTTGCAGTTCCCGGTGGTAGGACTCGTGAACCTCGACGACTTGGCCAAGGGCATGGGTTTTGCTGAATGCGGATGATTCTGGAAGAATTGTCGGAGGAAGAAGCGACTCGTGCGCATTGCGGTTCTCATCGAAGCGGACGGCGAATTCTTGCCAGCCAGCCGAAGTTTTCTGAAAGCGTCGCACGGGGTATGCGTCCACCAACTCATTGGAAAAAATCACGGCGCGGCCCTTGCTGGCTTGGAGCGCGGACAAGACATCCGGATGCCATGTCGCACGTGATCCAAGCTGCTTGCGTTGGAGTTCTGCCAGCGGCGATGAGGTTTCCACCAAGTGAAGGCGGGTCTTCAAGCGGGTTTTCCAAGGCAGGTGCTTGAGGATCGAAGCGGCGAGGCGTCCCTCTCCCGGGCCGATTTCGATCAGGTCTCGGCAGGATGTTTCGCGCAGGGCGCGGGTTGCCCAGGCGGCGATTGCGCGGGCAGGCGCCTCAGAGAGCATTGGCGCAGTGGTGAAGTCGCCACTTCTGCCGACGCCGGTGATCCTACGGGAATAGTAGCCGCGTCGCGGATCGTAGAGAGCCTGTGCCATGAAGCTCTCGAAGGAGATGGGAGAACCCGAATTCATGTTTTTTCCGATCGCTGTATGCGGAGATGATGTCCAGACACGAAAAAACAACCGCGAGACTTGAAAGAGTCACGGTTGTTTGAGATTTTCGAAATTATTGAGAAAGTGAAATCAGATCAAGCCTTGGCAGCAGCGGTGCGTGCTTTGCGGATGATGCTGTTCACGGTCTCGGAAGGCTTTGCACCAACGGCGAGCCACTTATCGGCAATCGCGAGGTCGATGGTGTAGTTGGTGCCCTCAACCAATGGGTCGTAGGTGCCAACTTGTTCGATGTAACGTCCGTCGCGACGCTTGCGGCTGTCAACGGCAACAATTTTATAGTAAGGGCGGTCTTTGGTGCCCTTGCGGTTGAGTCGGATGGATACGGACATGATGTAAAGCGTCTATTGCATTTGCCCGGGAACCGGGCGGGCGCGGAAATTGCAAGATTCACCGGAAAATGCCAAGCAGAATCTTGATGAATTTCGGAATTGGTTAAAATATCTTAAGGATCTGCGCGGCGGCATCTTGGAGGGTTTGGCAAATCACCGGCTTGTTTCTGCAAGCCGGTTCAGTGGCCGGATACTCGCAGTTACTTTGCAGCGGTGGTGGGAATTGGCAAGGTGTGCGTCTTGAACGATGCATCGCCTGAGTGGTCCAAATACGGTGTTTTGGCGAATTTTCCGGCGAATTGGGCAAGATGCTTGGTCCATTCGGCAGCTTGGGTGATGACGCCGCGGCCTTCCCAGCCAAAGCCGGAGAACCAGCGGATGTGGCCGCTTGCATCGGTGCGCGCAAGGCATAGCGCTTGCGCTTGGCCATCGCCATCCGTGTGGTTGAGCATCTTCACGACACGAGCCGGGTCGATGACAACACCCGTGCCGACACCGAGTCCATCCATGGTTTCCCAAAGAGACATGATGCCGGATTTAGGCGAGAAGTTGGCGTTTGTTCCGGCGACTTGGGGCATGAGCCCGATGGCGACGTCGATTTCCGCAGCCTTGCCGTCGATGGTGAACCGCGAGTCGGACTGGAAGAAGTGTTGGCCCATGATCAGGGTGATGCGCTTGGTTTCGCGGAGAGTTTTGCCTTGGAAGTCGCTTGCGTAGTCGAGCTCGAAGACGACGCGTTGGGGTGAATTTTCCAGAACGCGTTGCGCGACAAAAGTGTCGGAATTGTAGAGTTTTCCGTCAGCCCAAGCGGAAATGCCGCCACAACCGCGGGTATTTCCGACTTTGTAGAGGTCGTAGCCCTCGCCTTGGTCGTCATGATAGGGTTTCGGGATTTTGCCGTAGGGGAGGCGTGTGCGGTCCTCGATATACCACTTATCCATGATGGGGTAGGGGACACGCTTGAACCAGCAGTCGATGCCGCTGTTTTCTGGGCCGGGGCGGAGAGCGGGGCCGTAGGTGCGGAAGGCGACAAGGTCATTCTCCCAGGCGAAGTCGTCGAGGCGCTCGGGAACGAAGCGTGCGAGAGTGCGCGGGCTGGAGCGGATCAGGGTTGTTGGGAGTTTTACGCCTTGAAACGAGGCGAGGTCCGTGCGGCGTTTCGACGGGTCAAGCAGGCGGATGATTTCTGCGCCGGCGAGGAGAAATGCGCCGCTGCCATAGACCTCGGTGGACTTGGCTCCGGTTTCTTGGTTGTCGGGCGCTTCGCCGATTTTTTGGACGAATCCGAGCATGCCGTCGGCTTGGATGTTTTTTGCAAGTGCTTGATAGCCCTTCATGGCGGCGGGCCGGAAGGGGGTGTCGGGGAGCAGTCCGCGATTGATGCCCCATGCCATGGCGTAGGTGAAAAACGATGAGCCGGAAGACTCGCCGCGTGGGTCCTGCGGGTCGAGCAGGCTGGTGCGCCACAGGCCGTCTTGGTTCTGGAGCTTCACGAGGGCGTGCATCATGTCGTGGTAGAGAGCGAGGTAGTGCTCACGCGATGGATGGTCTGCGGGGAGCTGGTCCAGCATGTGAATCAGGCCGCCGACGACCCAACCGTTGCCACGCGCCCAGAAGACTTTTTTGCCGCTTGGTGTGCGCTTTGCGAAATACCGGTTATCGCGGTAATAGAGGTGATGTGTTGGATCGTAGAGGACGTCGGTTGTGGTCCACCATTCGCGGTCCGCCCAGGCAAGGAATTTCGGATCGCCGGTGATTTTTGAGAGATGAGCCCAAACGGGAGGTGACATGAAGAGCGCGTCGCACCAGCACCAGGTGAAGGAGCCGCCGGTGAGCGAGGCGATGGGTGCTTTTTCAAGTTGCTTCTGGATGATGTCGAAGTGGGAGACGCTGGGTGTAAGTTTGGCCGGGTCCTTGTCTTTGCGGTGAATTTCCAGCCACGCCTGGAGGACGGCATGGTCGTCCGCATGAGTGACGCGTGGGCCGGGGCCGTAGGAGAGCGTCTTGCCAAAACCGTCGAGCGCCTCAAGATAGCGTGCGTCTTCACTGACTTGGTGGAGTGCGACAAGCCCAAGGAAAAACGGGGCTTGCGTCCAGTCGTGGAGCGGATGTTTGGACGGGTTTTCGATTTGCCAATCCGCGACGCGCTTCATGTCTTTGAGGATCGCAGTCGGCGTGGGATCTGCGGCGATGGCGGATGACGCGGTGGCAAACGTCAAGAGGAGGAGCGGTTTGGAAATACTCCGGCGCGCTTGTTGGAAATGCTGTTTAAGCTTAAGCATGAGATGTTTGGGTTATTTGGACAAAAGACTGGGGCCTTTGATACGTGAGATCCGCTTGGATTTCATCGAAAAAATGGCCACAAGCTGAAGGCGTGTTTAATGAGCGGAATTCGTGGCGTCGAGTTCCGGTTTGTGGGCAGCAGGGCGGCGGCTTGGAAGGGAGTCGATTGCAAACCCCGCTCTTGATGTCAGGCGGAAGCGCTTCACTCTGCGGCGGGACTTAGCGGAGGGCTGAGTGCTCTCGGCTTTTTGCCGATTCCCAAGCAGCTTCCATGTCCTGGGAGTCTGCGGTTTCTAGGGTATGGCCGGAAGATTTTAAAATTTTCTCCATCGCGCCGAAACGGTCTTCAAATTTGCGGTTGGCGGCGGCCATCAGCACTTCGGGGTCGATTTTTCGAAAGCGTGCGAGGTTCACCATGGAGAAAAACAAGTCGCCCATTTCCTCAGAAATGGCGTCCAGCGTGCCACGCTCGTTTGCGGCTTCTAGCTCGTCCAATTCCTCGCGGATTTTTGAGAGCACTCCGGCTTCATCGGGCCAGTCAAAGCCGACTTTGGCGGCCTTTTTTTGGAGTTTCGCTGCGCGGATGAGCGCGGGAAGTCCCTTGCCGACGCCGTGCAGGTAAGGTTTCTCTTCATCGCCTTTTTCCGCGCGTTTGATGGCGTCCCATTGTTGGAGGACTGCCTCCGTCGTTGAGACGGTGCTGTCTCCAAAGACGTGGGGATGGCGGTGCACGAGCTTGTCAGAAATCCCGCGGGCGACGTCGTCGAGCGTGAATCGGCCTGCCTCTGCGGCGATCTCGCTGTGGAAAACCACTTGCAGGAGCAAGTCGCCGAGCTCTTCCTTCAGGTGCGCATGATCTTGGCGCTGAATGGCGTCGACCGTTTCGTAGGCCTCCTCGATGAGATTTGGGACGATGGATTCGTGGGTTTGCTCGGCATCCCATGGGCAGCCACCGGGAGCGCGGAGGCGGTGCATGATGGCGCGCAGGCGTTGGAGTTGCTGCGGGGCATCGAGGAAAGTGGTCATTTCAGCGTCAGTCATCGGCTTGCGTGCGGGCTATTTGCGTTTGGAGGCTTGTTGGAGAATTTCGCGTTCGGCATCGGTGAGGCTTTGGAATCCGTCGCGGGAGATTTTATCGAGGATTAAATCCACGGCAGAGTCCTCGTGGATTTCGAGTTCGGTGCGAGGCCGGAGTTTCGGCGGGCGAGACTGGGGGCTGCGCGGTTGAAACATCGAGAGCTTGAGAGACTTTCCGAGCCATTGCGGGTGGCGCATCAGGAAAAACCCGAGGATGGCACCGCCAAGGTGGCCGGCCTCGCCGCCTTCGTTGCCACCGAGTTTGAGGAGGATGGCTCCTGCGGAAATCGCCATCAGAGCGATGGCTAATTGTCTCATGGTCAGTTCGATGGGTGGGAAGAGCAGGGCGACGCGGAGTTGCGGAGCGATCACCGCGACACCGACGAGGATGCCGTAGATGCCGGCGGACGCACCGACGAGACCGGACTGCAGGCTGTTTCCCGGGAGTGCGCCGATGAGAGTGAGCAGTGTGAAAAAGACGGCACCACCCGCGCCGCATAGCAGGTAAAAGATGCAGAATTTCCGGATTCCCCACCAGCGTTCCAGCCATGGGCCAAAGAAAAACAGGCCGATTGAGTTGAACAGCAGATGTCCAACGCTGCCGTGCAGGAATTGGAAGGTGAAGAATTGCCAGATTTTGAATTCGAAAACTGCGGATTGAATCGTGAACACACCGAGTTGCCGCAGCGGGCCGTCCATAGCTTCTCCCTTGAGGAAGAGGTCGGCAAAATAGATCGTAAAATTTGCGATCAGCAGCCATTTCACCACTGGAGTGATTTGCGAAAAGAAACCGCCACCGGTGGGGTGGCGGTTGGAAGCTTGGTAGTTGCGATCGGCGATTCCCATTGCGTGATGGGCTTAGCACGGCAAGCGTGCCACGGCAAGGGCGGGTGCGCGCGAGTGCTTAAGAAAGCATCTCTTGGATGAGTGCCTCGAGCTTCACGATGTCTGCGGAGAAGGCGCGGATGCCATGTGCGGTTTTCTCGGTGGCCATGGCGTCCTCGTTGAACATAAAGCGGAATTGGCTTTCGGTGAGGCTGATTTTCGTGGATTCGCTGGCGGCGGCCTCCGCAGCAGTGAGGCGCGGAGTGACAGGCTCCTCGGACGCTTGCAGTTCGGCAAGGAGGCCGGGACTGATGGTGAGGAGGTCGCAGCCCGCGAGTGCGAGGATTTCACCCTTGTTGCGGAATGATGCGCCCATGACCTCGGTTTTGTAGCCGAATTTTTTGTAATAATTGTAGATGGCGCGCACCGAGATCACGCCTGGATCCTCGTCGCCTTGGAAGTCCTTGCCGGTGGCCGCCTTGTGCCAGTCGAGAATGCGCCCGACAAATGGCGAGATCAATTGCACGCCGGCTTCCGCGCAGGCGACGGCTTGGGCGAACGAGAAAAGCAGGGTGAGATTGCAGTGAATGCCTTCTTTTTCAAGGGCTTCAGCGGCTTTGATACCTTCCCAGGTTGAGGCGATTTTGATCAAGATACGGTCGCGCGAGTGGCCTTCTGCCTCGTAGGCCGCGATCAATTCGTGAGCCTTGGCGACGGTTGCAGCGGTGTCGAACGACAGGCGTGCATCGACTTCTGTTGAGACGCGGCCGGGGACGATTTTCAAGATTTCTAGGCCGAAGAGGATGAGAATACGGTCGAGAATCGCCTCCATCAAAGCGGGGCCGGTGAGGCCGGATTCGCGAATTTCGCGGACAGCCTTCTCGACAAGATGGCGGTATTCCGGCTTGGCGCTTGCCTGAAGGATCAGCGACGGGTTGGTGGTCGCGTCTTGGGGCAGGTAGCTTTTCATGGATTCGAAGTCTCCCGTGTCAGCGACGACCGTTGTGAATTCTTTCAGTTGATCAAGTTGTGTGCGGCTCATGTGGGGGTGGGGTAGGGGTGTAGAAGGTGATAATAAAGGTGAAATGCGGGGGAACGTGGGATTGCGCTATGAAATCCATTTCAGGCGGTGATGAACGGCCTTGAATGTGAGTGCTCCGACGAGCGCGCCAAGGACATCGGCAAGCCAGTCGTAAACGTCATTGCCGCTGCGTCCGGGCGTGAATGTTTGGTGCCACTCATCCAGCCAGCCAACGCAAGCGAGAAGGATTACCACGGTGAGGATGACTTTCCCCCATGCGGGCTGATCCGGTTTGAGCCGGAAAAGCGCGGCGGTGAGGAGTCCGCCACCGCCGAAAAAATACCCGAAATGTTGGATTTTGTCCACGTGTTGGACGGCAGGTGGCGCGCCGCCTCCCATGGAAAACGATGAGCAAATGTACAAAACAGCTGACCAGACGATGAAGCTGGCAAACCAAAATCTCGGGCGACGGGGGAGCCGCGGGAAATTCATTGCTTGCGCATTTCTTCTTCCAGGCGCTCAGCGAGCCACTGCTTCATCATCGATTGATAATTCAGGAAGCGGGAGCGGGCGATGCGTTTGATGCGCGAAAGCATGCGCGGGTCGAAGCGAAGCGTGATGGTCGTGGATTCGCGCGAGTCCGCCTCGTGCACGGAAGCGGCCATCAGGCGGCCGTCCAGCTCGGTGGTTTCCCAGAAGCGCGCCTCGGCCGCTTCATCGGGAAATTCGGGAATATCAGTCCAACGGGAAATGGAGTTCATGGATGGGTGGCGATGGAGGATTAGCGGTATTCGGCGTATTTCCGATCGTAAAACTTCTGTTCCGAGTCCGCCATGTCGCGAGCTGCGACGACGCGGGTGGTTTTTCCATCCGTCCAGAATGCGAAGAACAAGTAGCGGTCCGCCACCGTGCGTCCGAGCGCATAGTAGCGTGAAGCACCGTCAGCGCGCTCGTTGTCGGGCAGAAAGCGCACGGCAAAAGGATCCTCGAAAGCTTCTTCAAGCTCGCGGGGTTTGATGTTTCGAAGATCGAATTGAACGTCGAGGAGGTCGAGTTCCATGCGCGCAGTTTGCGGATGAGGCGGGAAAGTGCAACAAAGACTTTGGGTAGATCTAAAAAGGATGGCTGTTTGGGGTGTGCTGAGGAAATTTACGGATATCCACCTATATTC
>JBEGOB010000160.1:0-7447 GCA_041182265.1 Verrucomicrobiota bacterium | reverse complement strand
CAAGCTGCGCCATTTGCCGAATCTCTCTCACCCAAGGCCGCACCCTCTGTGATGCCTGCGATGGTGATTTACCACGTCTCACACCGCCATTTTGCACACGCTGCGGCGAGCCATTTCCTGGCGCAATCGACGTCGCCTTCGATTGCCCGAATTGCAGCACACTGAAATTCGCCGTCCAGTTCGCACGCCCCGCCACCATCCGCGACCCACGCACGCTGGAAATGATCCACCGCCTGAAATACGGCCGCGAGCTCCACCTCGTCGCGGACCTTGGTCGGCTTGCCGCCGAGGCATTCCAAGATGCGCGTCTCACCCAGGCCCTGATGGAAAATTGGCCGCTCGTCCCCGTTCCGCTTCACCGCTGGCGTTTCCAACACCGGCATTTCAACCAAGCGGCGGAAATTTCGCACGCCCTCGCACGCCACACGGACCTACCCGTGCTCGACGCCCTCCGCCGCGTCCGCCCGACCGATCACCAGACCGCGCTCACCCGCTCCCAGCGCATGAAAAATCTTCACGGTGCATTCACCATCAGTCCACAAGGGCGACGCTGGCTCGCGCAAAAAAACTCCGGAGCCGTCCTCATCGACGATGTTCTCACCACCGGCTCGACCGTCGATGAATGCGCAAAAACCCTCCGCAAAGCGGGATTTCGCAGTGTCGTCGTCGTCACGATCATGCGTGGCTAAGCCGGTTTCCGCGGCTCCATCCGGCGCAGCACCCAGTGGCACAAGACCGCAGTCACGCCCAGCGTCAGCAAGGGTAAAACCCCACTCCGCAAGTCCGCGCCCACGCCCCATGGCCGCAGCGCATGCCCCGGCACCATGCCGTAAAGCAGATTGAACCCCTTAAACGCCGCAATCCAGCCAGCGTGCAGGCCAACCGAAAACCACAGCGCGCCAGTCCGCAAACGTGCCCAAGCTAAAATCACCCCGATCCCGAAAAGCGTCGCAAAATCCGTCACGAAAAATCGCGGATCGGTGAAATGTCCTAAAATTTTCCCAAGCAGTGCAAAGCCCGCCGCCGCCGAGTTTGGATTCGCCAATGCGGCCCCTTCCGGCGGACTTAAAAAGTGAATGAAAGCGAACAATCCCGCCGTTCCGAGGCAGGCCGCCAAGGGGCGCGCCGCCCGCAGCCACAAGCCTAAAATCACCCCGCGGAACAGCCACTCTTCCAACACAGACACCACCACGGCCGGCACCGCCGTCTTTCTCAAAAAAACCGCAAGTGTCGGGGGATCCGCCTTCTCAACATACGCGCCCACGCCCACCAAGATCAGGCCAAGCGCCCACAATAAGCCGCCTGCAATCAAAAATCCCGCCAATCCCTGACTCGCTGCCGACCCGCCGGACATCCGTTTCCACCCCTGCACCGGAAATCCCGCTGCTGCGCGAATCACCCGCAAGCGCCACCCTAAAAATGGCAGCAAAACCAAGGCGGACAGCACCAAGGCCCGGCTGAAAAAGCGCCCGAATTTCGCCCGCCCCGCGGCTTGGCCGAGCCACTCCCAGACCGCCGCCAGCTCGCCCTCACTCGCCGCCGCCGCGAGGGCCTTCCCCGCTGCGTAAATCCACGGCGTCAGCGCGGCGGCAAGCACCAGCGACGCCAGCACCCAAAGCACCGCCGCCCCTGCCTCCGATTGAAAAAAACGTCTCAAGTCGTGCCTTTGTGAAGCGTCTTAAGGCGCTTGTCCAGAGACCGTTTCAAGAAAGCGCAACGCTCACGGCCACGCCAAAAAAAAGACCGCAGGGAATTTTCCCTACGGCCCGAAATTTTCTTAAAATCCGCAACTCACAGCGCACGCAAAACCGCCTTGATCGCCTCGAAGTCTGGCAAATCCTTCGGATGCTCTTGCACCTCCGCGTAGCGAACGACGCCTTCTTTATCGATCACGAAGGCCGAGCGCTTGGAAACGCCGCCCATGATCAGGTTCTTTTCTGGCAAAAATTGATCATACGCCACGCCATACGCCGCTGAGACCGCGTGCTCGTAGTCGCTCAAAAGCGGAATTGTGATCTTCTCCTTCTGCGCCCATGCTTCTTGCGCGAATGGATTGTCTCCGGAAATTCCCAACACCTTTGCATCCAAGGACTCATACTCGGAAATTCCGTTGGAAATGTCGCACAACTCAGCCGTGCAAACCCCCGTGAACGCCATCGGCACGAACAACAAAACAAGGTTGGATTTTCCGATCAAATCCGCCAAGGCAACCAATTGTGGCCCTTCGGATGTTTGTGAAACCAACGTGAAATCTGGAGCTTTATCGCCTACTTGAATGGACATAATGGATTGGTGATTGTTTGAAGTGAGGCCCCAACTTAGAACGCAACAGACTGATATGTCATACGAATTCTCAAAATTTGGCCAACAACTCGGCGGCGGCAGCGGAATCGGCGAGCTCATGGAAGATCTTGGCCACGCCCTTGCCAGCGGCGGACCGGACTTGAAAATGCTCGGTGGCGGCCAACCCGCGCAGATTCCCGCCATGAATGCGGTT
Organism: Verrucomicrobiota bacterium; assembly: GCA_041182265.1. Taxonomy (GTDB): domain Bacteria; phylum Verrucomicrobiota; class Verrucomicrobiia; order Verrucomicrobiales; family Akkermansiaceae; genus Luteolibacter. Next base: position 4,950 of record JBEGOB010000160.1, on the reverse strand, counting down.
TGGCGCAGGCGCATGGAAGAACTCATGGCGGAATCCGGCGGGCTGAACCGCAGCCTCTGCGCCTACGACCCACCGGGCGGCAATCCACAATTCCTCGCGGCCGTCGCCGCACTTTTTCGCAAATCCTTCGGCTGGGACATCGGCCCCGAGAACGTCGCCATCACCAGCGGCGGACAAACCGCATTTTTCTTCCTTTTCAACCTGCTCGCCGGAGAAATGCCGGCTGGCCCACCGCGTAAAATCCTCCTCCCGCTGGTTCCGGAATACATCGGCTACGCCAGCCAAGGCACCACCGCCTCGCTGTTCCGCGCCGTCCCGCCCATCATCGAAGAACTCGGACCTCACGATTTCAAATACCGTGTCGATTTCGAGAATCTGGAAATCACCCCGGACATCGCCGCCATCTGCGCCTCACGCCCCACCAATCCCACCGGCAACGTTCTCACCGATGAGGAAATTTCGCGGCTTTCCGCCCTCGCCAAGCAGCACGGCATCCCGCTCATCATCGACAATGCTTACGGCGCGCCCTTTCCCGGCATCATTTTCACTGAGGCCGAGCCGTTCTGGGAGCCTCACATCATCCTCACGCTCAGCCTCTCGAAACTCGGCCTCCCCGGCACGCGCACCGGCATCGTGATTGGTCCGCCGGCCATCATCCGCGCGCTTGGCTCGCTCAGCGCCATCGCCGGCCTATCCAATCCGAACGTGGGCCAACAAATCACGCTGCCGCTCATCCAGTCCGGCGAGATCCTCCAACTCAGCCGCGAGGTGGTGCGCCCGTTCTATCAGGAGAAATGCCAGCTCGCGCGCCAAGCGGCTAGGGACGCATTCGCCGATGACATCGCGTGGTTCATGCACCGCAGCGAGGGCGCGCTTTTCCTCTGGCTTTGGTTTCCCGGCCTGCCGATTTCCTCGCAAGAACTCTACGAGCGCCTCAAACAACGCGAGGTTCTCATCATTCCCGGCCACCACTTTTTCTTCGGGCTCGAGGACGAATCCTGGCCTCACCGCCACGAATGCATCCGCGTTTCCTACGCCATGGATGAGGCCGTCGTCCGCCAAGGACTGCAAATCATCGCGGAAGAAGTTCGCAAAGCCACCGCCGCCAGTCGCGCCGTCCATCCCAGTTAGGGCAGCGCCGTGGTGAGAATCACGCGCGGCGGCTGGACCTCCCGCAATTGGGTGGTCGGCATGAAAATGTTTGTTTTGCCGCAGTGAATCCCTTAACTCCGTCCTGTTTGTTGATTCCCCCACCCCCTATGACTGCAAAAAGCTATCTATCCCCCCTGCTTCTCGTGTGCCTCGCTGTCACAAGCTTTGGCCAAACTGAGAGTAAATTTCAATCGCCCGCCCGTCCGTATGATTTGGACATTGCGGCACCGGTCCAACTGGCTGCATCCGACGCTTCTTCCAAAACATTCCAGTCCGAGATCCTTCCGGGGATGCTCAAGCTCGCCGACCAAAGTTTGTCGGAAGCCAAGACGGTGGCGAACTTCAATGCGATTTCGCTCGATCCTTCGAAGATGGTCTTGGCATTCGACTCGACCGTCCGCGTTTACTTTCTCAGCGAAGGTGCGGGCTATAGAAACTCGCTTGGCATCTCGACCACGGGCGAGGGACCGCTTGGCGAGGATGCGCAATTGATCTTCCCGGAAGCCTCCAGCGGCTCCGGTTTCGGTGGCACTGGCTCTTTGGTCCGCACATCCAAGGAACCGCTTGCAGCAGGGGATTTTGTCGATCTCGGCGGCTACAAGGCAGGCACTTCCCTGGACTTCTTCTTGATCGCGAACGGTGCCACCGGCGGTAAGGATTTTTACTCAACCGATGTCAGCCTCAATAGCGATGGGATTGTGCACGCGGTCAGCCTAGCGAGCAATGGCTCCGCTTACCTCATCATCGGTTTCGAGGATTTGAAAGATGGCGGCGACAGGGATTACAATGATTTGCTCTTCGCGGTGGAAATCGGTCGTGAAAATGTGGCAAATCTCGTGAATCTCGGTGCGCCCGAGCCGTCATTGGCTTTGGGATCGCTCGTTGCGATGGCTGGTCTCGCCGCATTTTCCCGGCGTCGGGCGGCATGATGATTTACGGCGCGGCCGCTCCTTGTGCCGAGTCCGGCGCAAGGAGCGGCCCACGACAGTCCCATCCAATATGGAAACGGCTGCAAAATCAGTTGGGCGGCGCATTCTAAGAGTTTCCATCATTGCGGGAACTGTTGGAATTCTTCTTTGCGTTGCGTTGTGGGGCTGGCGGCAGTCGGTTGCGAAAAAGCGTGCGGTGAGTTCCTCCGTGACTCTTGCCAAAGCCTTGGAATCCAAAGATTTCGAGAGTGCCCGTTCCGCGCTCCCCGGTCTGGTGGATCTTTCTCTCCGTGAGGCCAAGGAGTTAGAGATCTCTACGGCAGAAGTCCAAAGCGCGCTGGAAATCCGTGACACCGACGCGCTGCGGCGGATTGCGGAATCTGAAACTGCGGTAAAACTCGCTCCCTCTCTCAAGGAGGCGGCGGATCTTGAGCTTGCGAGAGAGGCGATGTGGAATGGAAATTTCCCGCTCTGCGAGGAACTCATCGATCGTTGGAAAACCGGCGCGGAAACTCCCGGACGCTGGATTTTACTGCGTGCGGACCTGCTTCTCGCACGCCGTGAGCCGGACAAGGCGCGCGAGTTTCTTGAAAATGCCACACTCACGGGCGCGGATGATGCCCTCCGGCATGCGCGCTTGGCTTTGTTCCATGCGCGTGAGCCTTGGAAGGCCATGGAATCGCTGGATACGGGCCTGCGCGCCGACCCACGGAATGCGGATTTGCTGTCGTTTCGCGCTCAGATCCAAGAAGCGGCGGGGCGCATTCCGGATGCTCGCTTGGACTATGTTGCCGCAGTTCTCAGCGAGCCGGCCAATCCGCTGCACCGCGATGTTCTCGCAAATTTCCAACTGAGAATCGGTGAGCCTTCGAATGCGGCAGACACTTGGAGGGACGCCGCGGAGGTCACGGAACTGGGTTTATATGCATTCAAAGCCTGGTTTTGGTCGAGGATGTGTGGGGTTCCGCTGAGCGAAAATCTCCCGGAAATCCGCCAAGAAGCTTGGAGCGAGTTGATTCCAGCTTTGGCCAAAATGCCGAGTGCTTCGTTTTGGTCACCTGCGCTGGATATTCCACTGTCAAAGATTTCCGGCGCGAATTTCCGGCCAGAATTGGAATGGCTGCGGCTCTTGGAAAAAGTGCGGAACCAAGAGTGGATCGTCGCCGTCGGGATGTTGGAAATGGGATTTTCGCGTGAGGCTGACCGGCTCGCGCCAGGGATGGCATCTCGTCTGAACGCGAATCTAGCGGCGCTTGCTGGTGCGGACCCGCGCTTGGTTCTTGTCGGCGCGGAGGTGGTCCCACTCTCGCAGGAAAGTCACCCGTTTCTCAAAGAATTCGAGGCATGGCGCAAGCAAGCGGCGGGCGAAAATCCTCGCTTTGATCAATGGCTCGCGAATCCTGCATCGCCCGCGGCGACCTTGTTCGCGCACGGCTGGCATGGGGCTGCGTTGGATCTGGCCGGCGGTGTGAAGCTCTCCCTTGGGCCGGATGCGCCTGAGTGGTTCGATTTCGGTTACGCCCGATGTTTGTTAGTCAGAGAGGGCGCGGATGCGGCGCTGACTTGGCTGAAGGCGCTGCCAACGCGCAGCTCGGCCGCGGAGTTGAGCTATGCCGAACTCAGGATCGCGCAAGGCGATGCCGAAGCCGGTTTCGCGATTTTGGAAAAATTATCGGCCGGCCAAAGCCCGCAAGCTTCACGCGCATCTTGGACACTCGCCTTGGCCGAGCTCGACAGCGGGCAACTCGCCAAAGCGCGCGAGCGCGTGCATGCGTGCCCCGAGCTTGCAGCCGCTCCGGCGGGGCGCGAAATCCTCGCAAGAATCGCTCTGACCGAAGGCAAGCCCGATGCCGCGCTCACCATCTATCAAGAACTTGGGGTCAATTCGGTGGATGCGATGATTTATCTCTCGAAAGATGCCTTCGCCCGCAAAAATTGGGAGCTTGCGCGGAAGTGGACGGGTGAGCTGGCACGTCGCTTCCCATCCGAACCCAAATTTCGGAAAAATTTGTTAAAAATCGAAGAGGAGGAAGCTGCGAGCCAGCCATGACTGCGCCGCTGCAACGACGGATCGCTCTGACTGCGCTGGTTGGCGCGGCCGTTCTTGTCTGGTTGCAGGACTTAACTTGGACCGCAAACATGGCGGATACCTTGCCCCTAGCGGCAGGGATTCCCTTGGCATGGTGGCTTGGAGGGCCGTGGAAACCGCGTGAGGCGCTTGACTGGAAAATCCGAAATCGAGCCATCGCAGCGGCGCTCGTTGGGTTTCTCTGTGGCTGGCTTTTATCGAGCCTGACCTTGCTTGCAATTTCATGGACGCTGTGCGCGGGGTGTTTGGTCGGAGTTATCTATCAACCAAGATTGGGCAGGACCCGTCTTGCGTGGTTGCTGCTGCTCTCGTTCCCCTGGATTGCGCTGGAGTGGCCGCAGACGGGTTGGTGGTTCCGCCTTTCTTCCGCATGGGCCGCGGAGCACTTTTTCCATCTTCTCGCCATGCCCGTGGTGAGAGAAGGCACTCATTTGAACGTGATGGGTGTGCCAATCGACATCGAGCCTGGGTGCGCTGGGTGGAATTTGCTGCAACTGACGCTCCTCACTGGGGTGACGCTTGGTTCTCATGAGCTGCCGAGTTCCGGGCGTTTCAAGGTGCTGTTTTGCCTGTTGCCCGTGCTTTCGTGGGCTGCGAATCTTTTCCGAATTCTGCTTTTATCAGGCTTGGCGCTGTCGTTTGACGTGGATGTGGCAAGCGGGGCTCTTCATGGGATGACGGGGCTGGGTGTCATCGCGCTGGTTGTCGTGATGACGAAAATTCTTTGTTTCTGGCTCGCGCCGCCTCTGAGAAGCCAATCCACCATCGTTTCCGCATCAT
>JBEGOB010000159.1:0-15840 GCA_041182265.1 Verrucomicrobiota bacterium | reverse complement strand
GTCCGTGTGGAACGTGCGGCCGAGCCATGAGACTTTTGACCTCGGCGGCTGAGAAAATGCGATTTCCGAGGCCCAAGGCAAGATCCTTGATTGAGTGCAAAACCAACCGTGATGATCGAATATAACTTAAAAGCGCTGCGACGTGTTGCCGATGAAAGCGCCATGGCAGGTGCGGATTCCGAGGCACTGACGTGTCCCATTTTGAGGCGTTTTGAAGAGTTGGTGGAGGCGGTGCTCGCCAGCGCCCCACCATCGGTGGCGACCTTGGATGCCGACTGGACTCGATTGTTCCGATGGTGTGACACGCATCGTGCCTTGCTCGCTGAGCGTGCATTCCAGTGGAACAAGCTGGCCCATCCGCAGCGGGTGGATGTGTGGTTGCGCGAGTTGGCGCGCCCGCCGAAGGGAAGCTGGGATGGGGTGCGGCATGGTGCCATCTCATACATCCGTCTCGTCGGACTGCCCCCACGTGGTGCGGGCGAGCCCATGTTCACCGGGATGGTCCGAGCGGGCTGAATTTCCGGGTGAAAGCGTGCGGTGAGCGCCAAAGAGTTGCGATGTTTGCGGCGCTTGGTTCTGGTGTTTTTGAATTCCGGCTTGGAATTCGTGGGCGTTCACTGTTGTTTGGCTACAAACAATGCGCTGCTTTTACTCACAGGCTCTGGAATTGGATTTGCCGGCCGATCATCCGTTTCCGATGGAGAAATTCCGGGTTTCCAAGGACATGCTGCTGGATGGCGGCATTCTCCGGCCGGAGGAAATCATCGAGGTGCGCGCGGCGGATGTGCACTTGTTGCAGCGCGTGCATGAGCGTGAGTATATTCAGAAAATCGAGTCTGGGCTGCTGGGGCGCAAAGAGCAGATTCTCTTAGGATTGCCGAGCTCGCCGCAGCTTTACCAGCGGAGTGTGACGGAGGTGGAGGCAACTCGGCTGGCGTGTCATGCGGCGCTGGAGGAGGGCGTGGGCGTTTGTTTGGCGGGCGGCACGCATCACGCATTCCGTGAGCATGGTGAGGGGTATTCTGTTTTCAATGACGTGGCCATTGCCATCCGCGATTTGCAGGACAAGCGGCCGAACATCAAAATCATGGTGGTGGATACGGATGCGCATCAGGGGAATGGGACGGCGGCGCTGTTGGGTGGGGACCCGCGGGTTTTCACGTATTCCATCCACGTCGGGCGGAATGATCCGGTGCATAAGGTGGTGGGGACGCTGGATATTGAGACGGTGCGCTACGTGGAGGGTGAGATGTATTTGAAGCAACTTTTCAGCAGTCTGGCAGGGGCTTTGGATGCGTTTGCGCCGGATTTGGTGATTTGGGTGTCCGGCGCGGACAATCACCGGAATGACCGTTTCGGGCAGATGCATCTCTCTCTCAAGGACATCCAGCGGCGCGACGAGGTCTTGCTGGGTGCCTTCATCAAGAACCGGATCCCGGTGGCGGTGCTGTATGGCGGCGGCTACAACCGGCAGCCGGAATTCACTGCCAAGCTGCACCGCAACACGGTGGCGACGGCGAAGCGGCTGGCGACGGAGGTCTTGGGGCTGTGAGAGCGAGGCGGCTTTAGATCACCTCGGGCGGGGCGAAGCCTTCCCGATATTCGCGGCGGACGAGTGTCTCGGTGGCTTGCGTGTGGTTGGTGAAGCTGAGTTTCGACTTGTCCCAGCGGAGTTCGCGGCCGGGGAAGCGGGTGGCTTTGACGGCGAGGAGCGCGGGCTCCGTCATGCGGATGGCGTCGCGGAAGGGGCTGCGGAGCTCGGTTTTGATGCCGATGCAGTTGTCCACCCAGGCGTGCCAGTGGTTGAGGGGCGGAAACTCGGGGAGATTCGGCATTTGAAGGCCTTTGGTGAGCACGCCGTCACGCCAGATTTCCAAGTAGCCGCCTGCGGAGAGGGTGAGGACGCCATTTTCACAAACGATCACCGTCATGTTGGAATCCGTGAAATTTCCGGCGGGAAGGCCGAGTGAGGCGCGGGACGGCGCTTGCCCGGAATCGCTGTAATAAATGGGGAAAAACTTGTTGGCGAATTTGTCCGAGTTGACCGCGTAGGTGATGGTCGAGCGGCAGGGATGGGCATGGAAAAGCGGGTTTTCCACCTTCAGGCAGTGGGTTTGCACGGCGATGGGAGAGAGGAGTTCATCGTAGCCGTAGAAGATGACGTCGAGCACGTGGCAGCCCCAGTCGCCAAGGCCGTTGCTGCCGAAGTCCCACCATGAGCGCCAGACGACGGGAGCGATGCCGGGGCGGTAGGGTGTTTTTTGTGCGCCGCAGAGCCAGAGGTTCCAGTCAAGATTTTCAGGGATTTGGCCGGGGGCTTCGACGGCGCGGTCGAGGTTGAAGTAGGTGCGGTCATTGGGCGAGGCGACCCAGACGTGTGCCTCGACGGCCTTGCCGAGGACGCCGCTGCGGAGGATTTCTACGGCGGCGCGGCGGCCGGGGTTGGCCATGCGTTGGTTACCGACTTGGGTGACGAGGTCGGGCCGGGCGGCGATGGCATTTTCCATCATGACGAGCTCTTCGAGTTGATGGACGAGGGGTTTTTGGCCGTAAACGTGTTTTCGGTTGGCCATTGCCGTGAGCATGATCGGCGCGTGGCTGTGGTCTGGGGTGGAGACGACCACGGCGTCGAATTGGTCGGCATGCTTGGAAAATGCTTCGCGGTAGTCGGCGCAGGTGAAGGCGGCGGGATGGTCCTTGGAGGCTTTGGCAAGTGAGCCGGAGTCCACGTCGCAGAGGCCGGCGATTTCCACGGAGGGGTGAGAGGCGATCTGGCGGCGGTCCTCGCCACCGATGGTTCCGATGACGCCGATGCAAAGCACGCGGAGTTTCGAGTTCGGTGAAACGGCAGGAGCCTGTGAGCGGGCGAGTGTGCTCAGTCCGAGGCCAGCTGCCCCGGTGGTCCAAAGAAAACGGCGGCGGGAAATAGGCGATTTCATCTTGGTGTGGCTCGAATTCCGTCCGGAACCGAGCCGGATGTCAAGGCGCGGTGTGGGGCTAGGATTGGATGGACTGGATGGTTTCGAGTCCCGATTTGTTAACCTATCGAAATTTTTTTGTTATTTTGGGTTGACCGGGTGGCGATTTTAGTCATTTTTACGCTGACCCTATCCGTTAATTCGTTAGCTTTTTGGGCAAACTTATCTCACCCCATAAAACAATTATCTAAATTTTGCGCACTGGTAGCGTCCACCATGATGTTGACTGTGTCCGCTGAGGCGGCTTCAACAGCGATTAATGGTCACGCGACCACCTCGGGCACTTTTGCTACGAACTCGAACTGGTTGACTGCGGTCCAAGCTGAGTTCGGTTCTTCCGCGACCGTTGGCACTTTTGAGGGAATTAAGTTGGCATTTGAAAACAACATCCCTGGATTGGTGACTCTACTGACTCAAGCTGGGGGCTCAGCCATGGTCACTTACGGTGGTAATCAAACGTCTGATGGCAACACGCGAGGTTATTTCTTAACCTATCACGGGAGCACCGTGCCCGACGGCTGGCTCGTCCATGACAAAATCGGAGATGTGTCGACTGGGAACCAGGTCAGCTTGGGTTCTTGGTATGGTAACAATCGTATCATCGCTAAAGCCGTGCCAGAGCCAAGCAGTGTTCTCGTTGCTGGCTTACTCGGTCTTGGTGCACTTGGCAGAAGACGCCGGAACTGAATTAAATTTTAAGGAATCTCGAATGGGTTTTGTGGGTCTTAAAATCCCACAAGGCCCATTTTTTTTTGACGAGGGTCTTGGTTTTTCCAAAGAGCAATGAGAATTCCGCGTGGAGGAGCGTTGGAGCGGGGGGGGATTTTTGATTCTCAGCGGGTGGCTCCGAAGGTGGGGCGCGGGGTTTTGGTGCTGAGTGCGCGGTAGCGGAGGAGGGCTTCGAGGTAATAATAGTCCGCGTAGTTGAGCGGGACGTTGATTTCCGATTGGTTCGGGAGGTGTCCGGTGGAGCGTGTGAGGATGAATCCGCCGTTGGTGCCGGCTTCGGCGAGGAAGGCTGGGGAGGAGAGTGTGAGGAGTTGTGCGCGTGCGAAGGCGAGGAGGGCTGGGCCGTCTTTGGCGGGGACGAGGGTGCTGAGCTCGATCAGGGCGGAGGCGATGATGGCGGCGGCGGAGGCATCGCGCGGGGTGGACTCTGCGGCATCTGCGCCGAAGTCCCAGAGTGGGACTTTATCCTTGGGGAGCTTGGGGTGATGGATGATGGCGTGGGCGGTGCTTGTGGCGCGGTCAAGGTATTCGGCTTTTCCGGTTTCGCGGTGCATCATGGTGAAGCCGTAGATGGCCCATGCTTGGCCGCGTGCCCATGCGGTGCGGACGTCGGCACCTTGGCAGGCGTGGTGCGCGCGCACCCAGCCAGTTTTTGGGTCGTAGTCGATGACATGGTAGGCGGTGCCATCCGGGCGGAAGTGGTTTTTGAGGGTTTGGTCGGCGTGGGAGAGGGCGATGTCGCGGAGTGTGGAATCCCCACCATTTTTTGCGGCCCAGATGAGGAGTTCGAGGTTCATCATGTTGTCGATGATGACGGGGCATGAGTAAGGGCCGTGGTCCCATGAGCGGATCATGCCGAGTTCGGGTTTGAAGCGTGTTGCGAGAGCGGCGGCGCCGTCGCGGAGGATTTGGCGGTATTCCTCGGTGGGTGCGAGGCGGAGTGCGTTGCCGTAGCTGCACCCAAGCATGAAGCCGCCGTCGTGATTTCCTGAGAAATTCCGGATGCGCTCGAGGCGTTGTGTGTATTCGGTGGCGCGGTCCTTCCATGCGGGATCGCCGGTGTATTCGTGAAGGAACCAGAGTGAGCCGGGAAAGAATCCGCTGGTCCAGTCTTCTGGGCGGACGGTGGCGACGGAGCCGTCGGGCTTGGTGGTGCGGGGAAGTCCGGGGTCTTGGCTGATGGCCTTGAGCATGCCGGAGTATTGGGTGGCGGCTCGCGTGAAGACTTGGGGGATTTTCTCAAGCAGTTCATCCGCGCCAGAAGCGGTGTGTGCTGCGATGAGCGAGGCTGCGAGAAGGATGCGGGTTGTGAGGAGTTTCATGAAAAATGAAGGGCGGGTTGGGTTTGAGTGTGGGTGTCGGCTAGGGGAGAATCATGAAAATATTGCCCATGCTTGCCCAGTTGGCGACGCCGATGGGCACCCAGCGCAGTTCGAAACGCGCGCCCCATGAGTCGCTGACGGCGATTTCCTGGGTGGCCTCGTTATAGCCGATGATGAGGCAGATGTGGTGGTTGCTCGCGGGTTTTTCTTTTTTGGAAAATTCGAGGCTTTGGGAGGCGGCGGAAGTGGCGTGCTTTGTCCAGTCGGTGACGGTTTTGCGGGTTTGGGTATTTTCGTCGGCGATATTGTTGTAGTTCTCCATGGAGCACATCGTCCACATGATGGGGATGCCTTGGTCGATGTAGCGTTTGAGGTCGCGGATTTTGAGCTCTTTGAGGGAGTCGTCCTTGGTGCGGCGGCCTTTGCGGTAAACTTGGGAGCGGACGTTGGCGAGGAGGAGCTCCACGGAGGTGCCGCCGCCAGCTTGGCTTTGGCCGGTCATGGCGAGGAGATACATGTCAGCTTCAAGGCCCATGGTGCGCATGGCACGCTCGAAAGTGGCGGGTGCGCAGTAGCCTTTAGGGCCTTGGTCAACCATGGGGATTTCTGATAGGTAAACGTCTTGGTTGCTTGATTGGACGATGCTGGAGATGAGGCGTTGTTTCACGTCTGAGTCTTTGACGCGGACGGATTTGCCGCCGTTGTCGGCGGTTTCGGACGGGATGATGGCGAGGCTGACGTATTCGTCGGGCTCGTTGGAAAGGAGGAAGGCGTGGCCGTTCCAGTCCCAGCGTGTGATTTCGCGGCGGGTGTCGCCCTCGCCGTAGCGTTGTTCTTTTCCGGGGCCGAGGACTTTGGTGAGGGATTTGGCGACGGTTTTCTCGTCGCGGGTCATGGCCTCGGCGAGAGTTTTGGCGGTGGCGGAAGTTCCACCTTTGAAGTGGTCTTGGCCCATGCCGGCTTGGCTGCCGAAGTCACCTTTGTTTGCGTAAACGATGGAGAGTCCGCTGGTGAGGCCGTCTTGGTCTGAGTAGAGTGCGACGGAGTAGGGCATGGCTCCGAAGAGGAGGTAGTCTTTGGCGTAGGCGGCGTAGAGGCGCCAGGAGCGGCCGAATTTGGATTGGGATTCGGGGCGGAGACTGAGGGCTGAGGCGATTTCTTCTGCTTTGCGCTGGGTGAGCGGGTCGCCGTTTGAGAGTGCGTGCCCGGCGGCGGAGTTGATGTCTTTCGCGGCATTGCTGGCGCGTTGAGTGAATTCCGCGATGTAGGATTGGTCGGCGGCGCTGAGTTTTGTTTTGGGGAGCTCGAAGGATTTTCCGTCTTCTCGTTGGAGTGTGACGGAGTGGTCTGAGACGGCTTGGAGCGTGGCGCGGAGGGGTTTTCCTTCGGTGTTGTGGAAGGTTCGGATTTCCTCGGCGAGTGAGGTTGCGACGCAGCAGGCGGAGATGCAGAGGGCGACGAGGTGGGTTTTCATCATGGGATGGAGGGGTGGTGGAGGCGCGGATTTTACATTCGGAAATCTTCGCCAAGGTAGTGTTTGCGAGCGATGGGGTCGTTGACGAGCTCGTGGGATGCGCCTTCGAGGATGACGCGGCCGTCGTGGATGAGGAAGGCGCGGTCGGTGATGGTGAGGGTTTCGCGGACCGAGTGGTCAGTGATGAGGATGGTGAGGCCGTCGCGGTCGCGGAGTTCGCGGACGATGCGCTGGATGTCCTCGACGGCGATGGGGTCGATGCCGGCGAAAGGCTCGTCGAGCATGAGGAGAGCTGGGTCTGAGCAGAGCGAGCGGGCGATGGCGAGGCGACGTTTTTCCCCGCCGGAGAGGGTGATGGCGAGGGATTTGGCGAGTTTGGTGATGCGGAAGCGTTCGAGGAGGTCGTGGGCGCGTTCGAGGCGTTCGGCGCGTTTGAGATGGGGCCGAGTTTCGAGGATGGCGAGGAGGTTATCGAGGACGGAGAGTTTGCGGAAGATGGATTCTTCTTGGGGGAGGTATCCGAGGCCGAGGCGGGCGCGGCGGTGCATGGGGAGTTGTGAGATGTCGTGGCCGTTGAAGCAAACGGAGCCAGCGTCTGCGGGGACGAGGCCGGCGATCATGTAGAAAGAGGTGGTTTTACCAGCGCCGTTGGGGCCGAGGAGGCCGACGATTTCACGGGGTTGGACGGTGATGGAGACGCCATCGACGACGGCGCGCCCGCCATAGGTTTTGCGAAGTCCTTGGGCGTGAAGGACTGCGGTCTCAGTGTTGCAGCAGGTGGAACCGGGATCGTGCATGCGAGTTAGTTTTTTTGATCGAGACGGATTCCAGTTTCCCAGTCGCCCTCGGTGCTGGCGTTGAAGTTTTTGTCGATGCGGAGAGTGAGATTCGGTTGTTTGGCGCGGAAGTAGTCTTGGCCTTTGCTGAACCATGGGTAGCCGCCGCTGATGAGGATTTCTCCGGTGACGACGTTGTAGGAGAAAATAGCACCGCGCGCTTCGAGAGCGGGTTCGCCAGGTTTTGGGTTTTTCTGGCGGAGGTGGACGGCACCACTTGCGACGATGCGTTGGACTTCGCCAAAACCTGCGGTGGGAGTGGGGAGCGCGGAGGGCTTGGAGCCAGGTTTGGGTGGGGTAGGGGCTTTTTTCTCGAGGAAGACTTTCAGGTCTGTGTCTGCGGAGAGGTCGAAGCGTGGATCTGAGACGGTGACGTTTTTGAGGTAGGCAAGCACGCCGGCGTCTGCGTCCACGTAGGTGCCGCCTTGGGAGTTGATGACGGTGCGTAGGGCATCCGGTGAGACTTCGAGCGGTTGGGGCGGGGTGGCCTTTGTGGGAGATTGCGGAGGAGCTAGAAGGTCGGCTTGTTCAAGAAACTCGGTGGTTGCTTGGTTGACCTCGGATGAGGCCTTCAAGGTTGCGCGGAGATCGGCGCGGGCGATTTTTGCGTCGTTGGCTTGGGTGTTGGGAGTGGGGGCTTGGGCGGAGGCGACCATGGGTTGGGTGATCAGCGAGAGGCCAAGCGCGGCGGCGCGGAGCGGAGAGGCTGGAGATTTCATGGTCGTTTCTTTGGGCGCTTGGAAAAGGGTGGTGGTTGCGGGGCCGACGAGGAATCCTTTGCCACTTTCGATGGCGTAGTAAAGGCCGGTGCCTGTGGCGGAGAGGCGCTGGGATTGGATTTCGACGGGTTCGTTTGCGATGACGAGGCCGTTTGTTGAGTCGAGGGTTGCGCGGGCGAGGTCGATGCGTCCGCGCGGGGATTGGTCTGGATTGAAGAGCTCGATGGATACGGCGCGCCCGGCGATTTTGCCCTCACCGACGAGGGTCATGGCGTCGGCTTTGAGGACGCTGACGAGATTGCGGTCCTGATCATAGCGGGGGAGCATGACTTTTTGCAACTCGCTGCCATCCGGGAGCATGGCGATGGCCGGAATTTTCTTGCGGGCGGCGGGTGCAAGCGCAGCTGTCTGCGCCGCCAGATGGCTGGTGGGCAGGGCAAGTGCGAGAAGTGGAATGAGTCGGCGCAAGGATGGGTTTTTCCGGGATGATCTGAAGACGGGCTCAGTGAGAGGCGTGATGGATAGCGATGAGTTTCACGAGGATCCCTTCGATGAATTCGAGGGGGATTTGATTGGGGCCGTCAGAAACTGCGTTTGCGGGGTCCGAGTGGACCTCCATGAAGAGGCCTTCCAAGCCGGTTGCGACGGCGGCGCGAGCAAGAACGGGGGCGAGTTCGCCATCGCCGCCAGTGGCACCACCGAGTCCGCCGGGGCGTTGGACCGAGTGGGTGGCATCGAAAATGACGGGCATACCCTCTTTGCGCATCCAGTAAAGAGCGCGCATATCGACGACGAGGTTGTTGTAGCCGAAGGTCGTGCCGCGCTCGGTGATGAGGAATCGGTCGCAACCGAAAGCGCGCATTTTTCCGGCGATGTTGACCGTGTCGAGAGGTGCGAGAAATTGGCCTTTTTTGATATTTACGGCGCGTCCTGTCTTGGCGGCAGCTTCTAGGAGATCGGTTTGGCGGCAGAGGAAGGCCGGGATTTGGAGGAGGTCGATGTATTCGGCGGCGATGTCCGCTTGGGCCTCCGAGTGGATGTCGGTGGTCACGGGGACACCGAGTTCCTTGGAAATTTCACTGAGGATGCGGCATCCCTCACGGACGCCGGGGCCGCGGAAGGAATTGACCGAGGTGCGGTTCGCCTTGTCGAATGACGCTTTAAAAATGAAGTGGATGCCCGTGCGGTCGGAAATTTCCTTAAGTGAGCGAGCCATTTCCCAGGCGAAAGACTCGGATTCCAAAGCGCAGGGGCCGAGGATAAAAAATGGAGCGGGGCCACCGACGGGGACCGTGCCGATGTTGAAGGGGTCAAAGCCTTTCATAAGGATCAGGGGATCAGAGGTTTGAGGAGTTTAGAGCCGCTTGAAAGAGCGGTTGGAGATTTTCTATGGCGGTGGTGAGGAGTTTTTCCTCAGAATGAGTCAGGTTACCACGGGTTTTTGTGGCGAGCATTTCCAAAGAGTCGATCACGGATTTGGCGGCACGGATGTTGATTTGCTTCTCCCCCGAGTGAGGATTGGGGATCTGGCCGAGGAAGAGACCGGCGTTTTGAGCTTGGAGAATGATAAAGTCATTGAAGCGTGGATCGGCTTCTGGCGTTGCGGGCATGGGGAAGGGTTCATCTTCGGAGGAGAAGATTCAAGGTGGAACACGGAGGTGGCGTGGATTCGTGGTGGGGTTTGGTGAGATGCTTACTTGAATGCGCAAAAAAACGCCTGATTCCCGTGGGGGAATCAGGCGTTTTTGAAATTACAGTTGGTGAGGGGTCAGCTTACCAGCGGTTGCCACCGCCGCCGCCGCCGCCGTAACCGCCGCCGCCACCACCGCTTGGGCGGGATTCCTTAGGCTCGGAAGCGTTCACGCGAAGTGCGCGACCGTTGTAGTCATAATCATTGAGAGCCTCGATGGCTGCATTCAATTGGCTTTGATCGCCGAGAGTTACGAAAGCAAATCCTTTGGATTGTCCGGTTTCGCGGTCGGTGATGATTTTAACCCGTTCAACAGGTCCAAAAGCGGCGAAGAGGCCAGAAACGTCTCCTTCAGTAGCAGTGTAGGGCAAGTTGCCCACGTAGATATCCATTTAATTCAATTCTAACGACGCCATAGTGATACATGCACTTTTTCCGACCATGGCGTCACGAGTCACAAGAAGAGCGAACAAACGAACTTTCGCTATTTGATCGACGTGTGGATAGGCTTGGGGATACCGGCTTTGCAAGAATTGATTTTATTTATCTTTGGGTGGCTAGCGCGAGGCGGGTGGCGGCCATGCGCTCGGAAAAATGCGTGAGGACGGATTTTTCCGAGGGGATCTCACCGCGCGAAAGCATGATTTCCCAAGCTTCGAGGCAATCGCTTAGGCCGACGAGACCAAGCATCGCGAGAACGCCTTTCATGGCGTGGCAAAGGACGCGGATGCCCTCGGCATCTCCGCGCTTGGCCATAATGGGGAAGCGGGTGAGGAAATCTTCGCAGTCTTTGAAGATGTCAGAGAGGATCATTTCAAGCTCGTTTCCTAAAGCGGTGGACATGATGCGGTGACGGTTTTCATCGATGATCATTGCCTGATAGGCCGTGCTGTTTTCACCTGCATTCATGGTCGGTAGAGTTCTTATTGTGAGGTGGGAGAGCAATCAAATTTCATGATGAAGCTCAGAAATCTGGGAGTTTGGGTGTTTGATAGGGCTTGACCTAGGTTCGAAATCCCGGCTTGAATTTGAGATGTACGGAATGGTTAACAAAGCGGTCGAAGACTTGGTGGTTAGCAACTTCGGGATGGAGAAGTGGTTGGCGATCAAGGAAAAGGCGGGTGTGGATGTTGACATTTTTTTGTCCAATGAAAGTTATCCGGATAAGCTAACCTATGATTTGGTGGGGGCCGCCAGCGAGGTGTTGGGATTGGCGGCGCGCGATGTGTTGATCGCGTTTGGTGAGCATTGGGTTCTCAATACCGCACGCCAGGGATATGGCAGTATGTTGGAAGCAAATGGCAGGACCTTGTCCGAGTTTCTGATCAATTTACCATCATTTCATACCCGTGTGGCGATGATTTTTCCAGATTTGCAACCGCCGCGTTTCAACTGCTCTGAAGTGACGGAAAACTCGCTGTTGCTGCATTACCACTCGCACCGGCCTGGGTTGACGGATTTTGTGATCGGTCTGTTGCAGGGTTTGGGAAAAATGTTTGATACCCCTGTCGTCATTGAGGTGATTCAGCGCAAGGCGGATGGCACGGATCATGATCAATTCCGGGTGACATGGAGCCACTAATTTAGCCTTAAATCATGCACAGCTTGCCTGATTCTGGAAATAGACGCGATGGGCTCGACTACACGAGTTTCGTTGAGGCGTTTCCATTTTTTCTCGCGTGGGATGAGCATTTTACGGTGGTGGACTGTGGTCCGAGCTTGGTGAAAATTTGTCAGGACGTCCGGATAGGCGGTACATTTTCCGACTTTTTTCACATGGAGCGGCCGATCGGCAAGTTGGATCACGAGTCCTTGCAGACGCAGCGGGGGTCGTTGTTTTTGTTTCGTCACA
Organism: Verrucomicrobiota bacterium; assembly: GCA_041182265.1. Lineage (GTDB taxonomy): Bacteria > Verrucomicrobiota > Verrucomicrobiia > Verrucomicrobiales > Akkermansiaceae > Luteolibacter. Next base: position 4,240 of record JBEGOB010000159.1, on the reverse strand, counting down.
TTGAAAGTTCACGCCTATTTCGCGCACAGCTGATTCTTTCGGGTCAAGACGAGCGCTTCGGTATGTTTCTCGCATCGCCTTGGTTCACCAAGCCCGAGCAAATGACCGAGTTAGGGCTGACACTCAGCGACTTTGCCGTGCATGACCCGGTGTTCGATCTTCTGCAGTTGGTGCAAATGCAGCGCGGGGCCGTCGCCGAGTTGAAGACACTCGCGGATTCTCTCACTCAGGAGCGGACCAAGCTCCGCGAGGCAAATCAACGGCTTTTCGCTCAGGAGCAGGAGTCGCGGAAGCTCGCGCTCGTCGCAGCGCGGACTGACAACGCTGTGGTTGTGACCGATGCGCAAGGCCGCATTGAGTGGGTGAACGAAGCCTTCGCACGCATCACTGATTACACGCTGGCGGAGGTTCGTGGTCGCAAACCTGGTGAGTTTCTTCAGGGGCCGGGGACGGATTTGGCGACGGTTGCTTTGATTCGTTCGCGTCTTAGAGCGGAGGAGGGAGTTAGCACAGAAATTCTAAATCACCGCAAGGATGGTAGCAGATACTGGTTGTCTCTGGAGATCCAGCCGATGCGTGATGCTGAGGGGAAATTGACCAATTTCATGGCTGTCGAGCGTGATATTACCGGGCAGCGTGCCGAAGAGCAGCGGCGGATGATTCAACATGCCTCGTCACAAATTCTCGCGCGGCCAGGTTCGATCCGGAAGGCCGCGGCACGCATTCTCAAGAGTTTATGCAATGAACTTTCAGGTTCTGTTGGGTTGCTGTGGATTCGTGCGTCTGGTGCGGGTGTGATGCGCTGCACCGAGATTTGGCACGATCCAAGTGAAGATTTCTCCAAATTTTTGGATATCTCCCAAAATACGCAGGTCGTGAGTGGGGAGTATCTTCCGGGGCTTGTTTGGGAAAGAGGTGGCTTAATCTGGGTTGCAGACCTCGGCATCTATCCGGAATGTCCCCGGTCGTCCGCTGCAGCGGCTGTTGGGTTGCGAGGAACCTTCGCTTTTCCCATTGTGTCCAATAACGAAATCCTCGGGATTTTCGAGTTTTGTGGCACTGATCTCACTGAACCGGATGAAGCGATGTGCCAAGTCCTGTCCGGCATCGGCAATCAAATGGGCGAGTTCGTCGCACGCCGTCGTGCAGAAGAGGACTTGCTTGAAGCTAAAGAGCTTGCAGAACGCGCCAATGAGGCGAAGTCGCTCTTTCTTGCGACCATGAGTCATGAAATCCGCACTCCGCTCAACGGCATTCTTGGTTTCACTGGCTTGCTGTTAAATACATCGCTCTCACCGAGCCAGTTAGAATACCTTCAAACCATTCGTAGCAGTGGGGATATTCTTCTCCACATCATCAATGACGTCCTTGACTTCTCGCGTATAGAAAGCGGGACGATCCAGATTGAAAATATCGATTTCCGTCCAGCCTTGCTCCTCTCACAGACGATGGAATTGCATCGGCACCAAGCGCAATTGAAGGGATTGTCGCTCACCTGGGAGGCGGATGACTCCGTGCCGGAACTTGTCGCCGGCGATATTGCGCGCATCCGCCAAGTTCTAATGAATGTGGTGGCGAATGCCGTCAAATTCACCGAACATGGAGGCGTGCAGACGCGAATGTGGGCGGCGGAGGGTAAGCTGTATTTTGAGGTGCGCGACAGTGGAATAGGATTTGCGCAAGAGCAGCTTTCCCAGCTATTTCAGCCCTTCCAGCAGGCGGATGCCTCCACCACGCGGCGCTTCGGAGGCACCGGCCTCGGACTTGCGATTTGCCAGCGACTGTTGAAACTTATGCAGGGTGAAATCACTGCTGAAGCGACGCCTGGCAATGGCTCGATTTTCCGATTCTATGTGCCGCTCCTTTCAAAAAAATCCAATGAGTTAGAATTGCCTGCCAAAATCACCGAGGTTTCAGCGCTTGAAGTGGATACGCTTGATGCAAGTGGTAGCCGGATCCTGCTAGTCGAGGACAACCCGATCAATGCGCGGCTTCTCACCATTTTACTGAGAAAAATGGGCTGTCACGTGCTGTTGGCGACTCATGGTGCTGAAGCGATTGAAATGTTGAATCGTGAGCCTAACTGCGCCGCCATTTTTATGGACGTCCGGATGCCTGTGATGGATGGCACGGAGGCAGCACGCCGTTTGCGAGCCGGGGAGTGCGGCGAGATCGGGAAACGTATTCCAATCATTGCCCTAACTGCCAGCGTGCTGCCTGCCGACCGCGAGGCATGCATGAATGCTGGGATGGATCATTATCTATCCAAACCCTTCCTGCCTGAAGATTTGGCCGCTACCCTGCGAAAACTCGGGGTCATTGCATCGCATGCTCCGCCTGCTTGATCCAGCAGGTGAGCGGGCAAGAGGCTATCAAGCTCATTTCACCAAAGCGTCAAGCGATGGAAATGGAAAGCGATCACTCGTCGTGCGTGCGCCATTCATTTTTTCCAACATACGGGTGAGGCGTGGCTGCTCCTTTTTGGCTAGGTTGTTTTTTTCCGATGGATCGCTTGGAAGATGGTAGAGCTCACAGTCGCCAATCTTATCCGCGACCAAGCCATACTGCACCAGTTTCCAGTCATCCATGCGCAATGCGCGCCGCCCTTCGCCTTCGTGAAACTCCCAGTAAAGTAACTCGTGCCGTGCTTGTTCTCCCTGGCCCGTCAAAGTTGGGACTAGGGAAATTCCGTCGAGGCCTTGAGGTGTTGCGATCTCTGCAAGTTCGCATGCGGTTGGTAGAAAATCCCAAAATGCGCATGGGTGTGCGCTCACTTTTCCGGAGGGAACGCGCGCTGGCCAATGCGCGATCAATGGCACCCGGATTCCCCCTTCATAGAGGTCACGCTTTCCTCCGCGCAAAACGCCGTTGGATTGCAGCATCGTGTAGTGATAGCTGCCTTCCACGTGAGAGCCATTGTCGCTGCTGAACATCACTAGCGTATTTTCGTCGAAGCCCTTTTTTTTCAATTTTTCCATCAGAGAACCCACCGCATCATCCACGCGGCTCACCATTCCCGCGTAAGTCGCCTTAATTTCTTGGGTCGGTTTGTAGTGTGGATTTTTCTCGGGTTTGGATGCTTGGTCTCGCTTGATGCCGGGCCGGACCTTGGCCAATGAATCCTCCGGGACATCAAGTGATGCATGGGGGACTGGATAGGAAAGCACGAGGAAAAACGGCTTTTCGCCTTGGCGTTCGACAAATTCCAATGCCTTTCCCGTGTATAGATCCACATCATAATGCGGTCCCTCATAACGAGTGTTTCCGACCAATTCCACTCGCTTGCCATTTTCGTAAACAAACGGTGGATTGCGGAAATGGCCGTCCTTGTGATCAGTCGTGCCGAAAAAATATTCAAATCCTTTCTCCGTCAGTGTTTCCGGTGTTTGGGTGTTTCCGGTGACACAGGATTTTCCAATCAATCCAGTCTGATAGCCGGCGCGTTTCAATAAAGTCGCAACGGTCAAATCCTCAGGATCCGCCTTGAGCGAAAACGGGCCGTTCCCCCGGACACTCGCATGGCCCGTGTGCAAGCCTGTCATCAGAGCGCAGCGCGAAGGTGCGCAAACCGTGGCTCCTGCATAGTGTGAGGTGAAGCGAATCCCCTCCGCCGCAAGCCGATCCAAATGCGGGGTCTTGAAATGCTTTTGTCCGTAGCAGGAAAGATCTCCGTAACCGAGATCGTCGGTTAGTATGAGGATGATGTTGGGTCGGGTGGCGGCACTTGCAGCGGCCGATGCCAGTAGGGCTGCGGCAAGAATGAGAATCCGTGGAGTTTTCATGAGCGCGGCGAGCCTAGCTGGACATGATGGAGCCTGCAACCCGGGAATCACTTCTGGGACGCAACTTCACTTCGCCCGTTTGTCGTTCGGGTCCTTGTCTCAATATTTGAACCCATGCCAAGCGACGCAGTCGTCGGGATTTATTCATTTCGCCTGCAACTGATTGATTAAAAATAGCTTGTTCGACCCATGGACCTAGCTTGAGACATGTTCTGGATCAGATTTTCAAATTTCGTTCTGCGAGAAATTTAAAGACTTCATTGCGCTTTCTGTCAGTGAAGTGTTTTGTCCATTGGATAGATTTTTCGGTTGTTAATGGGCCATTTATTGACGGGTTTTCGGCTTTTTTGGAAAATTTATGAAACTGTCGAGCGACTTGTGATCGATTGGCGGTTTATTGTCGGAGAAATAAATCAATCGCAAAGAATCATTCCTCGCTGAAGTGAGGTGTTTCGCCT
>JBEGOB010000158.1:0-3672 GCA_041182265.1 Verrucomicrobiota bacterium | reverse complement strand
GGTCTGGTAATCAAGAGTTTGACGCTCAGCCTCCTCAAAATCGATTCCCTTGCGGAGCAGAATCGAGGCCTCGCCAGACTGGCCTAGCGCGGACGCAAGTTTGTCAATGGCGTCATCGACCGAGTCGCAGACCACATCGACCAGGGTCGTGGCCGGCAGGGGCCGATGCCGCAAGCGAATGACCTGCCGGCTCTCATCGATGACCCCAGCGTCCCCCATCAGACGCGACACGGCAAGATTGCGGCCCGTGTCGGTCAGGCTTGGGAAGGCTACCACGCAGGCACGAGGCAGCATTTCGGACTCGAGGAAAAGTCGATGCTTGTCGAGAATGAAAGGGAGATGGGCGCGCACCTCCACCGGGTGCTCGAGCCAGTCGTCCACCAGCATGGTGCTGTAGTGGATCATCAGGCTCCTTGCCGTCTCGTAATCAGTTCCCTCGCGAACCATCTGACCGGGCAGTGTTTGCTCCCAGAGTTCGGGCGTGGTCACGCAGATATCCGGGGGGGCCTCGCCGCGGTTAGCGCGACTCCAGGCATCCTGAATCGAACCCACCGTCGCGTAGGGGGCGAGGTGGATGGATTTGATCCGGCTTCGGAGTCGTTGAATGGCGAACTCGATTCTTCCCAGGTCGGCCACGAGCATCACCGTGCCGGTCCCCTGACTCAGAAGGGTGAGCAGCGCCATCGCATCGAGAACAGACGAGCGCCCGCTGCCTGCCGGACCTTCGAGGATCATCTCAAAGCCGGTTCCATCGACCCTGCCCTCTGGGTCATCGATGCAGCGCATGCCGAGATCACTAAAATCACGCAGCGCCTTGAATTGATCCAGTGTTGGGCGCTTCCCATCGAAGAGCAGGTCAAATGAAGCATCCTCACAGGCCTGTGATACATCGCCCGAGTCAGGAGTCAGCTCACGCGCGGGCTCCGGGCTGAGCCCGCATTCCTGAGCAAGCTTGATCGTCCACTCGATGAGCTGCTTGCACCGTTCGTTAGCCTCGTCCGCTGCGCGGTCAGCCTCGTCCTTCGCATTTCCTCCCAGACCGAATACCCGGAGCAGCCTTCGCCATAAGGAGAGATTTTTTCCCGAAGCAGCGCCGGTCTTGCCTTCTTTCGACAGCTTCAGCCCCTGAATCCACGATAGGAGATTGAATGCGAACACCACCGCACTCATCGAGCAGAGGGCCATGCAGAACTGGCGAATTCCATCCAAGGTCATCAAAAGAGGGAAATGCTCGATCACCCCCTGCGGCAAATGTGTCTGAACCCATGTCGCAGCGGCATCCGAGGCGGCACCCAGTGCAAACAGAGGAAGAAGCACGCCCCCTGATAACCAGGGAATCATCGATGCCCGGGACGGTGGTGCCGGCAACAGCAGGGACAGCGTCACCGCAGGCGTCAGCGCGATCAGCGCACCGAAGAAGCGGATCTCGAAGGGCAGTCCGGGAGCGAAGGTAAGCACGAGCGGAAGGACAAAACCAGCCAATGCAACCACGACGGCCGTGGCAGGACTGAATGAAACCGGCAGGTCCCGCTGTCGGGCGAGATCGCCCACCTGCTTCCGCAATGCCATTCGAAATTGAAATGAGGCAGCAGCCATCATCCCCGCACTGAAGGCGGCAATCCCCGCGACCTTCCAGCCAGAGTCACTGACAAGCCAGGTTCCGAACGCGGGGATCATGCGATCGATGCCCTGACCACGCAGCCACAGGTAAGTTAGGAAAAGATAGAGGAATACGGCCGCTCCGACCAAGCCTCGCCGGATCCAATCGCTGCCCTTCTCCAGCCAGTAGGGATGCGACGAAAAAAGCCCGAGATGCACATCGCGGTATTCGCGATGACTCGACTTGGTTGGTGTTGGCTTCTCACTTGTCATGATTGATTCATCGATGGCAGGAAGTTTAAGCGCTGCTGGTTGTTGGTTTGCTCGATGCGGAGCGGGCACTCGCCATAAAGCACCGCCAGGATGCCTTCGCTCAATTCAATCTCGGCAGGGTGTTCGAATTTGCCTGTGTCGAAAGTGGATTGAAAACCCCTTCGATACCAAACACTATCCCTCGGGACCCCCCCACTGAGATCGACCGAGTAAAAATGCCGCTCGTTGCCATCGAATTGAACCTCCACCAACTGCTCTTGAATCGCCTCTGGTCCCTCCGCACTCAAGCGCACGGCGGCACTCTCACGAAGTTCGTAGTCAACCGTCTGCCTCAAATCTGAAACCGATCTCCGACACAGTCCTAGCACCGCGGGTGCAGGGATCATCACCCTCGCTCCGGATTGGTCGACGAGAGATTTCCATTCACGGAAGAAATCGCGGGTTGTCTTCTCGATCAGATCTTTCACTGAAAATTCAACTTGAGGAGCTGACTGAACTACGATTTGCAACAACTTGCGGTGGCGTTGAGCCTCGTCCGCCTGATCGTTGAGGAGTATCGAAGAAATGCCGTCGTCATCCTGTATGCTGCCGGGTTGCAACTCCGAGCTCAGGATTTGCTCGATCCTATGAAGTCGTTTGACGAGTTGCCGCCTGGCAGCAGCCTCCCTGATGTGAGCTCCGGTCTGCCGGGAACCCCGGAGTGAATCGGCGATCTTTTGCCTCAAGCCAATGTTAGCCTTGATCCACTCATCGCCTAACTCTTTCAGCTTTTTCTGGGCACTGCGGCCGCGCCAATGCTGGGTCAAGTATCCAAGCATCAGCATCACAACCACACCGGCGACTGCCAAGCCTGCAAGCATCAGTCCCTGCTCAAAGGGAATCAATGAGCCCGGAAGGTATTTCTGGATCACGACCTGCACCGCTAGGATGCCGTATGACAAGGCCATGCTGACGATCAGTCCAACGACGAGGCGCTCGCCAGTTACGACAAATCCACACGCAGCCCGAAGGTGGTCATCCCACCATTCCCGAAGCTGCAAAGTATGTCTCTCCACAGCATCCCGCTTCTCCTGAATACCCCGGAGCACCGATCTTACTTCCGGCAATCCCTTCACTGCCGGACTTGGCAAGCCTCCTGGAAAAAGCTGCCCAGGCATATCTTGAGAATCTTTGACCCGTAACTCGGCCTCGGCCGTCGATTGGGATTTCTCCGAGCAACGAGATTGCCACGACGAATTTCGCTCGGTCGACGCATGAGATTCGGTCGCATGCGTCCACTTCGCAGGGGACTCCAATACCGCGAGGCCATTCTCACCGAGTTCGTTCCATGCGGTCAGACCAAACGGATTCTCCGTATCAGGTTCGAAACGAATGCCGCCTGAATTCTCGGGTTCGATGCTGAGTGGGCTGGGAAACAACGCCGCCGGCCGCTCTCCAAAGAACTTCCTAGTGAGCTCATTGAGGATCCCTCTAGTCTTCTCCCTCACCATCGAGTCAGGGATTCCGGCCACGATCTGCAGCGTCCGCCAAGCGTAAAGGCCTTGGACATCGAAGAATCGCTTTCGATCCGCCGTGCTGTGAGGACCCGCATGGCCATCCTGCCACAAAAAGTGACGGATCAAGCCCGCCACAAAGGTTGGCCAAGCATCCTTGGCGTGAACCACGCGGTCGCGACCGAGTTCCAAGAGCCGGGTCATGAGATAGCAGCGCATCCGGAACATAGAACCTTCGGCACTTTGTGAGAAGCTATCGAGGATCTCGCGTCGCTCCTGCGTCCAGTCTCCCTCCTCTGTCACCAGA
>JBEGOB010000157.1:0-11364 GCA_041182265.1 Verrucomicrobiota bacterium | reverse complement strand
GCTCCGAAAAGCATTTTGATAGGTGATGAGAAGCTCCGAGTTAAGCAGTTTCTCAAACAGGTTTTGCTCGAAATGATTTGGATCGTTTGTCATGGCCGCCTCTTGGCAATGCGCTGCCTAGACCGCGACCATAAGTGGATTTCTGAGAAAGAACAACTTTCTGAGTGAGATTGTTTGTCTGCCGCAACCCGAGGGCGACGATGCCGAGCGAAACAGCCGAGCTCAATGGCATAATAATCGCCGCAATCAACGGATTCATGTGGCCTCCGATAGCCACGGCAATGGCCGTCAAATTATAAATCAACGCAAAGGAAAATGCAGTCCGGACCACGCGCTGGCGGCGTTTTGACAGGGCCAAAAGTTGCGGTAGAAAACGCAAACCGTGTCCAAGAAAGTAAAAATCCGCCTTTGACTCCAACAAACTCCGATCCACCACCGGCGTGCCGGTCGTCCATGCGGCGTTGAAGGCGAGCGAATCGTTCGCACCATCTCCAAGGTAAAGCGTGTCATGACAATCAATCCCACGCACAAGCGCTTCTTTTTCAGCAGGTTGCAGTGCGGAATGCGCATCCTCCGCAGGAATTCCAAGCATTTCCGCCGCAGCCCTGACTTTTTCCGGCCGATCCCCCGACAAGATCAGCATCCGGAAACCCCGTTCACGCAGCACGCGCAGCGCCGCAATCGCGTCCGGTCGCAAGGACTCCTCAAAATGGAAATGCGCGACAGGCAACCCGTTCACACAAAGTTCCGCATCGTGCGCCGCTCCACCCGCGACCGGTAAAATCCCAAGCTGTGGCCTCCAACCCGGACGACCCAACGACCACTGATCTCGCCCGTCTTCAAAAAATCGCCCAGCGCCCGGCACATCCCGAATTTCGGGTGACACGTCGTCCCGCAGCAAGCTTTGTCCCTGATGCCCAAGCGCTTCCAACAACGAGCGCGATACCGGATGCAGCGAACCAGCCGTTAGACGTGCCAACGCGAGACGCGCATCCACGTTGAGAATTTCAATCGCCGCCGGGTTCGCCAACACCGGCCTTTCCAGCGTCAGTGTCCCTGTTTTGTCGAAAATAATCGTCTTCACGCGCCGCAACCGCGCCCACAACAAGGACTCGCGAATGAAAACCCCAGAACGCTCCATCCGCGAGCCAGAAAGCTCGTCCGCAAGCGGCAGCGCAACCCCTAACGCACACGGACACGAGACGACGAATATCGAAATCATCACCTGCAAGGCCACCGCAGCCTGCCCCGCGGACAACCACCAAAAATAGGCTGTAACCCCGATCACAAACACCGCCAACAAATAGAATTTAAGCAATTTCTCCAAAGCCGGCACACGGATCGGCGCACGATGATTGGAGCTCAAACGCGCCAGTAACGAATCTTCCCAAATCTCATCCGCACTTAATATCACCGGCTCCAATCCAAGATGAATCGCCCCAGCCGGCAACCGACGCCCTGGCCGGAACGTCTGCGGCTCGGCCTCGCCATTGATCCACTCCAACGAGAAATCCGCAGCTCGCGACTCCAAGGTCGCAGAAACCGGCACGGACTGGCCGGGCAGTAACTCAAATCTCAAGCCCGGCGTGATATCTCCTAACAAAATTGCCTCGCTGTTCCCCGGCGAGCGCACGCTGTCGGGAATCGGCCGCTGCCGCTGCAAACGATTCCGATTCTTTTCCACAGCTGACAATTGCAGATAGCGGCCACCTAACATTAAGAAAACAAACATCGCAACAAAGTCAAAATAGAGCAGCCCCTCGATCGACATCGCCCAACCCACGAGCGACCCCGCAAAGGCAAGAATCAATCCAAGTGCAATCGGCATATCAATGTGCGGCGTCCGACTGCGCACCGCATTCCACGCGCGCCGGATGAAGTAACTTCCACCCACCAACATCGCCAACATGGCGGATAGAAAAGCAATCAACTGGAAAATCGGTGCAAACGAAAAATCCAGTGGCATGCCAACATACCTCGGCAGCGTGAAGACCATCGCATTCATGGCAAAGGCACCACACAGGCCCAGGCGAATTCCAAGCTGCCTTGTCTCACCCTGCGTCGCACTTTTCCTAAATGGTGTTAGGGTGTAGCCAAAGGATGCCAACTCGCGTGCCAAAGCGGGCAAGTCACCCGCACCGGCCGTCCACCTCAAACGCAAATCACCCGTGGCCGGATGAGCAAACGCCTCCAAAGCACCGGGATGACGCAGATAGACTTTCTCAACCAACCACACACATCCCACACACGAAAGTCCCTCTAGCGAAAAGTCTCCTTCCACGGCATCGCCCGGCTTGGATTTCGACTCGATCTCAGCGACCCGTTTTTCCAACCATGAGAAATCATGGGCTTCAAACGGCACACTGCGCGCAGGCCGCACGGTCGAACTACTGCGCAAGTCGTAGAAGCGGTCCAGCCCTTCATTTTGAATCAATTCATACACAAACTCACAACCGCGGCAGCAGAATGCCTCATGCGCGTCAGCTGCGGAAAACGGGGTGCCACAATGGGTGCAAATCGACATAACAATTTATTTTAATGACAGCAAGAAGGCAAGGGCTTGGACTCAGACGGCGGCTCCCCAAAAGGCAGCGTCCCGTATAGCCGAAAGCCAATCACCAAGGCGGTGACCAATGCCAAAGAGCGCTGAATTCTAACCATAACTACTGGACTCAACCGCTTCTGCAAGTGCCGGACTTGATGTTGCGCAAGCCACAGCAGCGGCACGGTCCCAAGACCAAAGGCCAGCGCAAACTCCGCACCTCGCAGACCACTACCACTCAACAATGCCGCACCAAATAACAGGTAAAGCGGCCCACACGGCAGCAGCGGCGTCAACGCACCTAAGGCCAAACCGCCGCGAATCGGTGACATCCGGCCCAGCCGGAATCTCATCCGCGTGGTAAATTTCAACAATCCTGGAGGGCGCGGTAACTTCTTTTCTAAACCCAATCCAAAGACTAACAAAACACCAACCAACACCCATGGTAAGAGCACCGCCGGCGAGTTAAAAAACCACTGCAGTGGCTGCTGACCGACCATCCCACACAGCCCGCCAATCACTGCATAAGCCGTGAGCCGCGCACCATGATAGGCGCTCATCGCCATCAAGCGCTCCGTCTCCGTGGCCGGCATGGAGGCCAAACCACAAGCAATCGGCCCACACATGCCCACGCAGTGGACACTTGTCACCAGCCCCGCAATCAAGGCTCCCAATGTGGTATGAACAGCATCCATCAGAAGTTAGGGCGCTGAGGTTTCCAAACGAACCGTTTGCGGAGTGAATCGACTCGCAATGAATATCAAGCTACTCCATGCGGTGATGAGTAGAAGAAAGGCTCCAATAACAAATAGCCAGGGACGTGAGATCATAGTGTGTTAGGATTGAGGGTTGGGTCCGAGAAATTGAATCGCTTGACGGATCGTTGCCTTGCCGGGCTCCGCTTGGATCAACAAGGTGAGTTTGACCGGACCCGCGTAGTTTTCACGATTTTGTAAGACAATTAGCGGTCGATTCGCCTCACCCAGTGCGCCCAGTGTGATCGGCTCATTCGCTCCACTGACGTTAAACCCAGCAGGCGGATTCTCTAGGGAAACTCGGAATTCAACCGGCTGATTCCGCTTATTGAGGAGACGGAGTTGATAGTGATTTCGTACCGTCGCGGGATCAACGTAAAAAGAAGCACCACGCATCCGAGAAACTTCCGCAAAGATTGGTTTGGCACGTTGAAAAGCCGTGAACCCAAGAACCGTCATTCCCAATAGGCCGAGCAACGAGTAAACCAACAAACGCGGACGGATGATTCTCCGCTTTTCACCCGCCAAACCACGCGTGGAGTCATAACGCACCAGCCCGCGAGGACGCTTCAACTTGGTCATGATGTCGTCACAGGCATCAATGCAGGCCGCACAACCTATGCACTCCATTTGCAATCCATTCCGGATATCGATCCCGGTCGGACAAACTTGGACGCAGCGTGTGCAGTCAATACACGCACCCGCATGCGGATCCGAGGCCTTGCCACGCGGCTCACCACGCTTCGCATCATAACCAATGACAATCGTTTCGTCGTCGGTTAGTGCGGATTGGATTCTTCCGTAGGGACAGAGGATGATGCAGAACTGCTCACGGAAGTAGGCAAAGCAGAAGAAGAAGGCTCCGGTGAAGAAGGCAACGACTCCAAAGGCAACTGCGTGCTGGACCGGACCTTCCCGCATGAATTGATACAGTCGGGGCAATGAGATGAAGTATGAGAGGAACACATGGGCGATGAGGGTTGATGCTGCTAGATAGAGGGAGTGTTTAAGAACGCGACGTGAGATTTTTGATAGATTGTTGGGCGCGGCATCCAGCTTGCGACGGGCGGCGGCATCGCCATCAATCCAACGCTCGATCCGACGGAAAACGTGTTCGAGGAATACCGTGTATGGGCAAGCCCATCCACACCACAAACGACCTAACACGGCAGTGATGAAGAACAGGATGAAGCCCAATCCGCTAATCGCGAAAAACAAGACCCAAAGATCCTGCGCCAATAAAGTTAGACCGAAGAGGTGAAAGCGCCGATTTTCCACATCCAGAAAAACCGCAGGCGCGCCATTGATCGGAATCCATGGCAAGACCACATAAAAAAGGATGAGTGCCGCAGCAAAAATTCGGCGCGCACTCGTAAAGCGCCCACTGACATCCGCAGGTTCCAAAATATGATGCGAACCATCCGCGTTGATCGTGGTCAAGGAGACCAAATTCGGACGCTTCATGGTGTTTTTGATCTTCGGCACGGAAGAAACTTGCCAGAAATCTCGCACCACTGCTCCGCAGACATTCTGAGATAATACGCAAAATCTCTGACCTGCTCCACCGACTCGGTGCCCATGCCGGTTCTCTCATGCATCGGCCACGGCGCCTGCCCAAAAATTACCGGATGTTCCGAGGATTGCTAGGCCGACAAACGTCGAAAATTTGCTTGAGTCACCTTGTCAGCAGGGACTTATGGATTTTTACTCGGCCCCCACTGCGGAAAAGTCCGGCAAATTCTCATGGATCAGAAATGCCGTAAGCTGCGCAATCTGAAGCGGTGCCATCTTCTGCCCCCACGCTTCCATGCGCGCGCCATTGTGACCCGTGCTGTCCGCCGGTGTCCCGTCGTGAATCAATTTGAAAACCGCCATCGGCTGCGCACCATATTTCCATTCTCCATCCTTCAACGAAAGCCCGGGAAGCGCGACAAACTTGCCATCTCCAATATCAATCCGCGCCTGGAGATCCTGGCCATGACATGCGATGCAATTGGATAAATAGATCTGCTTTCCCGCATCCACGACACTCGGGTCCGTCGCCCAAGTCTGAATCAAATCCTCATCACTCAAGCTCGCAACCATGTCCTCAAGAGCTTTCGCTTTCATCTCGTCAATTCTCTCGATCTTGCTGTTGATCACCTCTCGATCGTCGCGAAACAATCCAAAGTTATAGTATGCAACCCAGTAGGCGACGAAGAACACTAACGAACCATAAAAGATGAAGAGCCACCAATTCGGCAAGGTCTGATCATATTCCTGAATCCCATCATACTCATGGGAACGCAAAACAACCTCACCTTTCTCACGGGCATATTCCGCTTTTTTGACTTCTTCTGAATTGGATGACATAATGCTTGTTAGTTTTTGAGCTCCGATTTTGTGTCACGCAACGGAATATCCGCCAGATCCTCACAACGACTTTTCGGCAGGCAAAGTGCGCGAATCGTCGCAAAGGTGAATACACCGAATGTGAGGACAAAGGAAATGATCGGCACAATGCTTGCCCAATCTTCATAAATGACACGTTTGAACATAGTGGTGGTTTTCGTTCAGTTTTTAGACTGAGAGGTTTGGCGCGTTGCGTCCGGATTGAGCGTCCTCGATGGGTTTTCTTTGGGTGCTATCACCTCGTATGTCCCAACTTTTTGAACATAGGCAATCATTGCAACCACCTGGGATTCAGCAAGATGACGCCGCAGATTTTCCGGGCTGAGATCAGGGCGGTCTGGCAGAAATGCACCGGCTTTGACGAGCGATTCCGCGATTTCCATCGCTTGATCGCGCGCACTTTGCTCGATCTGATCGCGTGACATGGCTGGCCATGGCACTCCGAGCGTCGATTGAACAGCGATCCGCTTGGGAAGCGCTTTAAAGTCCGCCTTTGCTTCAAATAGCCACGGATACGGCGGCATGTTGGAACCCGGCGAAGTTTGGCGTGGGTCAAGAAAGTGATTGAAGTGCCAAAGATTGTCGCGACGCCCAATCCGCATCATTTCACTTCCTGCGGCGAGTGGACCACCCTCGCGAGCAAGATCCGGACCCGTGCGCTTAGACCCCCACTGATAGGGATGGTCGTAGATGGATTCACCAAGGCGACTATAACCCTGATCTTTGGCAGGGCCGTAGCGCAGCACATCCGGAACCAGTGTCCGAATCATTTGGGAATGGCAGTTGTAGCAACCCTCGGCAACGTAGAGGTCGCGCCCAGCCAGCTCTAACGGCGTGTAGGGAATTTGTAAACGCTCCTCGACGTTTGCCGCACGGTTGACCAGGAGCGAGGGAACAATCTGCACAAGCCCGCCAATCGCCGCTGCCACGAAAATCAGAATCGTAAACGGAAGATAATTTTCCAACAAGCGCCCAAAGTAATCCGCCCATGTCTTGCTGTTGCTCTGGAAAACACGAACTCCTTTGATAACGAGTAAAATTGTCACTAACAGGGCAGCCTTATCCGCATGAGGCGGTAGGAAAAACCACAGAATCATGAAGGCAATTCCAAGCACAGCATAGAGGACAGGATCACTCGTGAATGCCTCGGATAGCGTCATCCGATCCTTTTTCTCCTGATGGAGAACCTTCACTTCCACAGTTGCATCCGTGGCTTTTCCCGAGCGGGCTGTCATGATGATATTGACCGCACACATGATGAAGCCGATCACATACAAGCCACCACCAAAGGACCGTAGCATGTAAGGGATATGGATCGTTTGTAGTGTTTCAACAAACTCATACTTCAAAGTCGCCCCACCCGGATTGGTTTCACTCAACATCAATCCTTGGGTGATACCCGCAACCCACATGGCCGCAACATACAGTAGAATTCCAACCAAGCCGATCCAGAAGTGCATGTTGGCCATTGCCGTGGACCATAGCTTGGTCGCCCAAAGTCGTGGTGCCAACCAGTAGAACATGCCGGCCGCCATGAAACCATTCCAACCCAATGCACCCGAATGCACGTGACCCACGGTCCAGTCGGTATAATGCGACAAAGCATTGACCGCGCGTATCGAAAGAAGTGGTCCCTCAAAGGTCGCCATTCCATAAAATGTAACTGCGGCCGCAAAAAATTTAATCACCGGATCCGTCCGTAGCTTGTCCCACGCCCCGCGCAATGTGAGCAATCCATTCAGCATTCCCGCCCAAGACGGTGCCCATAACATCAATGAAAACAACATGCCCAAGGTCTGCAACCAATGCGGCAGGGAAGTGTTGAGCAAGTGATGCGGGCCAGCCCAAATATAGATAAATACCAAGGCCCAAAAGTGAATGATCGAAAGACGATAAGAATAAACCGGACGATCCGCCGCCTTCGGAATGAAGTAATACATGATTCCTAAAATGGGAGTCGTTAGGAAGAAGGCCACTGCGTTATGCCCATACCACCACTGCACCAAGCCATCCTGAACTCCACCAAAAATCGGGTACGAATGAATCAAAGAAGTTGGAATTGATAGATGATTGACGACATACAGAAGCGCGATTGTAACGATCGTCGCAATATAGAACCAAAGTGAAACATAGAGGCTTGGCTCATTGCGCTTGGCGAGCGTCCAGAAGAAATTGATTCCAAAGACCACCCAAATGACGACCACTGCAATGTTCAGCGGCCAAATGAGTTCCGCATATTCTTTACCGCGTGTGAGACCTGCCGGAAGAGTGATGGCCGCTCCTAGAATGATCAATTGCCATCCCCAAAGATGCACTTTCGATAGAAAATCCGACGCAGTTCGAACTTTGCACAAACGCTGGGTGGAATAGTAAACCCCTGCAAACACCATATTCCCCACAAATGCAAAAATCACCGCATTCGTATGAAGCGGACGGATTCTCCCAAAGGTAATATAGGAAAGTCCCTCACTCTGAATCAGTCCGAAACTGATCCACTCCAGAAATTTCCCATTCATCTGCCACCAGGAAAGTTGGGTCGCTGCTAGGACGCCAACAAGCATCCCGACGATTCCCCAAATGATGGAAAAAGTCATGAAACCGCGTACGCTGCGGTCGTCGTAAGTGATAGTGGTCGTGGACATGGCGGAGATCAGGGGCGGGTGCCGGGCTTGATGGGTGAGGTTTCGAGGGGCAAAAGCGAGTCCCGCTCGAAGCTGCTTCGGCGCGAGCGACGTGACTCAACGGCAAAACAAACGACGAAAATTCCGGCCAGACATGAGCTGACAAGAATGGTGATGGCGAGGACGTTCACGCAGAGATGTAACCACAAGTCGTGGCCATCCGCCTCGCATAGACTCTCAAAGACTGTGCGGATTCTCCGCGATGCAGCGCACAGCCTTGTGAATCTTTGGTTTTCCTAACCCATTTACCTCAAAACTCCACGCGCAGACCTGCCACCAAACCTCTCCCACCCAACGGCGCGACATCCTTCAGGAACGAGGTGCTCTGCCTCGCCTCTTCATCCAAGAGATTAACTCCTTTTAAGTAAATCGTCGTCACGGAATCTCCCAATGGAAGTTGGTAATCCACGCCCGCATTGAGGAGAAAATAGCCATCAGTCGGCAATTCGTAGTTGGCAATACGATCTTGATTCGCAACCCATTGCCCCTCCACGCGTGCACCCAGCTTTTGCCATTGACCATCCAACGCCAAAGTCAGGCGGAATGGCGGAATCCTTGGCATGGCCTCGCCACTGTCACGATTTTCCGCATGCACCCAATCCGCACGGAATATCAAATCCAAGGTCTGATCTGAAACAAGACCAAGGGGCGATTTCCCTGCTGGCTCAGAAGCGACCGGTTGCAACGCATGAAAGATCATCTCCAATTCCGCACCATAGAAATCCACACCGCCCGCTTCATATGCAAATTCTGGAAACACCTCGCCACCATCCGTGAAGTCCGCCCCAGTCGGCTGCAAGCTGATGAAATCCTCAAATCGATAGAAAAAGCCACTGATGCCACCCGTCACACGACCCGCCTTTTTCCGCAGCGAAAGATCGATGGAAAACGAATTCTCTTTCGCCAAATCTGGATCACCAATTTCATAGGTTCCCGTCGCAACATGAAGCCCTTCCGCGAAAAGCTCGACATACGTTGGCGGGCGCTGGCTATAAGCGAGAGAAAGCGCAAGCGCGTAATCCTCAACGGGAACATAAACAACTCCTGATGAAAGACTTATTGAATCAAATGTCCGTTCGATCTCCGCAGTTTCATGGTTTTGCTGATCATAGCGCGCACCAAATTGCAGAGTGAAGGGGTCCAACTTAAGCTCTTCATATCCAAAAATGGAATTCACCTGATTCTCAACAGCCGGAAGGAACGCTTCGGCACCCAGCGCAGAAAAATCATTGCGTTGCAATTCGAGCCCAACCAAGCCCTCGAAATTTCGGAACGGCTCATGGAGGAGTTCCGTCCGAGCATTGAAACCATCAATTAAAAAACGGGTTCCCACTTCCGCGCCCTCAAACTCCGTGTGCCCATAATCCGAGTGACTGAATTTGAAATTCCACTCCTTCACCCACGGCGTCAAACCATAGACAGCCCCACGCAAATCCCAACGGGCTTGCTCAAGATCAATGGTCACCTCCTCTTCGGCAACCGTCCCGTAATAGGAGTTCATTTCCGAATAAGAAACGCCAACAAAGCCACTCTTAAAAAGATAGGACGCACCCAACGCGCCACCATCGGACTCGGTAAAACTGTTGGGAAGTGAACCGTATGCCTCATCCGCTTGCGGATCCTCAGCCCTCAAGCGCTCCGACCGCGCATAGCCGGGAATCTCCAAATTTCCGGTTTCGCGCTGAAACCCATCCAGGTGAAAAGCCCAAGAACCATGCCCAAAATTCACCGCCCCCGAGAACGACGTCAAATCATCCACCGTGCCGAAACTTGCATCCGCTCCGCCAGTAAGGCCGTCCACCCGCTCCTCTGGAATCCGGGAATCCATGACATTCACAACGCCCCCCACCGTATTCGGCCCATAAAGCAAAGTCGCGGGACCGCGCACCAGCTCCACCGACTCAATCGCCAAGGGATCTGTGGCCACCGCGTGATCCGGGCTGACATTCGAAACATCCAACACGGAGGTGCCGTTTTGCAAAATTCTCACGCGGTCTTCCCCAAGCCCCCGAATGATCGGGCGGCTTGCTCCAGGTCCAAAACGCGTCGCGCTCACACCGGCCTGGCCGTCCAAAGTATCCCCCAAAGTCGCCTGCAAGCGATCCGCCAACGCATCGTCTTTCAGCACGCATGCCGGCTGTGCCAACTCAAAAAGCGTTCGATCCAACGCACTTGTCGTCACCACAAGCTCACCAAGACGCCGCGGAATCAAATCCGGAGACTGTGCAAATGCCGAACCAACAAGGATGCAAGGAAGATAGCGGAATGGCTTCATGAGACGCAAATTCAAGCTGTTTGCAATTTTTATGCAAGAACAACTTGGCCACGAATTTTCTTCTGGGAAGCTTTAGACCTCCGTTTCCCGGCCGCGCTTTTCGAGCCAAACCAGAAGAATGGCCAAATCTGCAGGCGTAATTCCAGGAATTCGCCCTGCTTGCCCCAGCGTCGCTGGCCGGATTTCACCAAAGCGCACTTGCGCTTCTTTCTTCAACCCACGGATCACCGTGTAATCGATATCATCCGGCAAACGCCTTGTTTCATGGCGCTGCATCCGGTCGATCTGCGCCTGTTGACGCCCGAGGTGCCCCTCATACTTAAAATTGGTCTCAATCAGCGGCCAAAGTTCCACGTGGAACTTTTCCATCAAATGTTCCGGCAAGGCATCCCACGAGTTTTCATTGCGCCGGAACCATTGATCCAACTTGACGCCCTCGTGGACGGTTTGCCGCACCCAAGGATCCGCCTGGGCAAGTCCCACCAGCTTTTCCTCGACGCGCCGGACACGCTCACCACTCGCCAAGCCAATTTCCGCAGCCTTGGGTGTCAATCTGACATCGGCATTGTCTTGCCGCAAAAGCAGCCGATATTCCGCACGACTGGTGAACATCCGGTATGGCTCCGTGCATCCGCGTGTTACGAGATCATCGACCATAACCCCCAAATACGCCTCATCCCGTCCCAAGATAAACTCAGGCTTACCCAGGACTTTCAATGC
>JBEGOB010000156.1:0-5507 GCA_041182265.1 Verrucomicrobiota bacterium | reverse complement strand
TCTCCGGGTGGTGCGGGGGCGTGGCTTGGGGCGGTTTTTGCGGGATTTAGCGTTTTAAGGGGGCTTCGATGATGCCTTCCGCGGTTTCTTGTTTGAGGCGGAGTTGGCCGCAGGCGGCGTCGATGTCGTGGCCTTTTTCGAGGCGGAGATTGGCGGTGACTCCGGCGTTTTTGAGGATTTCCTGGAAGGCGCGGCAGTGGTTGTTTGGTGGGCGCTTCCATTCCAGTCCTTCGACGGTGTTGTAGGGGATGAGGTTGACTTTGGCTCCGAGGCGGCGGGCGTGGCGCGCAAGGATGGCGGCTTGCTCGAGCGAGTCGTTTACGTCTTGGATGAGGATGTATTCGAGGGTGAGCTTTTGGTTTTTGAGCGAATTCCAGTGGTCGAGGGCGTCGAAAAGTTCGGCGACGGGCCATTTTTTATTCACCGGCATGATTTGCTGGCGGACTTCGTCGGTGGCGCCGTGGAGGGAGATGGCGAGCCGGATTTGTTGGGGGTGCTCGGCAAGTTTACGGATCTGTGGGACGAGCCCTGAGGTCGAGATGGTGAGGTGGCGGGCGCCGAGGTGGAGAGTTTTTTCCCCGGTGATGAGGGTGATGGCGGCGAGGAGGTTGTCGAGATTGGCAAGCGGCTCGCCCATGCCCATGAAGACGAGAGAGTCCACGCGCTCGCCGGAGAGTTGTTCTGCGGCGAGGACTTGGCCGGCGATTTCCGAGGCGTCGAGGTTGCGTGTGAATCCAGCGAGACCGGAGGCGCAGAATTTGCAGCCGTAGGCGCAGCCGACTTGGGATGAGACGCAGAGGGTGCGGCGGTCGGATTTTTCGCCGTAGAGCGCGGGGTTCGCCGGGATGAGGACGCTTTCCACGTAGCGGCCGTCGTGGAGGCGGAAGAGAAATTTACGGGTGGTGTCGGCCGCGCCTTGGGTGGTGCTGTGTTCGAGGGCGCTGAGGCGAAAGGCTTGGGCGAGCTTGGCGCGGAGGCTTGCGGGTAAATTGGTCATCGCCTCGTAGGAGGTGACCTTTTTTTTCCAGACCCATTCGAGGATTTGTGAGGCGCGGAATGCGGGCTCGCCGGCGTCTTTGAGCCAAGTCGCGAGGGATTCGGGGGATTGGCCGGTGAGTGCGGGGAGCATGGTCGTGAGGTGGTGTGAGAAGGTGGGAATCCGCGATTATTCCATGGCTGAGCGGAGGTCCGCAGCGGCATTGCGCGCGCTGGTGGGCGGGCTGGGGACGAAGGTGAAGTCTCCCTCGAAGTCTGCGGTGAGGAGGGATTCCGCGGCCTCTGGGGTGAGTGGGGATAGGACGGCGGCGGCGATGGTGGGCTCTTGGTGGCGGGCGGAAACTTCGCTGGCGCGTGCGAGTGCGGCCATGGCGGCGGGAGGTGCGCCGCTGGCTTGGAGGCTGCGCGGCGTGCTGTCGATGGGTTCGAGGTGGGCGATGCTTGCCGTCTCGGGTGCGGCTTGGAGTTCCTCGAATTTGCGGGCGGTGGTGAGGACGCGTGTTTCAAGCGAGCCGACGGCGGAGTTGTATTGCTCGACGGCATTTCCGAGGGAGCGGCCGAGTTTGGAGAAGTGTTCTGCAAGTTTGCCGAGGCGCTCGTGGAGGGTGCGGCCGAGTTGTGAGATTTCTCGGGCATTTTCCGCGATGGATTCTTGGCGCCAACCGTAGGCGACGGCGCGGAGCAGGGCGATGAGCGTCGTGGGGGTGGCGAGGATGACGCCCTCGCTGACGCCGCGCTCGATGAGGCCGGGGTCGCATTGGAGGGCGGCGGAGAAAAACGATTCGCTGGGAAGGAAGAGGACCGTGAATTCCGGGGTTTGGGCGAATTGCGCGGTGTAGTTTTTGGATGAAAGTTGTTGAATGTGAGTGCGGACTTGGCGGGCGTGGCGCTGGAGTGCCTCGTCGCGGATGCCGTCCTCGCTGGCTTCCAGGGCGTCCAGGTAGCCGTCCATGGGAGTTTTAGAATCGACGACGATGGACTTGCCGCCGGGGAGGCGGACGACGAGGTCTGGGCGGAGTTTTTTGCCCTCGTCGGTGGTCGAGTGGTGTTGCAAGTCGAAGTCGCAATGTTGTTGCATTCCAGCGAGTTCCACGACGCGGCGGAGTTGCATTTCGCCCCATTGGCCGCGGCCGATGGGTTGGCGAAGCGCTTTGACGAGCGATGCGGTTTCGCGTTGGAGGCCGAGTTGTCCTTCGCCGAGCGCGCGGACTTGGGCTTTGAGTTCTGAGTAGGCACCTTCGCGGGCTTTCTCGATTTCGCCGATGCGGAGTTCAAATTTTCCGAGTGAGTCGGCGACGGGTTTGACGAGGGTTTCGATGGCGACTTTGCGTTTTTCGATTTCCGATTTTGCTTCTTCTGTTTGGGTTGCGAGCGAGGATTTTGCGAGCAGGAGGAATTGGTCGGTGCTGGATTTGAGGGCGTCGGCGGAGAGTGCTTTGAAGGTTGCGGAGAGCTTGATTTCCGCGCGTTCGAGGAGGGCTTGTTTCTCGGCGGCGGCTTTGATTTCGCTTTCCAGTTTGGAGCGGATTTCCGTGAGTTGGTTGCGGAATGTCTGGGCGTCTTGCTCGTTGCGTTGGGATTCTGCGTTGGCTTGGGAGAGGCGCGCTTCGATCTCTGATGAGCGGCGTTCCTCGGCTTTGAGGCGTTCTGCGGCGGCGGCGAGTTTCCCGGAGGAGAGGAGTTTCGCAAAGAGCCAGCCAACGATGATTCCGAGAAGAGCGATGGCGATTTTCGGCAGATAGGGTTGAAGTTCTGGAGGAATCATTGGTTTTTGTCCTTGCGGGTGGCAGCTAGCTCGGTTTCGTAGGGGCGTTGCTGAGGCTGTTCGTCGTATCGAATGGATCGGCAATACGCAAATCAAACTCCTTACCTCATGGCACACACACTCCCCGATCTCGGATATTCGTACGATGCATTGGAACCTTCCATCGATGCGCGCACGATGGAAATTCACCATTCGAAGCATCACAATGCTTACATCACCAACCTGAACAACGCGCTGGCGGGCAAGCCGGAGCTTGAGGCGAAGTCCGCGGATGAATTGATCCGTGATTTGGCGTCGGTTCCAGAAGAGATTCGCACGGCGGTGCGCAACAATGGCGGCGGTCATGTGAACCACACATTTTTCTGGAGCGTCATTGCGCCGGGAGGAGCCAAGGCACCGTCGGGTGAGCTGGCGGCGGCGATTGACAAGAATTTCGGATCCTTTGATGGCTTTAAAGAAGCTTTTGCCAAGGCAGGCGCGACCCGATTTGGTTCGGGTTGGGCGTGGTTGAGCAAAAAAGAGGATGGTTCCTTGTGCGTCTGCTCCACGGCCAACCAGGACAATCCTGTGATGGGATCTGAGTTTGGCGGATGCGGCGGGAAGCCGCTGCTGGGCTTGGACGTTTGGGAGCATGCCTACTACTTGCACTACCAGAACCGCCGTCCGGACTACATTGCCGCGTTTTGGAACGTGGTGAACTGGGATGTGGTTGCCGCAAATTTCGCGGGTTGATTGGAAATTCCGATGAATCTGAGCGCGTCCGGTTCCATGTGAGCCGGGCGCGTTTTTGTTTTTTCCAAGTGGAGGAAACTCGTGTAGTCAGGGAGGGTGAATGCGCCCGAATGCCCAGAATGTCCGGTTGTTGGAGAAAATCAGAAGATCACGCCGAAGGAAATCGTTGAGCAGGAGTTGTTTGAGTTGGAGAATCCCGAGCGTTCGCTGTTGTCGGGGCCGAGTTCGCGATTGGGGAGTTTGTGGACGCTTTTCCGGGTTTCCCGAGATTTGTTGAGAGGTTTCCGGGCGCTCCAGTTTGCGGGGCCGTGTGTGACGATTTTTGGGTCGGCGCGGACGCCGCCGGGGACGCGGTATTATGAGATGGCGCGTGAAATGGGTGAGGCGTGTGCGCAGCTCGGGTTTACGGTGATCACGGGAGGTGGGCCGGGGATCATGCAGGCGGCGAATCAGGGTGCGTTTGAGGCGGGGGGGCGCTCGCTGGGGGTGAACATCGAGTTGCCGTTTGAGCAGGTGTTGAATCCGTATGTGCAGCGTTCTGTGACGATGTGTTATTTTTTCACGCGGAAGGTTGTTTTAGTGAAGTATTCCTATGCGTTTGTGGTGATGCCGGGCGGTGCGGGGACTTTGGATGAGATGTTTGAGACGATGACGCTCATTCAGACGGGGAAATTGCGAATTTTCCCGATTGTTTTGATGGGGAAAGACTATTGGCAGCCGCTGATGGACTTTGTGCACCGGATGGCCGAGCAGGGGACGATCAGTCCTGAGGACCCGGACTTGATCTTTTTCACCGATGATATTGCGGCGGCGAAGGCGCACTTGCAGAGGTATGCGGTGCGGCAGTTTGGCTTGCGGCGGAAGCATGTGCCGAAGCCGATCAAGCTGTTGGGCGAGAAGGCGGGGAGCTAGGGCTTGGTGAGGAAGAAGCCGCGCTGTTTCTCCGAGACTGGCATGGCGATTTTCTCCATGACGGCGAGCATATCTTCCCAAAGTTGGCGTTTGACCAAGTGGCCGGCGCTGGTTTGGAGGAGTCGGCCGACCGAGTGTGTGACGCGGACGGGTGTGCCGTGGAACTGCTGCCAGGTGCCTTGCATGAGCTTGGCGGGCGCGGGGATTCCGAGCAGGCCTTGGGCAGCAGTCTCGCCGAGGGCGATGATGCACTGGGGGCGGATGATGTTAATTTCCGCGTGGAGGATGGGGAGGAATGCGGCGAGTTCCTCGGGCGTGCATTGGCGGTTGCTCGTCGCTTGTTTGGGGGCGGCGGGGCGGAATTTTACGAGATTGGAGATGTAAACTTGCTCGCGTGAGAGGCCCATCGCCTTGAGGATTGCGTCGAGTTTTTCGCCGCTTGGGCCGGCGAAGGGCTTGAGTTCGCGTTCCTCATGGTAGCCGGGAGCGTCGGTGACGAGCATGATGGCCGCGGAGGGATCTCCGCTGGCGAAGACCATGATCTTGTGCAGTGAGGTGATATTCTGGGCGGCGGGCCATTTTTCCGCTTGGAGGCGGAGGGACGCCAGTTGCTCGGCAGGGGATTGGCCGACGGCGGAGATGGTTGTGACGGCGGGTGCCGGTGTTGGAACTGGGGCGAGGGTGATGTCCATGGCTGGACGGGCGCTGACGGCGGGCGCGGGAACGCTTGCGGGTGCGGGGACGCTTGCCGGCGCGGTGGGGAGTTTGCCTTTTGACTGTTGGAAAAGCTCACGCAGCGCGTCGCGTGCGCCCTCGTCGAGGTGGACGTGCGTGGTGCCGCGCGCCTGTTCGGCTTTGAGGAAATCTAGGAGAAAGTCAACGGGACGGATCACGCGCGGGAAGCTAGGGATTTTCTCGGTCGGGTGCAACCGCAGGATTGGGTGAGATTCTGGGTTTGGGAGCGGCGGGCGTTTTTGAGATGATGAGCAGGCGCAGGCCGTTGAGGCAAACGAGGACGGTGCTTCCCTCGTGGCCAATCACGCCAAGCGGCAGCGGCAGGGCGAACCCGAGGGCGGCGATGATCAAAAAGGCGATCACCGCA
>JBEGOB010000155.1:0-9753 GCA_041182265.1 Verrucomicrobiota bacterium | reverse complement strand
GATTGCAGCTAAGCGCTGGCAAGATGCAGCCGCGGATCGGCGAGTATGACTGGCTGCAATCGAGCAACGCGCAGCCAACCTTCGAGAGCTCGCATGTTTTCAATCAACTGGGAATCGAGCGAGCAAGTGGGCTAGCGCTCGATGCGTCGCGGCATGAATTTTTCTGGCGATGTGGGATTTTTTCGAATGACACGCCGGCGGGCACGCGTGGGAGCGGCGCATGGGGAGACGGCGAGTGGGGGGATTTCGAGGGTGGTTTTGCGACGACCTTGGGCGTGGGCTATGATTTCAAACGCGCGCTCCGGGTTGAGAAGGCCGTGGTGCGCATCGACTGGCTGCATAGCGAGCGCGAGCCGGGGGATTTCGTGCAGGGGAAATTCGATGACATCATTTCGGCAACATGGATCGTGGAAAACGAGAGGGCGGGAATGGTGGTGGAAGGCTTCCTCGCCAGCGGCGGAAATTCGGAAAATCAGGATCTTTTGGGTTTCTATCTTTTACCGACGTATCAGCTGATTCCCGGGCGCTTGGAGCTCGTCGCACGGTATGCTTTTTCCGCGGGAAATGGTGGGGAAAGCCTCACCGCGCAGAGGCGTTATGAGCAGGCGGCTCTGGAAAATACGCCTCGGGGTGACCGATACCACGCAGTTTATCTTGGCGCGCAGTATTTTTTTCAAGGGGACTCTCTGAAGCTCCTATCCGGCGTCGAATATGCGCGGTTGGACGGCGGTCCGGGAGAGGATGATTATCAAGGGGTGACTTTCCTAACTGGAATTCGCTGCTCGTTTTAGCCCGCATTTTGCGCGAGAGCATTCCGATCAAGTTCTCAGTTTCAAAACCTGGATTTTCCGTTACGGTCCACCCATGCCGACGCTTGAACGCTTTCTCGACCCACTTACGGTTTCACTAAAAATCTGTGGTGTGAAGACGCTTGCGGATGCGAATCAACTGGTGGAACTGGGTGTGGATGCCTTGGGAGTGAATTTCTGGCTGCACTCGAAACGCTACTTGAGCCCGGAAGATGCGGTGTGGTTGCACGCGCTCGCCGGGAAGATTTTACGTGTTGGTGTGTTTGTGAATGAGGCGCCGGAATTGCCGCTCCGCCTCGTGCGTGATGGCCTGCTTGATGTCGTGCAGTTGCATGGCGATGAGGCACCATGTGATGCCGCGCCCTATCGAGATGCCGCCGTGCCGTTCATCAAGGCCATCGGCGTGAAGACCAAGGCGGATCTCAATCGTGCAAGCGACTACGGCGCGAGCGCCATTCTTTTAGACGCACACGCGCCGGGAATCTACGGCGGCACCGGCGAGGTTTTTGATTGGGAAGTTGCTTCCGACTTCCGCCGCGAGAACCCGCATTTGCCTGTCCTACTTGCGGGCGGAATCGTGCCTGAAAACGCTTGGTTGGCAGCGATGAGCGTCCAACCCGCGGCACTCGACATCGCCTCCGGTGCGGAAATTTCTCCCGGCGTGAAGGACTTTTCAAAAGTCGCCGCCTTTCTCACAGCTCTCCATCGCTGAAATACATGCTTACGGATTCGCACTGCCATCTTGCTTCACACCGATTCGCTCCCGAGGAGGTCCCGGATCTCATCGCGCGCGCGCAAGTTGCGGAGGTCACCCGTCTGATCACGCTTGCAACGTCTCTAGACGACATCTCCGCCAATCTCGCGATTGCGGAAAATCCCGCCGTGCATGCTTGCATTGGCATCCATCCGTGTGATGTCCACCACGCCCCGGATGATGCAGCACTCCGGCTTACCGCCTTCACTGGCGACCCGCGCGTTTGTGCGATTGGCGAGACTGGGCTTGATTATTATCACGCAGCTCCCGACGGCTGGGATGAGGAAATTTTCCGGAAACGGCAGCAAGATTTCCTGAATGCACACTTCGAGGTGGCCGCTGCCGCCAAGCTCAACATCGTCATCCACACTCGGGACCGCGAGGGCTGCCAATCGTTCGAGGACGCACTCGCCATTTACCAAAACCATCGCAGTTCCGTGCGTGCTGTTTTCCACTGCTTCATCGGCTCCTGGGAAAATGCCGAGCGCGTCATTGCCCTCGGTGGCCTCGTTTCATTTGGCGGAGTCGCCACCTTCAAGACAGCGCACGAAGTCCGCGCGACTGCCTCGCAATGTCCTGCGGGAAGTTTCATGATCGAGACGGATGCGCCCTACCTTGCACCGCAACCGCAGCGGGGAAAACGCAATGAGCCCTCTTTCGTCAGACACACCGCCGACCAACTCGCGGCACTCCGTGGAGAATCGCTTGAAACTTTAGCCCGTCACACCACGCACACCGCAGAATCATTTTTCCGACTCCGGGCAAATTCCAAATGAATAAAGCACCGTGTCGGCGACGTTTCATCCACGCAGCCGCGCGTCTTCCAGACTTTTCAAATCCAATCCAAGCTGCTACACCATCACACCATGACACCGAATCAGATTCTTGCACCGTCGTTCATTGCGCTCGCTCTCGCTTCATGCGCACCGCAGAAAGCAGACCCCTACGACACGCCTGCCTCGCCATACGGCACTGCCGACTACGGACAGCCCACCGCTGACACCAATCCTGTTTACGACACGCCCGCCGCCTATGAGGAAACTGGCGTAACGCCCGGCGCACAAGTCCCGCCATCGCCTTACACCTCCCCATACGCAGCAGTCCAGCCCGCCACACCTGCCGCCCCATCCAATGGAGCTGCCATCATTCACACCGTTGTCGCTGGAGACACGCTTTCCGGCATCAGTTCCAAATACAAAGTTCCCTCTGCCGCGATCAAGCAGGCGAATAACATGACAACAGACATCGTGGTGCTTGGCCGGAAAATGGTCATCCCGCCCGTGAATTGATCCAAGTTCCGCACCGCCGGAGCCTCACATGCCCCGGCGGTGTGCACCCACTGCCTCCATGCGCATTTCCGCCGCCTTCCTCTGCTTGCTTGTTATTTCCGCCTCCGCCGCCGCACAGGCTAAGCCACCGGACATCCAGGAATTAACACCAAGTGCTCAGCGGGAAACTGCATTGGACAATCTTCTATCCGAGCGCGAATCCACCATCGCGCTCGACAAGGCCATCGCCGATGCCAGGAAGTCCGGCGTCACCGAACAAGCCATTCTGGAAGCCCGCTTCCTCTTCCACGTGGACCGCCGCGAGGACTCCGCCCTCGCCGCCATGCTTCCGGAATTTCTAAAACAACGCGACGTATTCAAAATCGAGGATTCCGCCATCTTCGGCGTGAAAGAAGATTGGCTCGCCGTCGTCGAATATGTCCAAGCCATCGATGCTCTTGAAAACGGCAGGCTAGCCGCCTTCAAAACACACATCACCGAAGCATTCTGGCTCAGCCCGCGGCAGGCTTCCGCCTTCGCATCACACATCGACCGCTTGCGTCTCGAAGAAAGCATGCGCATGGTGGAAATCGACCTCAGCACCCGACTAACAGCGCTCTCCGGCCCGGATACCGTTGCCCTCAGCAGTCTCACTGCCGGAAAAAAAGCACTTATTTTTCACTTCTGGTCACCTGCCAGCAGCGAGTCAGAAGCCAGCATGCCGGACTACATCGCCACCGCGCAATACCTCACGGAAAAGGGTCTTGCCATGGTCTCCATTCTTCCTGATGACGCCCCACAACTTGTCGCGGATGCTCGCGCAATGATCCGTCCTCTCGGCCTCAATCCGCCAGGTGCGTGGTTGATCGACTCCAAGGAAAAACCCTTTGCACAGCAGCTCCGCGTGCAAAATCTACCCATTTTCGTGGTGATTTCCAACAGCGGAAAAGTCCTCTTCAACGGCCATCCCGCAGATCCCTCGCTCTGGACGGCGCTGCTTGAAATCGACTCTCAAATCACTCGCCCGCAAGCGGCCACCACGACTGAATAGTTAGCAAAATTCAATCACTACACTTCTAGTAATTTATCGCGGCTCCGGAAAAATATTTCGGATTTCTTAATTTTCCGCATCTTCCAGCTTGACGTGCCTTAGGGCGACTCCTTACATCGTCGCTAGCGAAGGGATTTCACAACAATGGCGCGTCCAACCCATCCATCCAATTTAGAGCTCCAAGCCCTATCGGTTCTCTGGCATCAAGGTCCATCTACGGTATCTATAGTAAATGATTCCATGCCGGATCGCAAAGACCGTGCATACACCACGGTTCTGTCGGTGATGCAGAGCTTGGTGCGGAAAAGTTTGGTTCGGAAAGTCAGAGTCGGGCGTGCCGATGTTTTTGAATCGATCTATCCACAAGAAGTCATCGTCCAACGCGTGACCCATGATTTCATCACAAACGCTTTTGGAGGACGCCTCGGTGAGGCCGTTCTCGCTATCCTCTCCACGGGCACATTGACGCCAGAAGAGAAAACAAACATCGAACTCGAACTCAAACGACACAAGACTATGGCTGCAAAAAAAACAGCAAAGAAAGCAGCGGTTAAGACCGCTAAAAAAGCCGTGAAAAAAGTTGCATCCAAAGCCCCGGCAAAAACCGCCCCGGCCAAGAAGGCAGCAAAGAAAGCGCCCGCCAAAGCTCCGGCAAAACCGGCTCCCGTGAAAAAGGCAGCCAAGAAAGCCGCGAAAAGCGCGAAGAAAGTCGTGAAAAAAGCGGCGAAGAAAACAGTCGCAAAGGCCCCAGTGAAAAAAGCTGCTCCTGCGAAAAAAGCTGCCCCAGCGAAAAAGGCCGCTCCAGCGAAAAAGGCTGCTCCTGCCAAGAAAGCAGCTCCTGCGAAAAAAGCCGCAAAGAAAGCCGCAAAGAAGGCCTAATCCGGTCCTCATCGCAGCGCTGCCAAGCGCCAAGCCTCAGGGCAGGCGCTTGGCATCCAGCAGCTTCCGGACGAGTCATGGCGGAAGATCTTCGGATCTTCCGCCTTTTTACCAAAAAAGGGGTTGCATCCCGCATGCCGACCGTCCTAGTTTCGCCCGCCCCGCTCGGGGACGGCTTATGCGCGGTTAGCTCAGTGGTAGAGCACCTCCCTGACACGGAGGGGGTCACTGGTTCGAACCCAGTATCGCGCACCATCCTTATTTTCAACGAATTAGGTTTTCGGGGTCTACAGGGTCTACACCAAAGTTTGGGGAGTGGGTGTTTTTTAAGGTTTCAAATGAGTTGGGGATTGGCTGAGCTCGGCTCCTGGAGTCCACTCGAAATCCGATCCGCGGTGCCCCATCCGGACCTCCCAGATTGAGAACAAGTCACCGTCGAGCTTCCTTCAGCCGCCCGCAACTTCGTTTGCCTGCGCGTGACTGGCGATCCCTGAACTCACGGAATTTGTCCCTCGACAGGAATTCCGTTCACAAATTGCACCCCGACTCCTTGGAAATTTAGCGCGCAGCACAAGGATCCAATCCACCAAAAGGATGAGTTCCGTGTCCTTGCTTCCGACTGGGTCTCACGTCATTTCTTAAGATCTTTACCGTGGGCTCTTTTCCCGATTATGAACATTCGCTCCCTTGCCGCCCTCGTCTTCGCGCTTCCCATCCTCGCCTCCGCCGAAGTCAGCGAGCTGTGGGGCACCAGCGGCGAGTTCTGGAATCCCGCCAGTCGGCTGCCGGATTTCTCCTTCGCCGGCTATCGCTCGGGTGAGACTTCCATCCCGACTCCGGCCGTGGTCGCCAACGTGATGAATTTCGGTGCCGTCGGAAACGGTATTGCCGATGACACCACCGCTTTTGAGAACGCCATCGCCGCCGCCAACAACGGTGCCGTCCTGATCCCCGCCGGCCGCTACAAGATCACCCGCGTCCTTTATATCCAGAAAAGCAACCTTGTCCTCCGCGGCGCGGGCAGTGGCCTAACCACGCTGGTCTTCACCAAGCATCTTACCGAGCTGATAGGCCAGCCGCCCGGCACCGCCGGACTCGAGAGCTGGTCATGGAGCGGCGGACTCATCTGGGTGGAAGGAAGCGAAACGACCACCAAACTCGCCGATATCACCGCCAATGCAGCCCGCGGCTCCAAGCTGCTGACCCTCGCCTCCACTGCGGGACTCTCCGTGGGCCAAACCATCCGCCTGACAATGCGCGATCCGGACGGCTCGCTCGGCCGCCACATCAACGCCGACCAACTCGACGCCCATCCCACACTCGTTGGCCGCCAGCTGGTGCGCTTTCCGTCGAAAATCGCTGCCATTTCCGGCCATGAAATCACGCTCGAACGCCCGCTGCGTCATGATGTCAAAACTCAGTGGTCGCCTGAAATCCATGCGTTTTCCGGCCAACTTGAAGAGGTCGGACTGGAGGGCTTCAAGATGGAGTTTCCCATCCGCCAGTATCAGGGGCATTTCAATGAAGTCGGCTTTAACGGCATCTGGATGGATGGAGTCGCGAACTCTTGGATCCGCAACGTCGCTGTTCATAACTTCGAATGCGGCATCATGCTTGAGCGCTCGCTGTTCAGCACCGTGGACAATGTTTCCCTTTCCGCCGACGTCGCGAACCGCCGCAATGTGAACAGCACCTACTACACCGGTCATCACGGAATCCAACTCCGCCGCAGCGACGACTGCCTCGTTTCTAATTTCAGCATCCCGACACGGACCTATCATGATCTCACCGTCGAGGATACCACTGGCTGCGTTTGCATGAAAGGCTCGGGCGTGGATTTGAATTTCGATCACCACACCTATCTTCCTCACGAAAACTTGTTCACGGAAATTAACATTGGCGCCGGCACCCGGCACTTTGCCAGCAGCGGCAGCAGGAATCCGGAATCCGCCGCGCGTGAGACCTTGTGGAATATTTCCTCCACCAATCCCGTCACCACCCTGCCGAATCCGTCGCTCGGCCGCGGGCTGTGGCCGCAGCCGAATTTCATCGGTTTCAACACCACGCTTGCCACCTCGAAAGACCCGGTGCTCCCATGGATTGAGGCCATCGCCCCCGCCAGCCTCACGCCCGCCAACCTCTACGAAGCCCAGCTCACCCGCCGCCTCACACCGCCCGCCGTCGTTCCGCGCAACTTCACCTGGGACGGCGCCGGAGTCGGCACCGCTGGCGCGCAAGGCGGCAGCGGAATCTGGAATACGAACAATGCGGCAAACTGGTGGAACGGCGCGGAAAACGAAGTTTGGCCTGCTTCCGGCGGCACCGATGACAACACCGTCTTCGCTGGAACCGCTGGCACCGTCACGGTCGCCGCAGCAGGCGTCGCCGCTAACGACATCACCGTCACCACCCCGGGCTACGTGTTTTCCGGCGGGCCTGTCCTATTGAATGGCGAAAACCCAGTCATCACCGCCAACCACGGTGGGAACACCACCAACATCGCCTCTGTCGTCGCCGGCTCCTCGGGCCTCACCAAAACCGGCCCTTCCACCCTGCAACTTCGCGCCGCCAACCGCTATCAGGGCGACACCCGCGTCCTCCAGGGAAATCTTCTCATCGGAAACGGAAGCAACCGCCTGCCCGTCACCACCCGCCTCATCCTAGGTGATGGAACGGGCAGCGGAGTTTTCCAAATGAACTCGCACAGCCAACAGGTTGGCGGCCTGCTCACCAGCGGCACCGGCACCTCGAACCGCGTCATCAACAGCAACGCCGCCGCCACCACCTTCACCGTCAATATCGCGAACGCCGCTGATACCCATCTTTTCAACGGCACCCTAGGCGGCGGCACTGCCCATGATAACAACTACAACTTCGTGAAATCCGGCCCAGGCAAACTCATTCTCGCCGGGAACTCCACCTACACCGGCACCACCACCATCCACTCGGGAATCCTCCAAATCGGCAACGACGGCGAATCCGGCACACTCAGCGCCGCCAATATCACCAACAACGGACTCCTCCGCTTCGACCGCACCAACACTCTCGCCGTGCCTAACGAAATCAGCGGCACCGGCAGCCTTCACATCGATTGCCCGACCCAATTCGGAACCATCGAACTCCGCGCAACTAACCGCTTCGAGGGCAACGTGACCATCACCACCGGCACCCTCAACATTGACCGCGCCGCCGCACTCGGCAGCGGCACGAAATCCATCGAACTCACCACCGGCCTCGGCAGCCTCCACCTCGATGGCGAAAATATTTCCATCCCCTCCACCGTCACCATCAACACCAGCGGCGAGCCCTCGCCCGGCCGTATTCACAACGTCACCGGAGACAATTTCATGGCCAGCCCGGTGAATCTCAGCCTCGGTGCCGGAAATACCCTGATCACCAGCGACGGTGGCTCGCTCACTCTATCGGGAATTATCACCGCTCCCGTCGCCGGCCGCACCCTAAAACTCGGCGGCATCTCCATCGGCGAAAATCAGATCACCGGCGGCATCCTAGAAACTGCAGGCCGCGTCATCAACGTCGAAAAAACCGGCGCTGGCACCTGGTCGCTCGCCGGCCCTAACGCGCACACTGGTACCACCCTCGTCAGCAACGGCACCTTAAAAATCGCACACAACACCGCGCTCGGCACCACCGCCACCGGAACCACCGTCAATTCCGGAGCGAAACTCCAGCTTCAGGGAAGCTCCCTCCTCATCGCGGAAAACCTCACCCTCGGCACCAGCACCACGGGCGCGTCCGTCGAGAACCTCAGCGGCGACAACACCCTCAGCGGCTCTATCACCCGCAACGGCGCACTTGCCCTGATTTCCACCGCCGGCAAACTCACCCTCCAAAGCAACATCGGCGATACCAACAACTCACTCAATCTCCAAGGCGAGGGCGACGGCGAAATCAGCGGCTCCATCACCACCGCCCTCGGCGTCAGTAAAACCGGCTCCGGCACCTGGACACTCTCCGGCCCGAGCACCCACACCAACACCACCTCGGTCAACGCCGGCCGCCTCATTCTATCAGGATCGCTCGCCGGGCCGCTCACCGTCTTCACCGGCACCCTTGCTCCACAGGGCAGTCCGTCCAGCACCTCAAGCCTCAACATCCAAACTAACGGCCGCCTTGAAATTCGTCCCGGCGACACCCTCACCATCGGCACCACCGTCATCCTATCAGGAAATCTCGACATAATCGCCCCGCCCGGCCTCACACCCGGCACAAGTTATATCATCCTCAATAAAATCAGTGCTGGCTTCATTTCAGGCGCATTTTCCGGCAAGCCCGAAGGCTCCGTCTTCACAGCCAGCGGTTACGACTGGCGCATCACCTACAAGGGTGGCACTGGCAACGACCTCGCTCTAACCCTCCAACCAGATTCCGCCATCGCCCAATGGCGGCTCACCCACTTCGGAACCCAAGAAAACGCTGGAAACGCCGCCGACAGCTTCGATGCGAACAACGACGGCGAAAACAACCTCATCGAGTTCGCCACTGCCCAAAGCCCGCACGCTGCCACCCTCGCCCTCACCACCCTCACGCGTCCACCCGGCACCGACCTCGAGTTCACCTACACGCGCAACAAGGACGCCTCTCTCGAAGCTTATCTCTTCGATGTGCAATACAGCGACACCCTCGCCGCCCCCTGGATCTCCGCTGGACCCGGTGCCGTCCTCCTTGATGGCCCGCCGCAAACCGTCCGCGCAGTTTTCCCTGCAGGCATCACCGGACGTCGCTTCGCCCGCCTCAAAATCACCAGCCCCTAACTCGGCTGACTGTCGCTCGATCACGCTTTCCATCCATCGTCGTTTTGTGCCCACCGCGCCCCAATATGCAAAGAGCAACATTTGAAGGGGCACTTTGAAGCGGCAGCCCCTTGGACTGGGTGCAGGCGGCTGCCGCTTTGGGGCCCCGCACCCGGCGTCCGCCCCGTCCACCCCACCCCCGCCGAGCTCCCCGCATGACGGGCCCCGGCGCCCTCCC
>JBEGOB010000154.1:0-4145 GCA_041182265.1 Verrucomicrobiota bacterium | reverse complement strand
CTAGGCAGCGCATTGCCAAGAGGCGGCCATGACAAACGATCCAAATCATTTCGAGCAAAACCTGTTTGAGAAACTGCTTAACTCGGAGCTTCTCATCACCTATCAAAATGCTTTTCGGAGCGCGACTGGTCTTCCGTTACGACTGGTCAGCAGTGACTTGGAAAATTGGTGTCTTGATGATCAGGCGGGCAACCGAAGTCCATTTTGTGTGAAACTCAATCTCTGCAAGACTGCGTGTCATTCTTGCATTGAGGTCAACCACCGACTCATGTCGGAGGCAAAAGTGAGCGGGCCGACGACGTGCCATTGCTTTGCCGGGATGGCGGCGAGTGCGGTGCCGGTGCGCAATGGGGCGACTTTGATCGGCTTTTTGAAGACCGGCCAAGTGTTTCATAGCGTTCCAGAACCTGCTGCTTTTGAGGCAGTTTCGAAGACGCTGGCGCGGCAAGGGCTGCGCGAGGAGGAGATTCAGGCGCTGCGCAGTGCTTACCTTGAGACTCGGGCGATCGAGCCAGAGCGTTATCAAAGCATGGTCACGCTGCTTGCCACTTTCGGTGAGCAGCTCAGCCGTCACGCCGAGAAACTTGCGACCATCAGCGATGGCAGTGAGCCGGCGGCGATTGCCCGTGCCCGGAAATTCATTGAAAAAACTCTCGCCGATCCGCTGCCGCTGTCACTCGTTGCGAGGCAGGCGGGTTTGAGTGAATCGCATTTTTGCCGGCTTTTCAAAGAGGCGACCGGTCTGACGCTCACGGATTACGTCAACCGCCGGCGCGTCGAGTGGGCCAAGCGCGAATTGCTGAAGCCGGAAGTCCGCGTTTCGGAAATCGCCTTCCAAGTCGGCTACCAATCGCTCTCGCAGTTCAACCGGAGTTTTGCCCGTTTTACAGGGAATTCTCCGACCAACTTCCGTCGCGAGGAATTCGGAACTGCTTCGTAGTCAACGCACAACCTCGGTGCCGATGCCGCCGTCGGTGAAAATTTCCAGCAATAGGGCGTGTGGCAGGCGTCCATCGACAAAGTGGACCTTGCGGACCCCGGCGTTCAGGGCATCCACCGCACTGCGGATTTTTGGGATCATACCGCCGGAAATGGTGCCGTCTGCGATGAGTGCGTCAGCCTCCTTGCGGGTGACGGATTTGATGAGCGTGCTCGGGTCTTTGGGGTCGGAGAGAAGGCCTGGGACGTCTGAAAGATAGACCAGTTTCGCCACGCGGAGTTCTTTGGCGAGGGCGGCGGCGGCGAGGTCCGCATTGATGTTCAGAGGCTTACCCGTTCCAAGTTCGGCGGCGAGCGGGGAAATGACTGGAACGATGCCAGCATTGTGTGCGGCGTCCATGTGCGCCATTTGGCAAGCGACCACCTCGCCGACGCGCCCGATATCGACGCGGTTGCCCTCTGCATCCGTGCCCTTGATTTTTTCTCCGATGAACACGTCGTTGCCGGCGATGCCCACGGCTTTTCCGCCGAAATTGCGGATCATGCGAACGAGGCCGGGATTGATTTCCTCTGAGAGAACGTGGGCGACGATGTCGATGGCGGCCTCGGTGGTGACGCGGAATCCGCCGATGAATTTCGCCTCAAGACCGGCGGCTTCCATGGCGGCGGAGATTGCCTTGCCGCCGCCGTGCACGACGATCGGATTGATGCCGGCGACTTCGAGAAAAACGATGTCGCGCATGACTTTGGCGACTAAATCCGGGTCTTCCATGGCGGATCCGCCCATTTTGATGAGGAAGGTTTTCCCTCGGAACGCTTGCAGGTAGGGGAGCGCCTCGATGAGGGCGTTGGCTTTTTCGATGGGGTCCATGGCGGGTGTGTGGATTACGATTTTGAAGAAGATTTCTGACTGCGCGCGCGTTTCTTGCCGGGAGATTTTTTGGTGGATGCTGGGGTGGCTAGGGGCGGCGATTTTTGCTGATCCATGGGTTTTGTGATCGGCTCCAGCTGGGGTGCTTGTGGGATTTCCGGATCACAAGTCGTTCTAGCTGTGGGTGGCGTGTCCGGAGGGGCGACGAGGTTTGCGAGGATCATCGCTGCGCTGCCCGCTGCGAGAATCGCCATTCCGGGCAGCCAGACGTCGGCGAGGCAGAGGCCGATCCACTGCGCGGCGAGGCAGAGGCCGCCGAGGAGTAGCCCGCTGAGATTGCGAAAAAAGAAGGAAGTTCCGGAAACGAGGGCCAGCGCCAGCGCAAAAAAGCCGAGTATTCCAAGCTCCCAGGCGGTGCTTGGTCGCCGGAAATGACTGACCTCACCGAGCCCGGCCTCTGCGCTGATGGCACTGATGAGTCCGGTGAGATTTTTTGAAAAATCACGGGTGGCGGGTTCGGCAGCGCTGCGGTCGTCGCGTAAAATCAAGGGAGGTAGCGCGGTTTCCGGGATGGCTCCGACGGCTGCGTCCACGATGGATTCTGCGGAGATTTCCGCATGGGCAGGCGTGGGTTTGATGGAAATTGCGAGCCGTCCGTAGGCGTCGATGGGGACGACGGGACCGGTGGGGCTGAGTTTCAGAGACTCGCCGAGCCGCACTTCCACGCCTTCGGGCGAGAGGTCGAGGCGTTGCAGGAGGGTGATGATGGCGAAGGAGAAAACAACGCGATCATCCCAGCGGGCGATGAGGTGGTGGTGTTTTCCGCTGGGTTCGGATTCTAGCACGGAAAAGCCGGCCAGTGCCTTGTCACCGCCGAGAATTAAATCGGGGATGGGGCAGCGGTTGACCGTTGGAACTTGGCTGGAGTCGCCGGTGATGGCGGCGAGTGGCAGTGAGGCACGGCGGAAACTGGGTAAAACCGGAGCTGGGACGGCACTGCGGGAAAGTGGTGCGGCAAGTGCCAACGAGTCGAAGCGGGCGAGCGCCTTCTCGAGCGCGGCTAGGCCGATGGCGTCTGCGGATTCCCAGGCGATGACGGTGGCGATGCCGGCTTTTTTCACGCCGAGGCGGTGGAAATTGCTGAGAATCACCGCAAGATCAATCGGTGCGTGGGGTGAGGATTGGAAAAAGCCATCCGGATCATCGCCGAGTGAGACCACGGCGGGGGCGTGCTGTGGCTGGGATCGTGTGGCGTGCGTGAGTGTGCGGAGTTGCCAAGGAGCCGCGTGGCTTCCATCGCCAGCGATAAAAAACGGAGGATTGGCGAAGCCTCGGGCGACGGTGGTGAATGCGGTGCGGTCGATGGCGGAGCTTGGGGCGAATTTCAAGACGCAGCAGCCCGCCGCCACGGCAACAAAAAACACACCGAGCTGGCGTTGGACCAGACCGCTCACGACTTCAGATTGCGGATCGCCGCGAGAACGGGTGCGAGTGGTTCTTCCAGCGCGGTCCCGGCGATCACCTCGCCAAGCGAGCGTCCAGCGGTGGCGATGTGTTGCCGATACCACTCGTCGCCGCGGTTTTTCACGATATTTCCGTAGGCGCCGAGCGCTTGCATCAGGCGCTGGGCGGCGCACTCGAGGAAGACGGTTTCCGCCGGCAATTCATCGGAAATTTCCTCCCAAAGTTCTAGAAGCTGTTGGCGCTCATCCGCCGTGTGGCCGAGATATGGATCGTAGATCAGCGAGGCCAAATCGTATTCTTGGCGTCCGCGACGGAGCCCTTGGAAGTCGATGAGCCAGACTTGGTCGTCCTTGATCATCAGATTTTGCGATTGGAAATCCCGGTGGACGAGGTGACGGGAGACGGTCCCAAGGCGCTCGCTGAGCGAGGTAAAAACCGGGTTTTTCCTTAAATTGTCGGCATCCAGACCCAGGAAATCCTCGACCATGTATTCGAAGAAATATTCCTGTTCCCAGCGGTAAAGCGCGGCATCGAAGGGCGGCATCAGGTGGAAATCCTTCGCCGGTTTTGCGTAAAACAGGCGGTCCACCTGCTCAAAGGCGGAGCGGTAATAGGGTAGCCGCTCGGCGAAGGGGCGGTCTTTGAGCGACAGCAAATCGACATCGCCAAGGTCTTCCACCAGCACCACGCGGTGACGCGCGCGCTCGTGGAGGATGGCAGGCACGCGCAATTTCGATTGCTTGAGGAAGTGGCCGACGGGGATGAACTGCGAATTATCCTCGCGTTCCTCAGTCCAGTGAATGCCGATGAAAGGCTCGTGGACGCGGGATTTCACGCGGACGATTGTGCGTCCGGAAGCGCCGCGTTTGAG
>JBEGOB010000153.1:0-2919 GCA_041182265.1 Verrucomicrobiota bacterium | reverse complement strand
GGGTTAAGTCTTTCCCACGATGATAACAATCGGCTTGTCCGCACCACGGGCATTCACCTCCACCTCGACCTCTTGGGCATCGACTCCACGCAAAGCTGCTGAAAATAGACGAGTAATCATGCGAACAGTTCAACAGTCCTTGCTTCGTGATCATCTGACAAGCGAAAAATGGGGAAACACCCTCCCCATGCATTGCCCCAGAAGGAATAACGCCACCACCCAAACCCGTATTCTACAATCTGTCATGCATGGTATCCGAAATGAAATCATGGGAACCAATCCCCCTACCCTTCCCGTGTCGGCCCGCCCCTTCAAAACCGCACTTCACGGCAAATGATGATTTTTCCCAAGGGGGTGACATTCCCCGCGCAATGCGCTAACTCATCCGCACATGGCCCATCCTGCTCCACCGCCAAACCCCTTCTCAGCCGCGCTTGGTCTCACACCCGCCGGCGTGGTGATCTGCCAAGATCCCGCACACCCACTCCATGCCGCTTTCTCGGAATCTGAGCCTGCCGCCCTCATCGCCCTCGGCGGTCACTCCGCCAATCCCTCCGCAGATGCCTCCATTCTGTTTTGGAAATCCATCGCCGACCACCTCATCCGTGCGCTTTGCCAAGTCCCCGACGCAAATGATCCGCTTGCCGAAATTCCGCCACCGGACGCTGCGCAATTCGCCATCTGGACGCTTAACGCCCCACCCATGCCCGGCGCGGAATACCTCTCGCCCGATCTCCTGCTCGCTCTCTGGCAACGTCTAAGCGACTGGTCACGCGCGGAAATTTTCCAAGAAAAATCCATCGCCGCATTCCTCCAGAAACACGCACCAGCCTGGTCCCGCGTCGGCCGCGTCACCCTGCACCTCGCCGAGCAGAAAAGCGACCCGGATTTCCCCTTTGCCTTCATGGCCTCTTACGCTTCCGGTCTATCACAATCCGGTCGCCTCACCCAAGTCCCGCTCGGCAAGGCACTCCAAGAATACTCCGGTACAAAAAATAAAACCGCCCTCCTAAAACTCCTCACCCCACTCCATGCCGCTGCGAAATCCTGCCCGCTCATGGCATCGCTCGTCGAATCCAGCGACATCTTCCACCCGCTCGCATGGACACCTCCCGAGGCCTTTCAATTCCTCCGCGCCATCCCCACCTACGAAAATTCCGGAATACTTGTTAGACTTCCGAACTGGTGGCTGAAACGTGGTAAACGTCCACAGGTCGCTGCCACCATCGGCGAAAGGAAAAGCAGCTCTGTCGGCCTAAACGCGCTGCTTGATTTCAAACTCGACGTCATCATCGACGGCTATAAACTCAGTGCCAGCGAAATCAAACAGATTCTAGCAGGCGATGACGGCCTCATTCTATTCCGCGGCCAATGGATCGAAGTGGACCGCGAGAAACTTCAACAAGTCCTTGACCACTGGAAATCCATCGCCTCGCAAGGCGGCATCTCGTTCATCGAAGGCATGAGGCTGTTAGCTGGTGCTCCCGCCGATCTCAAGGGCACCGATGATTTCGAAGAACACCGCGAATGGGCCTTCGCCCAAGCCGGAAAGGAACTCGAGGACACCCTCCGCCAACTCACCACTCCGGACGCCGCTCCCCCGCCGTCCGCACTCCGTGCAACCCTCCGCCCCTATCAGGCGCGCGGCCTTGATTGGCTTTGGTTCTGTGCGAGCGCCGGCCTCGGGGCCTGCCTTGCCGACGACATGGGCCTCGGCAAAACAATCCAAGTCCTCGCCGCCCTACTCCGCAAAAAAGAACAGATGCCTCACAGTCCTCCCAGCCTGCTAGTCGTCCCAGCCTCGCTCATTGGCAACTGGCAGCGCGAAGCCGCCCAATTCGCTCCCACCCTACGCCTCCACATCGCCCACCGCTCCACCGGCGACACCGAGAAACCCAGCGCAGACACCCTCGCCGCCGCCGACCTCGTCATCACCACTTACGGCATGGTCGCCCGCCTGGATTGGCCCGCCGCCACCCGCTGGGGTTGGGTCATTCTCGACGAAGCCCAAGCCATCAAAAACCACAACTCCGCCCAAAGCAAAGCCGTCCGCAAACTCCAAGCTACCACCCGCATCGCGCTCACAGGCACGCCCGTCGAGAACCACCTCGGCGATCTCTGGTCGCTCTTCGACTTCATCAACCCGGGATTGTTAGGAAATCCCACCCGGTTCGCCACCTTTGTCAAACAGATCACCCGTGATAACTCCGCGCACTTCGCCCCGCTGCGCCGCCTCGTTTCACCCTACATCCTCCGCCGCCTCAAGACCGACAAATCCATCATCTCCGACCTCCCGGAAAAAACCGAAATGAAAGTCTTCTGCGGCCTCACACCCGCCCAAGCGAAACTCTATCAAAAAAGCGCCGAGACACTCGCTCGCGACCTCGAAACCACCGAGGGCATCCAGCGCCGCGGCCTCGTGCTCGCCTACCTCATGCGCTTCAAACAAATCTGCAACCACCCCGACCAGCTCACCAAATCCGGAAACTACGATCTTTCCAGTAGCGCCAAGTTCACCCGCCTCGCGGAACTCTGCGAGGAAATCGCTTCGCGTGGCGAAAAAGCCCTCATCTTCACCCAGTTCCGCGAACTCACCGATCCCTTGGAATCCTGCCTTGCCACCGTCTTCGGTCGCCGTGGCCTCGTCCTCCACGGCGGCACACCCGTCAAGGAGCGCCAAAATATGGTCCAGAAATTCCAGCGCGACGACGGACCTCCTTTCTTCGTCCTCTCCCTCAAAGCCGGCGGCACCGGCCTCACCCTAACCGCCGCCTCCCACGTCATCCACTTCGACCGCTGGTGGAATCCCGCCGTCGAAAATCAAGCCACCGACCGCGCCTTCCGCATCGGCCAGAAACGCAACGTCCTCGTCCACAAATTCATCACCTCAGGCACCCTCGAGGAAAAAATCGACGCCCT
>JBEGOB010000152.1:0-11112 GCA_041182265.1 Verrucomicrobiota bacterium | reverse complement strand
GGCATCCCGCACCTTGAGTATTGAAAAGCCCTCATCATCATTCACCTCCGGTCAGGAAGGGCTTGGATTTTTAACACCGACGGGTTTCAGCGCACCCAAGATTCAGAATGGAGCGCTCACCCTATCCACGGGCTCTGGAACGGCGGTAAATAAAGCGGTCGTCCGCTTCAGCACCACGAGTTTTGATAGCAATGCGGGCTTAACCGTGGACGATGGCGTGGCCATTGTGTCGCAAAACGGCAGCTTTTTTGCCACGGGTGCAAATTCGCCCGCGCTCACCCTCAATGGCGATGTGAGTCGCGGCGGCGGGTTTCTCCAGTTGGGCGATGGCGGCGCCACCATGCGCAGCGCCCAAGTTTATTCGCTTGCAGGGGGTGGTGCCATCAGCGCGTCCAACACTTCCGCGACGCCTGCACAGACCGGCACGATTAGCATCAACAACGGAAATAGCGCTGTATTCAGTGGCGTGATTTCCGAAGGTGGCACCGGAATTATCGCTGTGACGAAAAGCGGTGCCAGTGCTCAGACATTCTCCGGCACCAACAGCTACACAGGTAAGACGACGATCAGCGCCGGCACACTTCAGTTCGCCAAGCAAGTTTCGCTCTACAACAACACTCCGGCAAGTTGGACTGTCACGAATCTTCAGGTTGATAGCAATGCGGCCCTCGCTCTAAACGTCGGTGGCACTGGAGAATTCACCTCGTCTGACATCGCCAGCCTCACCGCGCTGGGCACAGCATCCGGCGGTTTCAGGTCCGGCTCCAAGCTCGGTCTCGACACCACCAACGCCGGTGGCGCATTCACCTATAGCAACGTGCTCGCCAATCCGAACGCTGGAGAGAACGCCCTAGGTCTCCGCAAGCTGGGATCTGGCACTTTGGTGCTTGATCAGATCAACACTTATACAGGTGGAACGATTGTCGAAGGCGGCAAACTAAAAATTGTTCAGCCCGGAGGCATTCATACAGGTTCCCTCACATTGAATGCGGGAACTGACTTTGAGGCCGACTTTTCCGCACTCGTTGCCTTAGGGCAAATCACGAATGCCACCACCGGAACAGGCAACATCAGCGCCACGCCTCCGAACGCCCTGCAACTCAGTTTCACGTCAGGAACACTCACCAACTTTGCTGGATCGATCAACGTCAAGCCGAGCCCCGCAAGCAATGGTCGCGTGGATTTCAACGGCTTGATTGGCAGTGACTCCATCCTCAATATCGAGGCTGGAGCGACTGCCCGCCTTGCTAGCAGTGGAACATACAGCGGAGTCACCGTCAATGTTGCGGGCAGTGGAGGAAGTGGTCCTGGCGCACTCCGCATGGAAAGCGGAACGCTTGATTCTGCATGCGCGGTCAACCTGCTTTCTAACGCATCGATCGGTGGCTTCACCGTCACCTCTACGATCGATGCCGTGATCTCCGATGGCGGAAATGGCTACAGTTTGACAAAATCCGGAGATAGCACCTTCGTTCTAACCGCAGTGAACACCTACACGGGCGATACGAACATCAACGGAGGTACTTTGCGCCTGCGTAAGCCCTACCTTGCGGATTCATCGGCCATCGTCATCAGCAGTGCTGGCATCCTTGATTTAAACTTCGATGAAACCAGTGGTCAGATCAGCGACACGGTGGACACCCTCACTCTCAATGGCGTCCAGCAGGCCGCCGGTGTTTATGGGGCCGCCGGATCGGGTGCGACGACGGTGAATGACACGTATTTCTCCGGGACCGGCACGCTCACCGTGTTGAATGGTCCGGCAGTTTCTGACGATTACGCCTCATGGGCCTTGGCGAACAGCGTGACTGGGGGTGCCGGTGGTGACTCTGACAACGACGGTGTTTCCAACCTCGTTGAATACGCTCTGATCCAAGGTGGCGAGCGTGGCGTGTTCAGTGGAAATACCATCACCTTCACCAAGCGCGGTGCACCTTATGGAACCGACATCAGCTACGCGATCGAGACCTCCGAGACCCTTGCTGCGGATTCATGGACGACAGTCGTCACGGACGGCACGGAAAGCGGGATCGCCTACACCTTCACTCCTGGCACTCCAGTGAAAAAGTTTGCCCGCCTCAAAGTCGTGCAGATTCCTTGAGTTTACCCAATCTCACACGAAGGCGCGGAGGAGGATGATTCTGGACAACGGGTCATCCTCTAACCCGTCTCCGCGTGGGGAGGATTCCCAAATTTTCGCCTAAAGCCGAGGACTCCAAAATCCGGAGTGGCGCTGTTACGTGGCGTAGGCTGTAAGATTACTGCTGGCCCTCGTCTTGCCCGCTTAGTATGCCGGACTGGCTTCATGGCAGTTGATGAGGCACATAAAAGCGCGATTGAAAACCATTGACTGCGTATATTTATCATATACAAATTGGATCCCGTTCCGTTGCTTTTGGCGGTTCGGTTTAACTCACCAACTCCCAGACCGCTCTATGAAAATGCTTGTCGTTTCCGGATTCACAATTCTTGTCTCAGCTTCGTTCAGTTTTGGGGCAGTCATCAATTTACCGAAGACTTCATTTATAGAATATCCTTATCGTGGAGGATTTGAGCACACAATTCCCGAAGGACCACTTGCTGGATTTTCGTTTGCTAGGTTTCAATCTTCTTTTTCGGTGTTGTCCGATGAGTCTGGATCTCAGATTTGGGAGAGTTGGACTAACACAGGCTTGATGATTTTAGCAGGCTTTGATTCGGTGGATCCGTATAAAGTGGAAACATTGATCAGTAACGCGACAGGCCATCCACGGCAGTTATCACAGGGTGATGTCATCGGACCATTCGTTCTCGGAGCAAGTTGGCAGAGTCAGGCGTCTTTTGAGAGTGAGAGTGGGCCACCTTCGACACCAGGAGGTGAATTTCTTGCATTCCGGATTAAAAAATCATCGTCTGAATATTACTACGGCTACGAAGTTCTTCGGTGGGAGCCTAATGTTACTGAATCTGAAGTGATTTATACGCTCGCTGGTCTTGGTAAGCTGGAGACAAGCGTGAATACCGCGGTTTCAGTGGTTCCAGAACCCAGTGGAATCCTTCTGGTTTCGATGGGTGTTGTATTCCTAGGTCGAAGAAGGCGTTGAAACTTCAGTTCCGCGTCACTTCTCAGAGGGCTCCGAAGCGGCGGTGGCGGCGTTTGTATTCCTCGACGGTCTCGAACAAGTCGGTCCGACGGAAGTCGGGCCAGAATTTTTTGACGATGACAATTTCTGAATAACTGATCTGCCAGAGTAAAAAGTTAGAGACACGCATTTCACC
This sequence comes from Verrucomicrobiota bacterium, assembly GCA_041182265.1. GTDB lineage: Bacteria > Verrucomicrobiota > Verrucomicrobiia > Verrucomicrobiales > Akkermansiaceae > Luteolibacter. The sequence goes on along the minus strand of JBEGOB010000152.1, from coordinate 7,854 downwards.
CGATGTTCTAACGAGGAGGTCGGGGTCGGGGATGTCCGCTGTTTGGAGGCGGGATGCGAAGAGTTGGTGATCGATCTCCGACGGGAGAATCGCACCGCTTGCGGCGTCGGTGGCCAATGATTTCGCGGCGGCGACAATTTCCTCGCGCCCGCCGTAGGAGAGGGCGAGGACGAGGGTGAGTGCCGTGTGGTTTGCGGTGCGCTTTTGAATCTTATCCAGCAGCGCCCGGGTTTTTTCCGGGAGTCGTTCGATTTGACCGATGGCAAGCAGGCGGACGTTTTGACGGTCCAAGTCCTTGGCTTTCTCCTTGAGGAAACGGTCTAGCAGCGCCATCAATGCCTTCACTTCGGTGGGCGGGCGGTTCCAGTTCTCCGACGAAAAAGCGTAGAGCGTTAGGTATTCCACACCGATTTCGATGCAGGCCTCCATGACTTCGCGGACGGATTCGGCTCCGGTGCGGTGCCCCTCCAGGCGCGGGAGTCCACGTTCCTTGGCCCAGCGCCCGTTGCCATCCATGATGATGGCAACGTGCCGCGGAATTTCCGGATAGGGTGTGGATTTTCCCGCAGCTTGTGAGGGGGCTGCACGTGGGTCCGATTCTAGCCGCGCGTGACTCATTCGCTAACAACGAGCGTTTGTTTCCGGTCCGGCCCGACGCCGACGAATGCAATGGGTGCGCCACAGAGCGCGGCGAGGCGGGCAAGGTAGGCCTTGGCCTCGGCAGGGAGTTGTGAGAAATCACTGCAAGCCGTGGTGTCGCACTTCCAGCCGGGGAGCGTTTCGTAAACCGGGACGGCGCGGTCCCAGGCTTTGCGATCGGCGGGCGGCAGGGTGTGAATGGTGCCGTCGATGTCGTAACTGGTGCAAATTTGCAGCGTTTCGTATTCGTCGAGGCCGTCAACATTCGTCACGGCGAGTCCCGTCACGCCATTGACCATGCAGGCGAAGCGGAGGAGCACGGTGTCGAGCCAACCGCAGCCACGCGGGCGGCCGGTGGTCGCTCCAAATTCGCGGCCAAGCCCGTGGAGGTATTCAGAAAGTCCTTCATCGCCGGTTGGGAATGGGCCGGAACCGACTCGCGTGGTGTAAGCTTTGCAAACTCCGATGACGGCTTGGATGGCCGTGGGCGGCAGGCCGGTTCCCGTGCAGGATCCGCCGGCGGTGGTGTTTGACGAGGTGACGAAGGGATAGGTGCCAAAGTCGATGTCGAGAAGTGTACCTTGTGCGCCTTCGAAAAGAAGGTTTTTGCCGGATTTCCAAGCTTCGTGAAGAACTGGAATGGTGTTGGAAACGTGCGGGCGAAGTCGCTCGAATGCCGCGTAAACTTCATCGATCACCGCAGCGGGCTCGAAGGTGGTGAGGTCGTAGCGGGCGAGGATCTCGTTGGCCTCGGCGACGCGGCGGGTGATTTGTTGTGTGGTGAACTCGCGATCGAGAAAGTCCACGATGCGCAGGCCGCAGCGGTTGACTTTATCCGCATAGGCTGGGCCGATACCACGCTTGGTGGTGCCGATTTTCTGGTCGCCAAGTGCGGCCTCGCGTGCGGCGTCGAGTTCCTTATGGATGGGTAAAACGACGTGTGCGCGATCTGAAATAAGCAGCTTTTCCGGGGTGATCGCCACGCCTTGGGACTCGATGCGTTCGATTTCCATCACGAGTCCGACGGGGTCGATGACCACGCCATTTCCGATGACGTTGGTTTTCGAATCCCACAGAATTCCGGATGGCAAGAGGTGCAAAATGTATTTCGTGCCGTTGGTGATGACCGTGTGGCCCGCATTGTTGCCGCCTTGGCCGCGGATCACGACGTCGGATGTTTCCGTGAGATAATCCACGATTTTGCCTTTGCCTTCGTCTCCCCATTGGAGACCGATGATGATGGTATTCATTTTAAATGGTTGAATCTAGGGCATGAAATTCAGAAGCCCGGGCGGTGACGGAGTTTGGATCGCAGGGAAGCGAAGCCGCAAGGTGCCGGGGTTTCTGAGCTTCGGAGTTAGAGCTTCGTGCTTGAGATGAGTGCTGCGAACTCCTCGAAGAAGTAAGATGCGTCGTTCGGGCCGGGGGCGGCTTCGGGGTGGTATTGGACGCTAAAAACGGGGAGATCCCGGTGCCGCATGCCTTCAACTGTGCCATCGTTGAGGTTGATGTGCGTGACCTCAATCTCGGGAGGGAGCGAATCTGGATCGACCGCGAAACCATGGTTTTGCGAGGTGATCGAGATTTTTCCGGTTCGGAGGTCCTTGACGGGTTGGTTCCCGCCGCGGTGGCCAAATTTCAGTTTGAAAGTGGTTCCGCCGAAAGCGTGGGCGAGGATCTGGTTGCCAAGGCAAATGCCAAACACCGGCGTTTTTCCGATGAGCGAGCGGATTTCCTCGTGGATATAACCGAGTGCCGCTGGGTCGCCAGGGCCATTGGAGAGGAAAACTCCATCAGGATTTTTTGCCAAAACTTCAGCGGCGCTGGTTCGTGAATTCACGACCTCAACCTCGAAGCCTGCCTGGCGGAGGCGACGTAAGATGTTGTATTTCAACCCGAAATCATAGGCTACGATGCGATGCCGCACGGGCGGGAGGCTGCGGTGCGGGCCGACTTCGCCAATTGAGGCGTTCGGCAAGACCCACTCGCGTGATTCGTCCGTCCAGAGATAGGACTCGGCGGTGGACACTTCTTGGACGTAGTCCATGCCGGCCATCGATGGCGATGCTTTCGCGGCGGCAATGGCTGCCTCCGCATCCAACTCAGTGGTGACGCAGGCGCGCATGGCACCGCGTGAGCGAAGGTGTTTGGTGAGCGCGCGGGTGTCGATCCCCTCAATTCCGAGAACTTTGTGGTCCGCTAAGTAAGCGGCGAGCGGTTGGCTGGAGCGCCAATTGGACGGAATCTCGCAAAGCTCACCAATCACAAAGGCCCGGATGTGGGGCTGCTTGGACTCGGCGTCTTCCGGATTGATCCCGTAATTTCCAATTTGCGGGTAAGTCATGGAGACGATTTGTCCCCGGTAGGATGGATCAGTGATGACCTCCTGATATCCAGTCATGGAGGTGTTAAAACAGATTTCTCCGGTGGTGGTTCCGGAGGCTCCGAAGGCTGTTCCTTCGAAACAACGTCCGTCTTCAAGGGCTAGAATGGCATTAATCGGCACGGCGGCGGGAGGCTAGGCAGGCGATTCCGGCGATGCAAGCGAATGCTCATTCTCTTGCACGAGAGTCGATGAAGATCGTGACGGGGCCGTCGTTGATGAGGGAAACTTTCATGTCCGCGCCGAAGACTCCGCGCCCGGGAGATTTGCCGATTTCCCGCTCCACAGCCTCGCAAAACTCACGATAGAGCGGCTCGGAAATCTCGGGTGCGGCGGATTTTAAAAATGACGGGCGATTTCCCTTCTGGGTCGAGGCGTGGAGGGTGAATTGGCTGACGATGATGATTTCTCCTGCGCTATCGATGATCGAGCGGTTCATTTTTCCATCCGTGTCGGGGAAAATTCGCATTTTTGCAATTTTTCCGCTGAGCCAAGTGACGTCCTCGCGAGTGTCGCCCGTCTCGACGCCGAGTAGCACGAGAAGTCCATGGCCGATCTTGGCGACGATTTCCCCGTCGATGGTGACGGATGCTTCGAGCACACGTTGGGTCACCGCTCTCATGGCAGGATGGGGTGGATTTGCAGGTTCACAGACGGATGCTGGCGTTGCCGAGCCCGCCGCGTCAATTTTCGGATGGCTCGTTGTGCTGTGAAATTGGAAAAATCCTACGATTTTAAGATTTGATGGGCTGGGTTTTGGTCGGAAATCCTTCGATTTTCATCTGATAATCAGGGATTTGCAAAGTTAGTGGCACTTAATCCCAAGTTATTCACAAAAACGTCGAAATTGACCGCCGCGAATGATTTCTGCCAGCTTGGTTTCCGCCTATGGCTGTAGAAACCAAATCCGCCCCTACTTTCCGCAAGACTGCCGAGCTTCAGCAAGGGGCGAGCGCAGTCGATGATGTGACCCGCGCGCTTCCGCATGCGCTTGGGCCTGAGAAAAGCTTGCTGTCGTCGATGTTGCAGGACCCGCAGGAATATATCGGTGTGGCGGTTGAGGAGAAACTGACGCAGGAGCATTTCTATTTGCCGTCTCACTCGACCTTGTTTGGATTTTTGATCGAATTGTTCGAAGCAGGCCAGGAGGTCGAGCTGGTCTCGCTGGTGCAGCGTCTCCTGGATCGCGGGCTTTTGGATCGGGTGGGCGGGCCAGCTTCGCTCACGGACTTATACACCTACGCGCCAAGTCCCGGGCATTTCCGCCACCACTTGCAGCACGTGAAGGACAAATTTGTCCTGCGTTCGATCATTCAGAATTCCAACGAAGCCATCGCCCAAGCGTATGATGCGCCGGATGAAGTCGCGAGTTTGCTAGACTCGGTGGAGGCCAAGATGCTGGCCATCCGCGACGGCGCGGAGACGAACAAGGCTCCCACGATCAAGCAATCGGTCGCGGAAGTGATCGAGCAATTCCAGTCGCTCCTCGCTGGGGAAAAAGGCGCGCAGGGGATTTCCACCGGCTTTGAGGAGTTGGATCGCATGAGCAGCGGGCTCAAAGCTGGAGAAATGTTCGTCGTCGCCGCGCGTCCTTCCATGGGAAAAACCTCGTTCATGATGAACATCGTCGAGCACGTCTGCATTGATCAGGCCAAGCCATCGATGGTGTTTTCCTGCGAAATGAGCGCCTTTCAGCTCGTCCAGCGTCTGGTTTTCTCGCGGTCGAAATTTGCCATGAGCCAGCTGTCGCGTGGCTACACGCCTACGAAAGGCGACTTGCAGCGGATTCAGCGGGCGGCCATGGATTGCTCGGGAGCCAAGTTGTTCATCGATGATACGCCCGGCATTTCCATCAATGAACTGCGCGCTAAGGCACGGCGGAAAAAGCGCGATGAGGACATCCAATTCATTGCGATCGACTACTTGCAGTTGATGAAATCGCGGACGAAGCAGGCTGAAAACTCGCGGGAGCGGGAAATCGCCGAAATTTCTGCGGGGATTAAAGGATTGGCGAAGGAATTGGCGATCCCGATTGTGATTCTCGCGCAGCTCAACCGGGGTCCGGAAAGCCGTGCCGGCAAATCGCTTGGCGTGCCGCGGATGTCAGACTTGCGGGAATCCGGGTCGATCGAGCAGGACGCCGACATGGTCGGACTTCTCTATAGAACCGCGTATTATGCCGAAGATGCCGAGGAAAAAGAGGCGGAAGCGGGCAAGGCTGAGCTCGTTTTGGCAAAAAACCGGAATGGCGAGACCGGGCATATTCCGCTCACGTTCGTTGCGGACTTGATGCGCTTCGAGACCGGTCCGCCGGCACGCGAAGCTGAAGCGTGATCCTGCCCGGCGGGCGCGTGGAGCCTAGGGAATTCAACCGTCCCGCGCTGGGCGAGTTGCTTGATATGAAGGAACTTGTATCCGTTCTAATTAAATCCATTAGAGTAGGTGGACGAGTTTTTCATTTTCTAATTGACGAAGCTGGATAGGATCGTGTTTATTTTGGATACATTAACCGTTGTTTGGCGCATTAAAGTCGTCATTTATGCGAATACGCCCGAAAACCCAAAGATAATCGCCTCTCCACACCTTGTCGGAGGGACGAGCTGTGAACCTTATTTTTAGCCTCCGATCCTTCCATTCGCCAGACTCATGCTCAGACAATCACCCATTGATCGACGATCCCCAGAAGGTCGCGAGGACCAAGCTGTCTCGAAGGTTTTGGATTCTAGCATGATGTCAGACGGTTGGTTTTCGTTTCCCCGCAGCAATTACGACATTCTGTGCCGGATTGTTGAGGCGTCGAGCCAGTGCGTGGACCAGATTCTCAGCATCGATCGTATCGCTGAGATTTGTGACTTTGATCCGATGGTGATTTTGGTGAATCTGGGATTTCTGTGCAATGTCGGGATTTATTCCTTTGGTGTGGAGAAAAGATTGACGGCGGACGGGGTGCGATTGGCCCTGTCGATTCGAGATCAAATGGCGCCTGAAATCTTATCAAGCTGGAGACGGTTGATTGATAAATCGGGCGTTGCGAAGCCGATTTTCAAGTGGATTGAGGAGAATGATGGGGTGGATAAGGAGGAGTTCATTTACGGCGTCGCCGCTCTCTACGGGAAACGACTCAACAAGGAGAACGCCATTGGGATTGACCGCATGTGGGCCATTCTCAACCAGTTGTCCTACTTGGATCTCAGGGACGGTCGTATCGTGCTGTGTTCCCCTGGAGTGAAGCCATTGGAACCGAATGATTCTCCGCCGATGGTTCAGAATTCGGCAATTCAGGCCGACCGGCATTTTCAGGAAAAAGTTCAGGTGAGCGATGGAGCCGGGAGCCCGGTGCATCTTCACCTTCATATTGACAGCAATTGTGATCCGGATCGGATCGATGCGATTTTGCGTAGCGTCGCAAAGCATCTACGCAACTGATGTTAGTAGCCTAACTTGTGATGCATTCACTCGGAGGTGCATTGTGCAAATTTTCTAACACTAACCACTAAAATTTTTAAAAATGGTCCAACCACCCACTGCATCACAGGCTCAAGATTCTGGAGAATTTGCTGCAACGCGAGTCGTTTCCGAAATTGCGTCTGCTGCGTCGCAAGAAGAGATTCGTATTCCGACGGTCTTGCCGCCGAAGCGTGGTAGAGGCGACCCTGCCTTGGCTCCGAAAGGATTGCGAATTGGAATGAATTCAAATGTTGATGGGCGCGGAAGTGGCGGCGCGAATTCTCGGGTGAGGATGAGGGTGGGAGATTCGCAAGGAAACCTTACGCGGATTCAATTTTCAGCGTCGCCATCTGAGCCGAGCGGTGGGCTTGTTGTGCTGCGGGAGGCCGTTCCTACGCAGAATTTGCTTCAGAAGGATCTACGATGGGGAATTGCTAAAAGAAATCCGTGGAAGATCATCGCCTTGTTGGTGACGATCGGTCTGGGTTTGCTTGGACTGCAGACTTTTAAAATTGTCACGATGACAAGCGTTCCGAAAGCGAATCCGATTGTTGAAGAGCCGACGCCGAATTTGATGGAAGGATTCATCATTCCTGCCTCGACCGAGCCGGATCCGGCCCTACCGGAGGATGGTGCCCGGTAGGGCGTGGTCGGCCTCGCCGCGCCGACTTATCCGCTGTATGGCGGTGTGGGGGGAAAGAGGAAGAGTAGCCTCTGGCGGGAGACGGTGGAGTGGGCGGACCGAGCCGGATCCGGCCCTACCGGTGGATCGTAAGAGGAAGAGTAGCCTCCGGCAGCGACTCAGCATCCGTGTCACCGAGAAACAATCCTTCGATTCCTGGGGCGAGCGCCGCGACCCCGGCACTTCCCGGAAGTCGGTTACCATCAGACATCTCCCAAGCTGAAATTCTGGGTCGTTGGCCAGCCTCCAAAGGACGTTTGGCCCCCAATTCTAGGAACTTACGGCATTGAATGAGCTGTCCGGTTTTGAGCCGTCGCCGACAGTTTGGGATAATCCGTTTGACGCTCAGAGACCCGCTGGGCAACGTGGTGCCCCGGCCGGGAAAAACTGGCCGATGATTTAGAAAGCGACGAATTTGTGGGCAGAGAAATCCAGTGGAATTACCCGAGAGAGTTGCCGGTTGTTGAGCACCGGGAGGCGATTCTTGCCGCAGTCCGTGCGCACCCGGTGGTGGTGGTGGTGAGTGAGACGGGGTCAGGAAAGACCACGCAATTGCCAAAGATGGTTGCGGAAGCCTTGGGGGTGGATGGTGGGCGGATTGGTTGCACGCAGCCGCGGCGGCTTGCTGCGGCGAGTGTGGCCAAGCGTGTGGCGGAGGAGTTGCAGGTGCCGTTAGGAGACTTCGTCGGCTATCAAGTCCGCT
>JBEGOB010000151.1:0-3340 GCA_041182265.1 Verrucomicrobiota bacterium | reverse complement strand
CCCCAGCCGTTACTCTCCGGGCCGTGGTTCAAGTCCTAGACAAACCCAGAACAAGAAAACGGCCGCGCCACCAACCAAGGCACCGCCGCCCATCTCCGCGCCCCCACCCGCAAATAAACCTTGTGCCGGTGGAGATAGCCGTGGATGCGGACCGCGATGGTGAGATCGAATTCGGGGTCGACTCGACCTCCGAGACCAATCCCTTCCGTTTCTGGGTGAACAACGATCAGGACGATGTGGAGGCGGACGAACCATCTGTGGTCGAAACGCCCGACAACTCCGACGCACAGATTGCAACGAAACGCGATCTCGAGGATTTCACCCGCATCAGACTTTCCGTGGGGCTCCCGCTCGAGCAATTGAAGGATGGTAGGTGGAAGATTGGATTGAGGTTCAAGAATAACGGGGAGCAATCACCCGCCATTCGGGTTTGGCCGAACGAATCGAAAACCGGGAAGGACTCTTATCTGGAAGAGCATCCAGCCGCCAAGCGTCAGATTGCGGAAAAGTCCTTCGGCGCAACCAGCAGCACCGTATTTATCCCGGACTCCTATTGGCAGGATCACGATGACAACGAGGCACATCTGATTTTCGAGGGAATGAGCGAGGGAGTCGGAGAGCTGGCCCTCATCTTGCAGAACGGCTTGGAAAGTACCGAGATCGAAGGCTCCGTGGTTCATCTAAAGCTTCTTGATGTCCGCGAAATGTTCCAACGTGCGCGAATCGTGAACGCAGGAGACGAGATCCCCAACCCGTGGATTGATGACACCCCGCCGGCCCAGAGTTGGGAATCTGATCCGTGGAACTGGGCATATGACGAGGATCCGGAAGCCGAGGAGACCACGGTGATCTTCGTCCACGGCTGGCGGCTGACTTACTACGAGTATTTGAATTGGGCACAGACGAGCTACAAGCGCCTCTGGCACCAAGGCTTCAAAGGGAAATTCTACACTTTTCGCTGGGCAACGCTGAGCGGCGACCAAAGCTCTTTCGAAGGATACCTGACCTACAATGCCAGCGAATACAGGTCTTGGCTTTGTGGTCCGGCCTTGGCTTCATGGGTGAATAGCTTGCCCGGCTTCGCCGATCAGAAACGCATCTTCGCGCACAGCATGGGCAACGTGATCACCGGAGCCGCACTGAGAGAGGGAATGGAGGTTGAGCGCTACGCCCTTTGCAACGCGGCGATGGCTTCGATGGCCTATGATTCGAGTGCTCACATCAGGCTTGATCCGGTCAACGGGGAACCGTGGGATAAGATCTGGGGAGATCTCGGACCTCAAAAAACGCCGGATACCGACTCTGAGGCAGTAATCAGGGATTCCTTCGGACTCGAAGGCAAGTTCAGTGGTGGGAACAACTTCCCTCATATGATCAATTTTTATCTTCCTGACGATGATGCGTTGAAGTCGTGGATAGAAAATAATCGTTGGTTTAAGCCGGACTCGACCGGGCACAGTTATTATTATCAGCACATCCCTCAGCCTCCGAACATCAGTTACAAGCTGTTTCATGCTCCTCCGGAGGGTACCACTCGTGAAGTCACATCCCCCCCCGGAAGCATTTGGCTATGTGACAAAAGCACTCACAAGAGCTGCCGGGACAGATTCGAGAACAGGCGGTTCGATTGGGTCTTCAGTGAATATGAATGATTGGGGTGTAGGAGCCAACCACTCGGGATTTGGAGTGACACACAGCGCCCAATGGCGGTGGAGCAATCAGTCCACAAGCCACTTCTGGGATCAACTTTGCGAAGAACTTCAATTGGTCAAATGAAAACCTTCGGAATCAGAACTATCATCACTGTTGCTGTGACTGCTTTAGCGGTTTCATCACCTTTAGTTTTTCACGCTTGCGTTTCGAGGGATCAATCATCGCCAAAAGAGGTTCATGTTGCAAAAGAAGAGCATGGACGGTTGGTTGACTCCGGGCATGTCGAAGCCAGTCAGAAGGGCATGCAAGCGCTGCTAGATTCTTATAAAAATTCGATCACGCTTTACGGGAAGGTAGTGGATCAGCACGGGGAACCTGTGCCAGATGCGACCGTCGAGATTTCAGTGCATTCGTCATATTTTAACGAAAAGTCAGGTATGGACGCGGTGCTCAAGACCGATGCTATAGGTCGATTCTCAATCAGCGGATTTAAAGGAAGCTCAATCGGGGCCACGGCTATGAAAGATGGCTACTTGCGTATTCCTCCCATGAGTTCTCGAACTTCAAGCGTGTCTCTCAGCTACGAGCGAGGCGGCAGCGGGACTGGAGATCGACATGCCGACCCCTCAAATCCGATCGTCCTCGAGTTGCTGAAGATCGACCCTATGGAACCGCTGATCCATATCGACAAGAGACGTTGGAAGCTGCCCATTGACGGAACTCCGAAAAAAATCGCACTCGACTCCGAGGAAGGGCGGGGAGCGCACGAGATTGAGTTTCGGTTTACGAGTGACACCCACAGTCGGCGAGAACCGGGACGAAGTGTCTATGACTCATTCGATTGGAGCTTTGAAATCCGTATTCCGGGGGGCGGTTTGGCGTCAGACCGAAGCGATCTGGAATTCGAGGCTCCTGCCACCGGCTACAAGGAAAGCGTCCGATACGAATTTCCGGCGACGATGCAGCGTGAAGATTGGAAACGGGTTCGACAAGGGCGCTACTTCGTGAAGTTCGCGGATGATACCTACGGGCGCATCCAATTCAGCATCGACGGTGGCTCCGACCGAAGTCCTCTGTATATGGAATCTTGGCTCAGCGCGAAGCCTGGCTCTCGCAACCTCGCGACGGAGAACATGATCATCAACGTGATCGAAAGCGATGAGCCGGGCCAATAGTACGAAGTTGGCTCAGAAGCGCACACCACCTGGTCAAAGAGCAATCGACCGCTACGGTACGCCCCGTGCTGATGAGGCGTAGAGTGCGGCTTGCGCCGATTGAACGAAGTGGCACCTCACACGGGCCCCGCCTCCGCGCACGCGGTGGCCGTGCGGACCGCGGTGGCTATTCTTCCTTCATTCCTCAGCGGCTCGTTGCAGTTCGCCGCATCGTGCAGCCCTCCAGCCGCTTCCTTCGATGTGTTGGAGCCGGGCGTCGGCTGCTCCCGCCGTCACCGCTCCAATGATTCAATATTCTAGAAAAATTACATACAAGCCACCAGCCCGGATGAAATCGCCTTCGCCCATTTCGATCTCGTGATTGCCAAATCCGGCAATACAGGTCATCTTGCTGAGGATCGGCTCCCCCAGAATCAAGTCGCCGCTCCACCCCACGAAATGAATCCCGGCGGCATCGTCATCGCACCGCCTGCAGGCAGCAACTCTCCCCCCATGAGAACCCGACTCACCAT
>JBEGOB010000150.1:0-3033 GCA_041182265.1 Verrucomicrobiota bacterium | reverse complement strand
ATTTTCAAACTTGGCTAAATTCTAATTGACTGGCAAAGGACATTCCACCTCGAATAGGGTCCGCAACGTCGGATCGACCCATCGCTGTTTCGCTCTGCCCGCTTGCAGATCCTGCCTCACCGCCGCTTCGATCCTCCATCACTTACCCAAAAACCGCATGAAAAAACCAAGCACACTAAGCGCACTCAGTTTCATTTTACTAGCTCTCACCAGCTGCAGCAAACAGGCAGAAACTACCACAGACAACGGCGTTAAAGAAGAAATTTACGGCAAGATGCCAGACGGCCGAGAAGTTAGAATTTTCACACTAACCAACAAGAATGGACTCAAGGCGCGTGTCACTGAATACGGCGCAATTCTTGTCTCAATGGAAACCCCGGATAAGTCCGGCAAGTTCGCGGACATCACACACGGATATGAGACCCTCGCCGGATGGCTCACGAACACTTCCTACTTCGGGTCCACCGTCGGTCGTTTTGGCAACCGCATCAAGGATGGCAAATTCACTCTGGAGGGTAAGGAATACAAACTCGCCACCAACAACGACCCCGGCGGAATTCCTTGCCACCTCCATGGTGGAACCCAAGGCTTCGATAAGGTGCTCTGGGCTGGAAAACCCACGGATTCCAACGGTGTGGAACTCACTTACGTGTCCAAAGACGGTGAGGAAGGCTACCCGGGAAACCTCAGTGTCAAGGTCACCTACACGCTCACCGCTGACAACGAACTCAAATGGGAAACTGAAGCCACCACCGACGCACCGACCATTCTCAATGTGGTCCATCACTCGTATTGGAATCTATCCGGAGACCCTAACACATCGATCAATGACCACCTTCTCACACTCAATGCCCCGTCCTATTTGCCGACTGATGTAGGACTCATTCCCACCGGTGAGATCGCCCCAGTCGCTGGGACTCCGATGGATTTCACCAAAGCCACGAGCATCGGTGAGAGGGTTGCGGCGGACTTCGAAGCGCTGAAATTTGGCGGTGGCTACGACCATGCATGGGTCCTTGAAAAAGGCGAAGGCGTCCGTCTTGCGTCGAAACTCCACGATCCAAAGTCGGGGCGCACCTTGGAAATCTCGACCAACCAAGCCGCCATCCAGTTCTACGGCGGAAATTTCCTCGACGGAACCGTCGCAGGCAAAGGCGGCGTTAAATACCCGCATCGCTCCGCCCTATGCCTAGAAACCGAAGGGTTTCCTGACGCCCCCAACAAGCCAAACTTCCCATCCAGCGTTCTCCGCCCAGGCGAAACTTACCGGCACACCATGATCCACAAGTTCTCGGTGGAGTGAGCTCGCGCCATTCGATGATTCCCCCCACCCCGTTTGCGCTTTGGTTTGGCGGCCCGATTTCTTCACACTTTTTCGAAATTTGATGAAAAATCGGGGCGCCCCCCCCTGAGAATCCAACTCTTGCTGTAGCTCGTCTCAAAGCGATTCACCATAAAGCACTTTCAGAAAATTTATCATACTTCCACAAGATTAATGACTTGGGTGAATTTGAAAGTCCTTCAAAGGTGAGTCAAATTCCCCCAAATTCCCGATCCTTGTTTACCTCAAAGATTGAATTGATCCGGGGCACTATCTCCCCGAGAAATCGTTGAAATCTGAAAATTCACCTTGATCCGCGCGTCTTTGTCGGATTGCTTGAGCTTCAATTCGACTCCGTGGCTCTCGGAATAGTCCTGCCCAGACTGTGCCTTTGTGGAACCTCATGATTTCCAAAACCCTCCATCTTGACCATGGAATCGCCTCCGGTCTCACCGCTGCGGATGATTTGAAAATCACCCGGTTCACCGACTACTTTTCGGAAATCCGACCGGTGCTTTCGGCATTTCTTGTGACAAGGACCGGCGGCGATCCAAGCGCCGCGGGAGATTGCCTGCAAGAAGTGGCCGTGGTGCTTTGGAAAAAACATGATGCCAACTGGACCTTGGAAGATTTCCGCCGTTATGCCTTTCGCTGCGCAGACATCGAGGCCCGCTCGTATCGGCGGAAATGCCACCGCCAAGGCAAACGCATCATCTATCTCGCACCCGACGTCGTCCAGGCGCTTGGAAATGAAGCCCAAGAACAAATTGCGGCGGACCTGGTCCCCAGTCGCCGCCGACTGGACGCGTTGCAACTCTGTCTGAACGAACTCGATCCCATTCAACGTGAATTACTCGATGCCCGTTACGAAAAGGACGGAGTTGGAAAAAGCGTCGCAGATATTGCCGAGGAGCGGGGCTGCAAAATGGAGGCACTTTACAAGCGGCTTGAGCGCATTAGGACTTCCCTGCAAAGTTGCATTGTGAAACGTCTCAAGGAGGCACAACCGTGAATATCATTTCCTCAGAACAGTCGCCGGAAAGCGAATTGGTCAAATTGGTGGATCGCTATCTGGACCAGCGACTCGACGAGGCGGACGCCAAGCGCCTCGAAGCCATGCTGCGGGATGATCCGCAGGCCAGACAATATTGCGCGGGCCGAATCCGACTTCACACGGATCTCCACTCCCTGGCACGCCCGCTTCGAATCGAAATCCACGAGGATCGAAATCTCGTCATCGAGCAAGCCGGCGGCGTTTCCACGGTGACCGCCCGCCACTCGAACCGGGTGAGCGTGGCCCCATCCGTGGAGCGCGACGAGGCATTCACAAAAAATCGCAGAGTTCGATGGTGGCTCATCGCGCTGTCGCTGGTCGCGCTGATTCCATTGGCGTGGTGGCTCCACTTGGGACGCCAGGAGGCGGCGCGCCAAGAAGCGCCTGCCCTATCAATCGTCGCTCTGGAAAATGCCTCATTCGAAGCAGAAACACTCAAAGAAGGCGAAATCCGCAATTCCGTGGTCGGCTGGGAAACCAGCACGAACAAGCGGCAAACTTCCGTGGTCAATCCGGGAAAAAGTCTCAGTGGCGGTCTCCACTTGCCAGAGTCGGAAGCCAAACTCAGCAGCCCTCAAGTGCTAAGCATCACCATCGACCGCACTGGCGAAGCGGGCTGGGTCAGGCAACGCATTTACGCGGAAACGGCGATGGGCGC
>JBEGOB010000149.1:0-4761 GCA_041182265.1 Verrucomicrobiota bacterium | reverse complement strand
GCGGGAGATCGGGATGACACGCCGATGTTTTCATGGAACTTGCACTGGTCACTGCCCGAGCCGCGGCTTTCCGAGCTGCGCAAGAATGATGAGTGGAAGCCGCTTGTCCGTTCCTATCTGGCATGCATTTCCTTCGTGGATTCGCAAGTCGGCCGCCTGCTGGACGCCATCGATGCCTCACCGGCTGCGGAGGAAACCTATATCATTCTTTTTTCCGATCACGGCTGGCATTTGGGAGAAAAAGACATCACGGGGAAAAACACGCTCTGGGAGCGCTCCACGCACGTCCCGCTTTTCATCGCCGGTCCAGGCATTCCCGCCGGACGAAATTGCGCCCAAGCTGCCGAGCTGCTAGACATCTTTCCCACGCTTGTGGATCTCTGTGAATTTCCCGAAGTCTCCGGGCTTGATGGGCTCTCGCTGCGTCCGCAACTTGAGAACGCGGAGACCCCGCGCCGCCCGGCCATCACCACTCACAATCCAGGCAACCACGCGGTCCGTGACATGCGCTGGCGCTACATCCGCTACGCCGATGGCTCGGAGGAACTTTACGATCACGCATCCGATCCTAACGAGTGGCACAATCTTGCTGCGGAAACCGCCTCGCGCGAGACGATCGCCCGCCTCGCCGCATGGATTCCCGCTCGTGACTGCGCGCACGTGGCAGGTGCCGCCGGCCGCACCTTGATGAGGTCTGGAAACGACTGGCTCTGGGAAAATAAGCCGATCCAGACTGACAAACTCGTCCGTTGAGAACGGCGCACATCCGGCGCATAACGAGTCGATAAGGGACTTGAATCCGCCGCCGCATCCATCCAGCATGCCACGCCGTTTCGCTCGTTCATGCGACTTGGTAAAACCCCGAAAATTACGAACCACTCCTCGCTATGCCATTGACCATCAAGCCCAAGTCCGAATGCGCCTTCGATCAGATTTCTCTTGGAGAAGTCATGCTCCGCCTTGATCCCGGTGAAGGCCGGATCCGCACAGCCCGCAATTTCACCGTCTGGGAGGGCGGTGGCGAATACAACACCTCGCGCGGCCTGCGTAAATGTTTCGGCTACAAAACCGCAGTCGTCACGGCCTTCGTGGACAACGAAGTCGGCCACCTCGTCGAGGACTTCATCATGCAGGGCGGCGTCGCCACGGACTTCATCCAATGGCGCGAGGATGACGGCATCGGCCGCAATGTGCGCAATGGTTTGAATTTCACGGAGCGCGGCTTCGGCGTTCGCGGCGCGGTCGGGAATCCTGACCGCGGTAACACTGCTGCCTCACAGCTCAAGCCTGGCGACATCGACTGGGACCACATTTTCGGCAAACTCGGCGTCCGCTGGTTCCACACCGGCGGCATCTACGCCGCCCTCTCAGAAACCACCGCGGCTCTCACCATCGAGGCCGTCAAGGCCGCAAACAAATACGGCACGGTTGTTTCCTACGATCTCAACTACCGCCCATCCCTCTGGAAAACCATCGGCGGCCTTGCCAAAGCCCAGGAAGTGAACCGGGAAATCGCACAATATGTGGACGTCATGATTGGCAATGAAGAGGACTTCACCGCCTCACTTGGCTTCGAGGTCGAGGGCGTGGACCACAATATTTCGACCATCGAGTTGGACGCCTTCAAGGCGATGATCGAGACGGCGGTGAAGGCATTTCCGAACTTCAAAGTCGCCGCCACAACCCTGCGCGGCGTCATTTCCGCAACCGTCAACGACTGGTCCGCCATCCTCTGGCATGACGGGAAATTCCACGAAAGCCGGAAGTATCCTGGCCTTGAAATCCTCGATCGCGTCGGCGGCGGTGACAGCTTCGCATCCGGCCTGCAGTTCGGTTTCCTTGAGTTCAACGACGCGCAAAAAGCGATCGAATACGGGGCTGCTCACGGCGCCCTTGCATCGACCACACCCGGTGACACCTCGATGGCGACGCGCAAGGAAGTTGAAAAGCAAATCGGTGGCGGCGGGGCACGGGTCGTCCGCTAAGCGGCCGGCAGTCTGACTCGCCAAGCGTCGCCTTCGCACGAGGGCGGCGCTTTTTCGTAAGCGTCACCCGCGTGGATTCCAGCCGCCGCGTCGCACGCCAAGCCCCTTGAAATTTCGCACTCGTCCACGATTCTGCACCATGCCAAGCACCGCGCTTCAGCCATTTTTCGACGCCAAAGGCTGGCAAGCTTTCCCGTTCCAGAAGCAGACATGGGACGCCTACCTCGCCGGGAAATCCGGTCTGCTTCATGCTCCCACCGGCCTCGGGAAGACTCTTGCCGTCTATCTTGGCCCGCTCGCGGAAACTGAAAACCCAGGCTCCGGCTGCCAAGTCCTCTGGATCACGCCACTCCGCGCCCTCGCCGCAGACACCCTGCGCGCACTCCGCGAACCCCTCGCCGCCATCCACCCCAAGGCCGAGGCGGAGGCGCGCACCGGCGACACGCCCGCCGCACTCCGCGCACGACTCCGGAAAAAACTCCCGCACACGCTCGTCACCACGCCTGAGTCTCTCTCGCTCATGCTCACCCACTCGGATTTTCCCGAAAAAATCGCCGGGTTGCGCTGCGTCATTGTCGATGAATGGCACGAACTTCTCGGCTCGAAACGCGGCGTCCAGACTGAGCTCTGCCTCGCACGTCTCCGCGCCTGGCTCCCCGGCCTCCGCATTTGGGGACTCTCCGCCACCCTTGGAAATCTGACCGAAGCCCGCCACGCCCTTCTCGGAGACTCCCACGCTCACTCGGTGGAAATCACGGCAGATCTCCAAAAATCCATCGTCATCGAAACCATCATCCCCGACGAAATCGAGCGCTTCCCGTGGTCCGGTCACATCGGCACGCGGCTCGTCGGCCAAGTCGCCGCGGAGATCGACAAAGCCAAGGCCACCCTCCTCTTCACCAACACCCGCTCACAAACGGAAATTTGGTTTCAAGCCCTCGCCGCGCTCAAAACGAGCTGGGCTGGCCAAATCGCGATGCACCATGGATCACTCGACCGTGCCGAGCGCGACCACGCGGAGGAGGGACTGCGCAGCGGCTCGTTGAAATGCGTCGTCGCCACCTCGTCACTCGACCTTGGCGTGGATTTTTCACCGGTTGACCAAGTCATCCAAGTGGGCTCGCCCAAAGGCATCGCCCGCCTCCTGCAACGCGCCGGCCGCTCTGGCCACCAACCCGGCGGCGTCTCACGCATCATCGGCGTGCCCACCCATGCCATCGAGTTGTTGGAATTCGCCGCCGCCCGCGATGCCGCCCTCGCCCGTGAGATCGAGAGCCGCCCGCCCTTGAGAAAGCCGCTGGATCTCCTCGTCCAGCACCTCGTCACCTGCGCCATTGGCACCCCATTCGAGCCCGCTGCCATGCGTCGCGAAATTCTCTCCACGCATGCCTTCTCCGCACTGAGCGATGCCGAATGGCACTGGGCGCTCGGCTTCATTTCTAACGGCGGAGACGCGCTCGCAGCCTATCCACGCTATCACAAAGCACGGCTGGAAAAGGGTCGCTACACCGTGGACGACAAGCACCTTGTCACGCGCCACCGCCTCAGCATCGGCACCATTTCCAGCGAGCCCGCGGTCTCCGTCAAGTTTGCGAACGGACACACTTTAGGCACGGTGGATGAATCCTTCATTTCAAAAATCAAACCTGCCGCAAGCTTCATTTTTGCTGGCCGCCCGCTCACGCTCGTCCGCCTCCATCAGCGGACCGCCACCGTGAAGCCCGCCACCCGCGCTGCCAAAGGCCAAATCGCCATCTGGGGTGGCAGCAAAATGCCGCTTTCCTCCGAGCTCTCGCACGCCATCGCCCGCCGGCTCCACGGCCACGGGCCACCCTCGCGGGAAATGGATGCCCTCGCCCCGATTCTCGCCATTCAGACGAAATGGTCGCGCCTGCCAGATGACGCATCGCTGCTTGTTGAGCACACTCGCTCACGCGAGGGGGAGCACTTGTTTTTCTATCCATTCGCCGGTCGCCTCGTGCATGAAGGCCTGGCCGCCCTTGCCGCATTCCGCATCGCCCGGGATTCTGGAGAATCCATCCACACCACGCAAAACGACTACGGATTCTCGCTCACCGCGCGCCGTGGTCTCGTCCTGGATGAGGAAATTCTCCGCGCCGCGCTCTCCGAGTTTCAACTCCTTGACGACCTCACCGCCTGCATGAACACCGCGGAACTCGCACGCCGCCAATTCCGCGAAATCGCCCGCATTTCCGGCCTCATTCTTCAATCGATGCCCGGAAAAAAAGACCTCTCGCAGCGCGAACTTCAGTCCAGCGCCTCCCTGCTCTATGAGGTGCTCCACCGCTACGATGCCGACAATTTACTTCTCCATCAGTCACGCCGTGAAATCCTCGAAAAACAGCTCGAGCTCACCCGACTCAGCGCCGTGATCCACCGCCTTCAAGCCGCCCCTTTCCATCTCGTGGAAACCCAGAACCTCACCCCGATGGCCTTCCCGCTGTGGGCGGATCGTCTCACCGCCACTCACCCCGCTGGCGACGCCGCAGAACGTCTTGCTAAAATGCTTGATGCACTGAATCACGCCGCCACATCCATCTAAACAAAAAGCCCCCGCTCCCTTCAGATCTGCGCTCAAGGTGTAGAGCGCAGTCCAAAGAGATGCGAGAGACTCAGCCAATCAACCCCGCTTGCGGCGGAGAAGTGGCAGGAGCGCGAGAAGTGTTAGCGTCGCTGTGGTGGGTTCAGGAATCGCTTCGGAAGTGGTTAGCGTGGTGGTGGCGGTTCCTTCATTGTTGGTGTCTTGCACCCAGTA
>JBEGOB010000148.1:0-31464 GCA_041182265.1 Verrucomicrobiota bacterium | reverse complement strand
TTGCGTGTTGCGGTGGTGGGGGGCGGCTGCTCGGGCTTGCAATATAAGATGGATTTGGTCGATGGGCCGCGGGATCGTGACATTCTTGTGCCGAGCAATGGCGTGAATGTGGTGATCGATCCGAAGAGCGCATTGTTTGTGAGTGGGAGTGAAATTGATTTTTCCGATGACTTGCAGCAGGGCGGATTCAAAGTCAGCAATCCGAATGCGGTGGTGACTTGTTCGTGTGGCGAGAGTTTTGCGGCATGAGCGGGAAGAGGGTTGATTGATTTGGGGAAATCGCCAAGTTTCCGAGCGGATGAACCTTCCACGCATCATGATTGTCACCTGCTTTGCGGCGGGTTTGTGGGTTGCGGGTGCTGCGCCCGAGTCCGGAGTGGGCGGCGGGCTTGGCTTGGAGTCACAGGCCAAGGTCAAGGGTTTGGAACGTTGGATTGCGGAGTTGGCCGACGAGAAATTTCAGGTGCGCGAGGCCGCGAGTTTTGCGATTTGGCAGCTGGGATCGGGCGCCTTGAGTGCCTTGAGTGATGCCGCGAGTGGGGCGGACCCGGAGCGTGCTTACCGGGCGCGTGAATTGATCCGGAAAATCGAGCTTGAAGTGACGCCTGAGACGGATGGGGAGGTGATCGCGATGGTCGAGCGTTACGCGACGGCGGTTGCGGATGAGAAGGTTGAGTTGATGAACGCGTTGCGTCAGAAGCGGGCGTGGCGGCAAATTCTCAAACTTTATGCGGGCGAGACGGATGAAGGCTTGTTGACGCGTTTGCAGCGGTCCGTGCGTGGGGTTTCGCTGATTGCAGCGCGTGAAGCCTTGATTCAGGGGGATGCCAAGCGCGCGCGTGATTTTCTGGAGATGGCACCAGCGGACGAAGCCGGATTGCTGGCCTTGGCCGATTTTCACCGGAGTCAAGGGACGCTGGTTGATGAGTTGGCGCGAGCCAAGCAGCGGCCGGGGGCTCATGCGCAGACGTGGCAGCTTGCGCTGCAGCGTGCAGCGGGTGATGTCAAAGCGGCGCGTGCTTTGGCGGGTGCGCTTGGCAACTTGAAGCTAGAAGCCTTGATGGCGGCCTTGGATGGAGACCCTTTGCCGTGGCTGCGCGTGCATGCGGAGGGCGAGGGTGAGGCGGGCGACGTGGTGGTGAAAATTTACAATCGTCTGGCAACGCGCCGGTGGCAGGGAAAGCCCTTGCAGGCGAGTGACCTCGCGCCGTTGGAGCGGGCGGCTGCATCGAAGAGTCGGTCACAGCGTGGGCGTGCGATCAGTGGCTTGTTTGTGCTGGGCGAGGTGGATTTGGCGGAGAAAGCGTATGCAAAGGCGTCGCCATCTGCGGCGTTTGCGCACTTTGAGTCGCTGGAGCGGATTCCTGAGGCCTTGAGTGCGTGGGGCTTGGACCCCGAGAAGCCGGATTATGCGGCGTGGGTCGCGAAGAGATTGGCGAGTGCCTTGGCGGGGGATGCCGATGATTTTGATGCGTCCATGGACATTCCGGACTTGGTGCAGATGGCGAATTTCCTCGAGCGTCGTGGTTTGCATGCGCTTGCAGCGGAGGCGTTCGAGAAGCCCTTGTTGGCTTTGGCTGAGGAGGATACGAAGTTTTTCAAAGATTTCATCGCCCTGTTATTTGGTGATGCGGAATCGGTTGGAAATGCGCCGCAGTTGGCACAGCGGGTGGCGGTGGCGTGGGCGGGCGATGATGCGGCCCGTTGGGATGACGTGATGATTGCGGCTTTTGGTGGCAACGAGCAGGCACAGGCTTGGGTGGAGCTTTTGGCGGAGTTGGCACCGGAGGCGGGCCGGGTCGAGCGGCTTGAAGCGATGCTCGCCTTGTTCCGAGTGGCTCCAGACCCGAGGTCCTTGCGGGATAAATGGCTTTCGAGAGTGTGGGAAGCGTTTGCGAAAATGCCGGCAGACGAGCGAAAATCCTGGATGGAGCCGCTCATGTTCCTTGCCGGGCAAGCGGGGGATGTGGAGACCAATTTGCGGATTTGGGATGAACTGCCGAAGTCTGAGAAAGGCTGGGTTTTCTGGCGTTCGAGAATTGGTGATCTCTCTGCGGCAGAGCGTTGGGATGACGCCGCCGCGTTCTTTTTGGAACAAATCGAGCGCAGCAACAAGCGCCAGCAGGAGCCCTTGCCCTCGCTGTATGCCTGTGCGGCCGCCTGCTTGCGGCAGACGGGGCGCGAGCGGGAGGCGGTTAATTTCGATCGCTTGGCCGATCAACTCGCGCTTGGGAATGATGCCGTCGAGATCGCCAGTGCGTATGCGTATGGCTATGATTACAAGCGTGCGGCGGTGTGGTGGGCGCGTGCGGCGCGTCTGCAAGATCCAGAGGCGGACGAGCTGGCGGGCGTGCTGAGTTTGCACTTGGAGACTCTGCTTGAGCAGGGCGAGTGGCGGACGGTGGCAGCGCTCGCTGAAGTCATCGCCCAGCGGGTGGCGACGACCGGCATGCAGGGCGAAGCGCAGTCGCTCCGGCTTAAACTTCGGCTGCAATCTGATCTTGGGCGTGCCTTGGCCGGCTTGAAGCAAGACCGCGCGGCTTCCTTGGCGATTTTAGAAAATTGCCGCAAAATGTCGCCCAGTGATGGATTCATGGCCGACTATTTTTTCCCCGCCGTTCGTCGATCCGGCCTGCTGGATGCGCACGATCGGTGGTTCAAGGAATCGTGGGATGGTCTTCTGGCGGTGATTGCGCGCTATCCAGGCTCGGACAACACCTACAACACGGCGGGCTGGCTGGCCTCACGCGCCCGGCGGAATTTGGCGGAGGCTGAGAAACTTCAGGAATCCGCCCTCGCCATGCACCCGAACCAAGCGGCTTATCTCGACACCATGGCTGAAATTCAGTTTGCCATGGGGAAGCGTGCGAAGGCGGTCGAGTGGTCGCGCCGGGCCATCAACTACCGGCCGGATGACGCCATGCTGCGCGTGCAATATCACCGCTTTGCAAAGGCGCCGCTGGAGCGTTGAATCCGGGATTGCGCGCATTTCCGACGAAGGGACCGCTTGACAGCGGCGGTCGTCTAAGGCGGGATGCCCGCGACATGGCTAAACTCTCGATTCGCGATCTCGATGTATCCTCCAAAGAAGTCCTCATGCGTGTGGATTTCAATGTTCCCCTCAAGGACGGTGCCATCACCGATGACACACGCATTCAAGCGGCAGTTCCATCCATCCGTCATTTGATTTCTGGCGGTGCCAAGTTGGTTTTGTGCTCGCACCTTGGCCGTCCTTCGGGTGGTCCTGAAGCAAAATTCTCGCTGGCTCCCGCTGCGGTCCGGCTTTCCGAAATTTTGGGCCAGCCGGTAAAATTGGCACCCGATTGCGTGGGTGATGAAGTGGCTGCCTTGCGCGCCGCCTTGCAGCCAGGTGAAGTTTTGATCCTCGAAAATACCCGGTTTTACCCTGCGGAAGAGGCGAATGACTCCGCGTTTGCCGCCCAACTCGCCGGCCAAGCCGAAATTTACGTCAACGATGCCTTCGGCACTGCGCACCGTGCGCACGCCTCGACCGAGGGAGTCACGCACTTCGTCAAGCAGAGCGCGATGGGCTTGTTGATGGAGCGCGAGCTCGAGTATCTCGATGGCAAGCTTCAAAATCCTGAGAAGCCATTCCTCGTCATCATGGGCGGGGCGAAAGTTTCCGACAAGATTCAAGTCATCACCGCGCTGATGGAAAAGGCCGATGCATTCATCATCGGTGGTGCCATGGCCAACACCTTCCGCAAGGCGCAGGGTTACCAGACGGGCAACAGCCGCGTGGAGGCAGACAAGCTCGACCTCGCATTGGAAATCCTCGCCAAGGCCAAGGAAAAGGGCGTTCGTTTCTTGCTTCCTGCCGACACTCGCGTGACCCAAGAGTTCCGCGAAGGCGCGGAAACTCAGGTCACGGCACCTTATGAAAAGGGTGGTGCAACTCCCGAGGGCTGGGAAGGCATCGACATCGGCGACGTCGCCATCGAAGAATTTTGTGAAGAAGTCGCCAAGGCCAAGACCATCATCTGGAACGGCCCGATGGGTGTGTTCGAGTTGGAAAGCTTCGCCAAGGGCACACGCGCCATCGCCGAGGCCATGGCGAAGAGCGATGCGGTGACCATCGTCGGCGGAGGCGACTCCGTGACTGCCGTGAATAAGTTTGGTTTGGACGACCAGATGACCTTCATTTCGACCGGTGGAGGAGCGTCGCTTGAATTGTTGGAAGGCAAAGTGCTTCCTGGTGTGGCAGCCTTGACCGAAGTTTGATTTTAAAAAACACCCTCAGACCCATCCGAAAAGTTATGAACCGCAAACCGATTTTTGCCGCCAACTGGAAAATGAACAAGGGAGCTTCCGAGACGGAAGACTTCGTGAAAAGCTTCCTCTCGAAACTTCAGGGGCAGGATTTTCCGTGTGAAATTGTCATCGCGCCGCCCTTCATTTCGCTGCCGAAGCTGGCGGACTTGTTGCACACCGCCACGGCCGTCCAGAATGCGCATGCCATTCAGATCGCTGCGCAAAATTGCTCGCAGTTTGACTCCGGCGCCTACACCGGTGAGATCAGCGTGGTGATGCTTCGTGAGTTTTTCGTTCACTACGTGATTCTCGGTCACAGCGAGCGCCGCTCAATTTTTGGTGAGACCGACGCAATCATCAATGCGAAGATGAAAAAGGCGCGTGAAGCGAATTTGAAGCCGATTTTCTGCATTGGTGAGACGCTTGCCGAGCGCGAGGCCGGGAAGCTGGAAAGCGTCTTGCGCACCCAGATCACCGATGGTTTGAGTGGTTTGAGCGAGAAGGATTTGGGCGAAACCGTCGTGGCTTACGAGCCGGTTTGGGCGATTGGCACGGGCGTCACCGCGACATCCCAGCAGGCGCAAGATGCGCATGCCTACGTCCGCTCGGTGATTGCGGAGCTTTACGGCGCGGATGCTGCGGCACGCATTCGCATTCAATACGGCGGCAGCGTGAAGCCAGGCAATGCGGCGGAATTGATGGCCTGCCCGGACATCGACGGCGCACTCATCGGCGGCGCTGCTTTGGAGCCTCAGAGCTTCTTGGAAATCATTCGTAACGGTTCCGCATCGGCGGCTGAGTGAGCCTGGGCGGAATTTTCCCAAAATTGCATTCATGCCGAGTCGCGCTCGCGTCATTGCCTTCGTCTTTCTCCTGCTCAGTGCGTGGAGTCAGGCGGAGCATGTGATTGTCGCGGGCGGGCCGGCCTTGCGACGTTGGGAGGATTTGAGGGTCTCGGAGGATCGGCATGATCGCTGGTGGGCGAATTTTATCCGCGCCTCGACCTTGCGGATTGACGAGATTCGGCGTGCTTACGGGACGGAAGTGCCGGTGGTGTGGATGGTGTATCAGCCTGCGTATCAAGCGCGTGGGCGAGAGGATGGGAAACCTTACCTCACCTGGATCGCCGACCAAGCGCGGAAGCGTGGGGCGACTTTGGTGTGGTTCAACAGCGGCGGAGATTTCCTCAAGGCGCTCAATTCCAGGCCACGAGGTGCGGTGAAAACCTTTGATTTCTTCGGGCACTCGAATCGTCATGCCTTCATGTTCGACTACGGCAGCGACATCATGGCAGCGTCCACCGCATGGCTTCACGAGCGGGATTTGCCACGCATCAAAGCCTCGATTTTCGACAAAGACGCCTACTGTAAAAGTTGGGGTTGCCACACGGGGCAGAGCATGAGCGCTGCATGGAAACGTGCGACAGGCGTGCCACTGGAGGGGGCGAAGGGGCCAACGGATTACACGGTTGTCGGCCAAGGGAAAATGCCGTTGGTTCGCGGCTCTTGGGCGAGATAGCCTTGGCGGGTCCATCGGTAAATTTCCTGTTTTCCCTTCTCGCTTTTTACCTCACGCATCTGACTTACTTCTCTTCAGCGGACGCCTTCGTCGTTGTCTGCCAACTCGATTTCAAAAAATCATGACTCTTGCCGAACTTCAGGAACTTCATTCGCTGCCGTTTTTTGATTTGATCAAACGTGCCCATGAGGTTCACCAAGCCAGCTTCCCGGATGGGAAAATCCAGCTTTGCACGCTGTTATCGATCAAAACCGGCGGATGTTCAGAAGATTGCGCGTATTGCACGCAGTCGGCACGTTACGAGACGGATTTGAAAAACGAGCGATTGCTCTCGAAGGAAACAGTCATGGAAAGCGCACGTGCAGCCCGCGAAAATGGCTCGACACGCTTTTGCATGGGGGCCGCGTGGCGTGGCGTCCGCGGTGGCACGGAGCGTTTCAATCAAGTCGTGGACATCGTCAAAGAAGTGTCCTCGCTCGGCATGGAAGTGTGCGTCACTCTGGGTGAGCTCGGCCCGGCGGAAGCTGTCACGCTCAAAGAAGCGGGCGTCACCGCCTACAACCATAATTTGGACACCTCACCGGAGCACTACCCAAACATCGTCACTTCGCACACTTACGAGGACCGCCTGCGGACGATCCGCAATGTGCAGGATGCCGGCATGTCCGTCTGCTGCGGTGGGATTCTCGGCATCAGTGAGACGATCACCGATCGCCTGCGTCTGTTGGAAGTCATTTCCAGCTTCAATCCGCAACCTGAGAGCGTGCCGATCAACTCGCTGATGCCCATGCCCGGCACGCCGCTTGCAAACAATGCGCAAGTGGACCCCTTCGACCTTGTGCGAATGATCGCCTGCGCGCGCATCGCGGTGCCTGGCGCTAAAGTCCGCCTTTCCGCTGGCCGCACACGCCTTTCCGACGAGACTCAAGCGCTGTGTTTCTTCGCGGGTGCCAATTCGATTTTCTACGGGGATAAATTGCTCACTGCGGAAAACCCCGAGGCGCGCAAGGATCTTGATCTCCTCGCCAAACTTGGTTTGGAAACTCTCGCGCCGAACCCGGCCATGCAAGCGCCAGAAGTCGATGAACGTCAGGCACTCAGCCCGGCTTGTGCGAACTCCGGTTGCTGCTAATTCGCCTCAATTTTCGACGAAAACCCGTTCTCGACAGTCTCGGTTCGCGTGTCTAGTTTCCCCGCTCCTACCTACAACATCCATGATCCGTAACATCATCCCCGGCGCACTGGCCCTTGGTCTCATCGCCTCAGTCCACGCCCAACAGCCAGCTGCTGAAGCGGCACCCGCCAAGCAGGAAGCCACGACTCCGCCGGTCGAAGTGCCAGCCAAGCCGAAGCTTGATCCCGCCACGATGAAGGCGGATTCTTCATACGCACTGGGTTTCCGCACGGGCGGTGGATTCGCCCAGCAGTTCGGAAAATTCGGTGTTGGAGCCGAAGATCTCGACACCACCACCTTCATCGCTGGATTCATGGCAGCTCTCAAGGGCGGCAAGCCTGAGATGGAAGAGGCTAAGCTTCAAGCAGCCATGGAAGCTCTCGGTGAAATGCTCCAAACTCGCGAAAAGGCGACTGCGGCGGCAAATCTCGAAGCGGGTAAGAAGTTTCTCGCGGAAAACGGCAAGCGCGAAGGCGTCACCACCACCAAGAGCGGCCTTCAATACGAAGTGCTCGCCAAGGGCGGCGACGAAAAATACGTCGCTCCTAAAGAGGGCGACAAAGAAGCGGCTGAAAAGCAGTTTCTCGTGAACTACAAAGGCACGCTCATCGACGGCAAAGAATTCGACGCATCGCCTCCGGGTGAGCCAGTTCCAATGACACTTCAAGTCGTTCCAGGCTTCAAGGAAGCGCTTACCACGATGCCTGTGGGTGCCAAGTGGAAGCTTTTCCTGCCAAGCGAACTTGCGTATGGCGAAGAGCGCCGCAGTGCGGAAATCGCGCCGAACAGCGTGCTAATTTTCGAGCTTGAGCTCGTCAAGATCGAGGACGCACCAGCAGCGCCTCAAGGCATGCCATTCCCGATGCCACAAGGCGGCCCAGAAGGCGGCCCACAAGGCGGACCAGAAGGCCAATAAGTCATCACGACTGCACTCTCAAAAAGCTGTCGGGTCCGCCCGGCAGCTTTTTTGCGTTTCAAAATCGAATTTTTGCCAAAATTGGGTTTTGCTTGGTCGCATTCCCTGACCATACTTTCGCGCAAGTTTTCCGCATGATCACCTACACCAAGCAGCCACACGCCCGCGAACATCGGCTTATTTTCAAGAATGTGGATCGGCAGGGCTGGGACCCATCGATCGAGTGCTACATGGGTGATGGGGGTTATGATGATTTGAAAAAAGCGTTCACGCTGCAGCCCAAGGAAATCACTGAAGAGGTGAAGAAGTCTGGCCTGCGCGGTCGCGGCGGTGCGGGATTTCCGACCGGGATGAAGTGGACTTTCATCCCGCCAAACAACACCAAGCCAGTTTATCTCATTTGCAATGGTGACGAATCCGAGCCGGGCACCTTCAAGGATCGCTACATTCTTCATCAAGATCCGCATCAACTCATTGAGGGTATGGTTATTGCCGCCTTCGCTGTGGGTGCGCATACGGCCTACATCTACATTCGGGAGGAATTTCCGGAGGCGGCTCTCATCGTCGAGCATGCCATTGAGGAGGCACGGGCGAAGAATTTCCTTGGGAAAAACGTTCTGGGTTCTGGCTTTGATGTGGAAATTTACGTGCACCGTGGTGCGGGTGCCTACATCTGTGGTGAGGAGACTGGCCTGATCGAGTCGCTCGAAGGCAAGCGGCCGTATCCACGCATCAAGCCCCCGTATTTCCCTGCGGCGCTTGGTCTCTACATGTGCCCAACCATCGTAAACAACGTGGAATCTCTCTGCCACGTGAAGCACATCATCCGCATGGGTGGGGACGAATACGCCAAGCTGGGTGTCGCGCGGAACACCGGCACGCGCATCCTCTGCGTATCCGGGGATGTCAAAAATCCAGGGTATTTTGAAGTCGAGGTGGGCAAAGTCACGATGCGTGAACTGCTCTACGACATGTGCGGCGGTCCTAAGGATGGACGTGAATTTAAGGCGGTGATTCCGGGTGGCTCGTCTTCGAAGATCTTGAAATGCAACGAGGTGTTTAAATTGAAGAACCCGGATGGCTCGACCAAGGATCTTGATTTCTGGGACATTCAGATGGATTTCGACACTCTTGCCGCCTGTGGTTCCATGGCTGGCTCTGGCGGTGTCATCGTCCTCGACGACACGCGGAAAATGTCGTGGGTCCTCAACAATCTCAACGCCTTCTACGCCCATGAGTCTTGCGGCCAGTGCACGCCTTGTCGTGAGGGTTCCACGTGGATGAAGAAAATTTCCGACCGGCTCGTGGATGGCACTGCCAGCCCATCCGACATTGAAACTTTGGAAAGCGTGGCCTATCAAATCGATGGCCGGACGATTTGCGCGTTTGGTGAGGCGTCGTCGTGGCCGGTGGAGGCAATCATTGGAAAATTCCGCGATGAGTTGCTTGCCGACACCCGCGCATCCAACGAGGCGCTGCCACACAACCCGGAGGCGGAGGCGCAGCGCCGTTTCCTCCAACCGCATTGAGCTGATCCCTATGAACCTGAGCGCCAAGTCCGACGTCGCGGCGCTCATCGCGCGGGTTCTGCTTGGGACGTGGTTTGCCTACAGCGGGGGATTGAAAATTTTCGGCACGGGGCTGGATCGGTTCACGCGTGATATCGCGAACTATCGACTTGTCGCCGCGCCTTTGGACGCCGTCGCGGCTTACACCGTGCCTTGGGTCGAGTTGGTTGCGGGGCTGTGTCTGGTGCTAGGCATCATGCGGCGTGGCGCTATTCTTAGCGTGGCCGGTTTGGTGGTGGTTTTTACGATTTCCGTGGGCTGGGCATGGTCGCAGGGGCTCGATATTTCCTGCGGTTGCCACGGCGGTGATGCACCGATCCGCTACTGGCACAAAGCGGCTGAGTTCACGGGCTACTTTGGGGTGCTTGGCTGGCTTTGGTGGATCGAAACGCGCAAAGTCGCCCCAAGCGCAGGAATTTGAATTTCGCCATTGAAACTCAATGTTTCACGGTTTTCATCGATGATCCTAAATGGGAAGTTGAAACCGCGAATAAACGCGAATGGACGCTAATTTTCAAAGAGTTCCATCTATCAACAGCTTCACCCTGTTGATGAATGACACAAATTTTGCAACTGTCTCATTTTTAGAGTTTTATTCGTGTCCATTCGCGTTCATTCGCGGTTTCTAGGATGATTTCGCCCAGAATGTGAAATTGGAGGGTCCAGCCCAGCTCTGGATTTATTCCGTAAAATCCAGAGTGGGTGCTAGGTTTGTTTCAGGTTTATTTAGACCCCTGAGAATGCGACGAAACCTCCGTCCACGGGTAAGATGGTTCCCGTGACAAACTTGGAGGCATCTGCGAGGAGATAGTGCAGTGCGCCGAACAACTCATCCGCATCTCCGAAGCGCCCGAATGGCGTGTTGGAGATGATCGTCTGGCCACGGTCGCTGAGTGAGCCGTCCTCGTTGGTGAGCAGGCGGCGGTTTTGCTCGCCGAGGAAAAAGCCTGGCATGATCGCATTCACGCGGACTTTGCCCGAGGTGCGGCGTGCCATGTCAACGGCGAGCCAGCGCGTGAAATTGTCCACACCTGCCTTGGCCGCCGAGTAGCCGACCACCCGTGTCACCGCGCTGAAGGCGGAAACCGATGAGTAATTGATGATCGAGCCGCGGCCGCCCTCGATCATGGCGGGGGTGAAAACGAGGGATGGCAGGACGGTGCCATGCAGATTGAGGTCCACAACCTGTTGGAATGACTCAAAGTCGAGATCGGAAATCCTTTTCTCAGGAGGAATCGTTGCGCCGGGCATATTTCCACCCGCTCCGTTGAGTAGGCCGTCGATGCGTCCCCATTTTTCCATGACGATGTCGCGGGCGCGCTCGAGTGCGGGGCGGTCGAGGACATCGGCGACGAGGCCGAGGCATTCCGCGTTCGGGGTGATCGAGCGGCATTTCGCAAGTGCGGAGTCGAGCTTGTCCTGGCTGCGTCCGAGGTAAACGATGCGCGCGCCTTGGGCGGCGAGATAGTCAGCTGCGGATCCTGCGAGGGCACCTGTGGCACCGGTGATGAGAAAGACGCGTCCAGTGAGGTCGAATAGTTGGGTCATTGTTGTGGTATGGGAAAAGTCGTTTTTGCGCTTGGGAGATTTTGATCAATCGAGGCTGGGTTGAGCACTGGGGTTTGCTGACTGCGCGGGATGATCCTTCAAAACAGCTCTCTGCCAGACAATCCCAATTCGCCGGGAAACTGTCGATTTCGTCCGGAATTGGATTTTTTGTCCGAGGGGGAGGGCTTGCCGTTTGAAAGATGGATCAATGCGCTTCTTCTTCCCAAGCGCGCTTGAGTGCGGGGCCGAGTGCGCTGTCCAGAGCGGCCCGCCAATCCGCATCAGTCTGGATCACTGGCAACTCGGGCAGCACGCGTTTCTCAATTGAGTCCGACACCTCTTTGGCGTGGGCGCGGAAATACTCGCCGCCGCCGATTGCGGGACCCACGACTTGGTGGGTCGTCCGTCCCATTCCAAGAAGTGCGGCGTGCACCCAGCGTGCGCCAAGATTGGGGCATAAAATTTCTCCGCTGGCATGAATCGGGAATTCATCCGAGCCACCACCAAACTCAATTTCCCAGCCATCGCAGCGGAAAATCTGAGTGTCCAGCGCCTGCCAGCTTTCCGCGAGGCGCGGTAGAATCCAGAATCGGACGGCTTCATGTGCATCCTCCGGCGCGACGATCAGGCGGAGGCGCGCATCGGAAAGTCCGCGGAGTTGGCGCAAAGTGGTGATGACAATCGCTCGGTAGCGTCGAGCCGCCTCATCCGCACCGTGCTCGGCGGCCATCGCCGGCAAGACTTGGTGGGGGAGAGGTTCTTGGATGGAGAAAGTGATCAATCGCACGCCCGAGCGTGGACTGAGACGGCGCGCGGTCCAAGGGGGATTTGCTCAGGATTCCTTTATTTTCGAGCTTTGAAAACGATCTTGCCCCTGCCCGCAAGTCAGGGGATGCTAGCGCCACAAGTAAATCGGATGGCAACAAGGGACAATATCAAACGGGGTGAATTTCCGGAGCCGGCGAGATGGTCCAACGAGATCACCGGGGTTCTTTGGATCTCTGCGGGTCTTCTCTTGCTGCTTTCGCTCGTGAAATACAGCCCGGCCGATCTCCCACGTTGGGGAATGCTTGAGGCATTTGCTGGGAAATCCGGGGATAAGAGCGAAAATCTCATTGGCCCGGTGGGTGGTGTTTTAGGGTTTCTACAAATCCTACTTTTCGGCGCGGCGGGTGGTTTGTTGCCCGTCGGCTTGATTTGGTTTGGCGTCATCAAACTTGCTTTTGACGTCCGAATTTGGCCGCGTGTGGTGATCGGGTTTTCGATTCTGCTTCTCGCCGGTGCCACTTGGCTCGATGCGGTGGATTACTTTTTCAAAGGTTGGTCAGACTACTGCCACCTGCCCAGTCCCGGCGGTGTCATTGGCGATGGACTCGGTGGCTTTGTGCTCGAAAACGTCATCGGCCGTGCTGGAACTTTGATCGTTTCAAGCTCCGCCTATCTGATTGCGCTGATTCTCCTCACCGGTCAGGAGCCGATTCGCTTCACAAAACTTTGTTGCCGCGTGCTTTCCGAAAAAGTCCGTGCGTGGCGGGCGCAACGCAGTGCCTCCGGGAAATTGGCGGCCCGCGAGTCGGAAATGCTCGCCGAGCGTGAACGCCAACGCGAACAACGCCGCAAAGATCGGGAGGCGGCTAAGTCCGCCAGCGCCAAGGCGGTGGCTGAGGAGGATCCCCAGTCGCTTCTCCCGCTGCGCGAGATTCCCGTCCCACAAATCATCGATGCATCTCAGCGCCGGGCCAACGAGCCTCACGTCCCCGGAACCAAGCCCTTCGAGCGGAAGGCTCCTGCGGACCATCAGTTTCTATCGGTCACTGGATTTGAAAATTACGAACTGCCGGGCTTCGACTTGCTCGATATTGATGAATCCGCTGAGGCTCCCGAGGCCAATCGTGAGGAATTGATTTCCACACAGCGGACGATTATCGAAACGTTGCAGGCCTTCGGCATCGAGGTGACGGCGGGGGATATCACGCGTGGCCCGACGATCACGCGCTATGAAATTTACCCATCCACCGGCTTGCGTGTCTCGCGGATCTCGCAGCTTGAGGCGGACCTCGCCCGCGCCACGTGCGCCGAACGGATTAACATTCTCGCACCCATTCCCGGCAAGGATACGGTGGGCATTGAAATTGCCAACTCGCAGAAAGTCGCGGTGCCGCTCCACGAACTGCTGCACGATCCCGAATTCCGCTCGGCGAAGAAGAAGATCCCGCTTGCGCTCGGCAAGGATGTGTATGGCAAGACGGTGATCGGTGACTTGGCGGCGATGCCTCACTGTCTCGTCGCAGGGGCGACCGGCTCCGGGAAGTCGGTTTGCATCAACTCGATCATCGCCTCGATGCTGTTTAAATTCGGCCCTGACGAGCTCCGCTTCATCATGGTGGACCCCAAAGTGGTGGAAATGCAGATGTACAACCGCCTGCCGCACTTGGTCGTTCCCGTTGTGACGGATCCGAAGAAAACCGTCGCGGCTCTCAAGTGGGTGGTGAATGAAATGGAGAAGCGCTATCGCATTTTCGCGAAAATCGGTGTGCGGAATTTCGACAGTTTCAACAGCCGGCCGCGTCCTGAAAAAGCCGAGTCCGTGCCGGTTGTGCTTGAGCCTGAACCGGAGATCGAGGAGTTCGTGGATGATGAATCCATCGAGTCAATCGCGCTGGCCTTGGAGTCCGGCGAGCTTGGCGCGGAGGCGGACTTGGACGATGAGGACGAGCAGGCGGCGCTGTTTGAGGATAAAATTCCCGACCGATTCCCCTACATCGTGGTGCTCATTGACGAGCTTGCAGACCTGATGCAGACGGCTCCCGCCGACGTGGAAATGTGCATTGCGCGCATTGCGCAAAAGGCGCGTGCGGCGGGGATTCACTTGATCATCGCCACCCAGACGCCACGGGCAGACGTGGTGACGGGGATCATCAAGGCGAACATTCCTTGCCGGATCGCCTTCCAAGTTTCATCCGCCTTGGATTCACGGGTGATTCTAGACACCAAAGGCGCGGACAAGCTCGTGGGCAAAGGCGACATGCTTTATCTACCTCCCGGGTCGGCCAAGCTTGAGCGCGCGCAAGGAGCCTTCGTCACCGATGCCGAAATCGAGCGAATCATTGATCACTGTGCGAATCAGGGAGCGCCGAAGTTTGAGACAGACATCCAAGCGTCGATCAACAGCGAGCATGACGACGACGAGGAAGATGATGTTTCGCAAGCGGACGAGGAGCTCATCATGAAATGCATCGAGGTTGTGCGGCAGGAGCAGAAGGCAAGCACCTCGCTGTTGCAGCGTCGCCTGCGTCTGGGCTACACGCGTGCGGCGCGGATGGTCGATATTCTTGAGCAGCGCGGAATCGTGGGGCCGGGTGAGGGAGCCAAGGCGCGTGAAGTGTTTCTCAAGTGATTTCAGGCGGGTTTGAGAAAATCTCGAATTAAAGGAATTTTCCGGTTGTCAAAACCCATCTGGCCCGCCTTACTTCCGCCCCCGCCCGCGAGGGTGGCAGTGCTAATGGCCCGATAGCTCAGTCGGTAGAGCAGTGGATTGAAAATTCACGTGTCGGCGGTTCAAATCCGTCTCGGGCCACTTTTTACGAGCTTCTTTGTTTCTACGAGCTTCTTTGTTTCAAAGATTTTCGGGGTTTTGAAAACCTGATTCTGACGGAAGGTCACAGTCTGAGGAACGTCTCAGCATCCAGGAAGTCTTGGCCGTGGATCAAGTGATCCAGCAGGGGAATTCCAGTCAGATCCTCGACGACGCCTTTGTTGGTGATCATGGCGGTGTCCATTTCGTCTTCCAGTTGATTGAGGATGATCCCGGCGCAGCGCAGGCCCTTGGCTTGGATCGCTGCAACACTGAGTAAAATGTGATTCAGCGCGCCCAATTTATTTCCTGCGACGAGGATGACGGGCAGTTGCAAGTCCGCCGCTAGGTCGGAGATCCGGTAATTCGCGGCAAGTGGGACTTCCCAGCCGCCTGCACCCTCGACCAAGACCTGCGCGTGGTGCGCTGCCAAATGGTGGTAGCCTCGGATGAGTTCCGATGGGTCCAAGGTGCGATTCTCAAGCATTCCTGCGACGTAGGGTGCCACTGGGGTGTTGAAGAACACGGGGTTGACGGCGTCCAAATCCAGGCCGCCCGAAGCTTCTGCCAGCACTGCGGCATCGTCCCGGTCGCCACAAGCCACGGGTTTGTAGCCCACGGCATCCACGCCCTCGCGGCGCAGTGTCTCAAGAATCAAGCGTGTGACGTAGGTTTTTCCGACTCCCGTGTCTGTTCCCGTGATGAAAAAGCTCATGTCTGGACGGTGGGCTGCCCTGATGAAAGCGGTCAAGCCGTGCTCCGATAAATTTGCCCTTTTCCAGATTCATTCCCCGTTCATGCTGAGGGCACATGAGAACTGATTTCCTGGTGATCGGCGCGGGTATTGCCGGTCTTTCCTTTGCCCTGCGCGCGGCGCGCCACGGCTCGGTGACGGTGATTACCAAAGGCGAAGCCTATGAATCGAACACGGCGTGGGCGCAGGGCGGCATCGCATCGGTGCTTCCGGAAGGTTTTCGCGATCCCGGGGACTCCGAAGATTCGCATGTCGCTGACACTCTGGACGCTGGCGCGGGACTCTGCAAGGAATCCGCTGTTCGCACCATCATTGACGAGGGCGCTGCGGCGATCGATGATTTGGTCTCATACGGGGTGCAGTTTGATGCTGGCAACTCGCATTTTGAACTCGGCAAAGAGGGGGGGCATTCGCATCGCAGGATTCTCCATGCGCGGGATACGACGGGGCGGGAAATCGCGCGGGCGCTCATCGAAAGCGCTCGGCAGAGCCCCAACATCACGCTGCTTGAACACCATTTTGCGATCGATCTCATCACCACTGCCAAGCTAGGCGGCGTGGTGGACGACCGGGTTTTAGGCGCTTACGTCCTCGACACGCAGAGTGGTGAGGTGAAGGTGTTTCGCTCGGACCGCGTCATTTTGGCGGCGGGGGGCTGCGGGAAAGTCTATCTTTACACGACCAATCCCGACTCCGCGACAGGTGACGGTGTGGCGCTCGGTTGGCGTGCGGGAGCCTCGATTTCCAACATGGAGTTTATCCAGTTTCACCCGACTTGTTTCTACAATCCCGGTGCCAGCGGCCCCGAAGCGCGTTCATTTCTTGTGAGCGAGGCGGTGCGCGGTGAGGGTGGCATTTTGATCAACGCCAAGGGTGAGGATTTTACCAAAAAAATTGATCCGCGTGGGTCACTTGCACCTCGCGACATCGTCGCACGGGCGATCGACCGTGAAATCAAGCGCACTGGAGCGGCTTGCGTCTATCTGGACGTCACTCATAAGCCAAAGGGCTTTATGAAAGAGCGCTTTCCCTACATTTATGAAACGCTGTTGAAGTTCGGTCTCGATTGTGAAAAGCAAGCGATTCCCGTCGTCCCGGCAGCGCACTATCAGTGTGGCGGCGTGCTCACGGATGTGAATGGAAAAACGACGATCCGCGGCTTGTTTGCGGTGGGTGAGGTGGGCTGCACTGGCTTGCATGGTGCGAACCGGCTCGCTTCAAATTCTTTGTTAGAGGGCAATGTTGTCGCGCGTCGTGCGCTCGAGGAAATGATGAGGCTCTATCCGCCCGGCAAGGTGGTGCCGGAGCCACCGCCCATTCCCGACTGGGAGCATGGTGACACGGCCGAGCCGGATGAGTTGGTGGTGATCTATCACAATTGGGATGAAATTCGCCGCTTGATGTGGGATTATGTTTCGATTGTTAGGACGGACAATCGTCTGCGCCGGGCAACGGCAAGGTTGAAGAATTTGAAGAAGGAAGTGCGCGAGTTTTACTGGGGGCACCGGGTGAATGCGGATATTCTTGAACTCCGGAATCTGGTGGCGGTCGCCGGTCTGATTGTCGAATGCGCAGTCCGCCGCAAGGAGTCGCGCGGGCTTCATTTCACGCTCGATTATCCGCTCACGGATGAGCGCCAGTGCGTGGACACGGTGTTGCGGAAATTCTGAAATTCTCCGAGGATTTCAGCGCGCCTTTACGTCGCTCGAAACGTGTGAATCGATCGTGTTAACCCGATTGGGTGAACGACAAAATTCCGCTCGTGAGTGAGGATGTTTTGCATGTCGAGATGTCTTCATACCGTCGTGTTGTTTCTTTGGTGTCTTGGCGCTGGACTTGGTTTTGCCAAGCCATCGCTCTTCATCATTGGCGACTCGACGGTCCGCAACAGCACCGCCGGTCAGGTCGGTTGGGGCGATCCTTTGGCTGACTATTTTGACCCAGCGAAGATTCAAGTTCACAACCGGGCGATCGGTGGGCGCAGCAGTCGCACTTTTCTAACTGAAGGTCGCTGGGATGCGGTGATGGCGCATTTGAAGCCCGGGGACTTCGTGCTGATGCAGTTCGGCCACAATGATGGAGGGCCGCTCAACGATGATCGGTGCCGCGCATCCATCAAGGGCAACGGCGACGAGGTGGAGGAAATCATTCGTAAGACCGATCAATTGCCAGAGTCAGTTAGGAGCTATGGTTGGTATTTGAGAAAATACATCCGAGACACAAAGTCCCGTGGGGCCACGCCGATTGTGATTTCTCTGATTCCGCGAAATATCTGGGAAAATGGAAAGGTGGGGCGCGCAGATACGAGTTACGCTCTCTGGGCGAAGCAAGCGGCGGATCAGGAAGCGGCTCGTTTCATCGACTTTAACAGCATTCTCGCCACAAGTTACGAAGCGCTTGGTGTTGAGAAGACCGCAGCCATGTTTGCCGGCTCCGACCATACCCATACCTCGCGCATGGGTGCCGAGTTTCATGCGAAAACCTTAGCCGCAAGCATTCGTGGCTTGCAGGGTTGTTCGTTAGGGCAAGCGATGTTCAATGAAGAGTTGTGGCTCCCATCGATCTATGCGGATCACATGGTGTTGCAGCGTGATATGAAGATTCCATTGCGCGGGCGGGGACTCCCAGGTGAGGAAGTGCGCGTGAAGCTTGGGACGCACAGCGCACGTACCATCACGGCGGATGATGGCACTTGGCAGATGGAGTTGCCCGAGATACAAGCTGGAGGTCCACTGACTCTCGAAGTATCATGTGGCAACTCGCGTCTTATCTATCAGGATATTCTCGTCGGTGAAGTGTGGTTAGCAGCTGGTCAATCGAATATGGATTTCACATTGGCCAAGACGCAAAAGCGAGCGTTCTCAGGAGTTGCGAATTGGCAGGAACTTGTGGCAAAGGCAAATGAACCTCAACTCCGTATGTTCACCGCCGAGTGGACGATGCATGAGTTTCCCCAACGCGACGTGATCGGTCAGTGGGCGGTTTGTACGCCATCAAGTGCGGGTGATTTCTCCGCAGTGGCCTATCACTTCGGGCTGGCGCTGCACGATGCCCTTGATGTTCCGGTTGGCTTGATCACCTGTGCTTTTGGGGCCAGCACGATAGAAGCGTGGATGCGGCAGGAATGCTTGGAAGCGCATCCACAATTCAAAGGCCTGCTACAAGAATTCGGGAAAAAGCGTCTCACGTTCCGTGACAATCCAAAGTTGTTTTTGGACTATGGAAAAGCGGTCGCCAATTTCAAAAGCGGGCGTGCACCGAGAAATCCGGATCCAGTCCAAGATCAACACAATCCCTTTGTTCTACACAATGGCATGATTGCCCCGATTGCCCCGTATGCGATCCGGGGGGCGATTTGGTATCAGGGCGAGTCCAATTTGAACACACGACATCTCTACGCAGATCTGCAAAACGCATTGATTGAGGATTGGCGTGAGCTATGGAATCAGCCGGAATTGCCATTCTACTTCGTCCAACTTTCTGCTTACAAAAAAGCCTCTGACGAGCCATCCGGTGGTCAGCTTGCCGAGATGCGCGAGGCACAGGCAAAGTCACTGAGGCTCTCAAATACGGGAATGGCGGTCACCATCGACATTGGTGATGAGAAGGATATCCATCCGCGCAACAAGTTGGATGTCGGAAAGCGTTTGGCGCGGCTTGCATGGGTCAAGACCTATCAAAAATCGGGAGTGGCGACGGGACCGGTGTTCCGAACTGCATCGCCTGAAGGAAATCGTATCCGACTTCATTTTGACGCGGTGGCTCAGGGCCTTGTTGCGAGAAATGGAAGTTTGAAGCACTTTGCCATTGCTGGGCAAGATCTCAAATTTGTGTGGGCAGACGCTGTGCTCGAGGGTGACTGCGTTGTGGTATCCAACCCGCGAATTTCCAAGCCCGTCCATGTGCGCTACGCGTGGGGTGATAACCCGGCGAGCGCGAATTTATACAACTCTGAGAATCTACCCGCAGCACCATTTCGCACTGACCCATGATGAAGCAAACCTTAATTTTCCTGCTTGCGGCAGTGCTTCCCGCTGCCGCGCAGATTCCTGCATTTCCTGGTGCGCAAGGCTTCGGTGCGTATGCGACGGGCGGTCGTGGAGGGGATGTCTATTATGTCACCAATCTCAATGCTTCGGGTGTGGGGTCTCTGCGTTACGGCGTGGATAACGCGCCGGCATCCGGGCGGACGATTGTATTTGCCGTGAGTGGATATATATCCATCAGTGGCGGAAGTTTGCGGCTTGTACAAAATAAAATTACAATCGCGGGCCAAACTGCGCCTGGGGATGGAATCGGTTTGCGCAACGGGACGCTGCGTGTCACCGGCAACAACACGATCTTAAGGAATCTGCGGATACGTCATGGCAAAAGCGGCAGTGGAGGTGACTGTCTCAATGTCGATAGCGCAGCGACGAATTCAATCATCGATCATGTGACCATGCAGTTCAGCACGGATGAGAATATCTCATTTTTCAGCAGTGCGTTGGACAATTTCACCATGCAGAACTCAGTCACGGCATGGGGCTTGGAAACGCACAATGCCGGTGGTCTCTGGGATTTGAACCGGGGAAGCTGCATCAACTCATTATGGGCGCACCACCACACTCGGAATCCGAAGGCTCGTCCCTATGGGCTCTTGGAGTGGATCAACAATGTGACCTATGACTGGGGGATCGGTTTTATCATGGGTGACTCGGAAACTCCTGCTGCATGGAAGGCAAATGTCCGGAGTTGTTATTTTCTATCACCCCCAGGTCGGACTGACAACACTGCCTTGGAGAAGGGGACGATTGACCGAAACGGGTATCCGAATTTTAGCCTCTATCTCGACAATTGTCTGCACGACTCAGATGGAAACGGCCAGCTCAACGGGACGAACAAGGGCTATGGTATTGTGGGCGGGAGTGAATACAATCCGGCAGAGGGTGCCGTAGCGGGGGCGAATCGCTATCTCAAACCAAGCGTGCCATTTCCCGGTTCGTCGGGAGCGGTGATGGTTCAAATCGCCGATGCTCTAACTGCCTACAAGAAGGTCGTCTCCAACTCGGGAGCGGTCCGCTTGGACGCCAATTATTCCGGAGCGATCCGTGATGAGGTGGACACGATTCTTTTCAACAATGTCACCACTCAGGCGACCAGTCGGATATCCTCGGAATCGGCTTTGGCTGCGGCTCCTTTTAATGTTTCCAACGCCGGTTTCGGAACGCTGAATTCAATTTCAGCACCGATCGATAGTGATCAGGACGGCATGCCAGACATTTGGGAGCAGGCCCTCGGCTTCAATGCGGCACTCGCAAGTCACAATACGGTTTTTGCGAATAACGGGTCTGTGATCACTGCCGCTACCTTCTTTCCAGCGAACACGCAGGCAGGCTACACCCATCTTGAAGAGTATCTGCATTTCCTTTCGGTGCCACATGCGACCGTGGCAAAGAGTCTTGCCGATACGCCATCATCCCTGACCGTGGATTTGCGGAAGTTCACCGCAGGTTTTTCAAAGTCTCCGATCTTTACCGTATCTAACTTAAGTGGTGGAACAATCACCCAGTTCGCTGCGAATGGCACGACGCTTGCGAGCGGCGGGCCGATCATACGCTTCTCGCCGACTGTCAACACGTCGGGGCGTGCAGGATTCAGTTTCACGGTGCTCGATGCGGACGGGTCATCTTGGACGCGTCAATTTGCCGTGCTTGTATCAAATTCAAGCGTGCCCCGAGATCTTCATTGGCAGGGTGGGACGGCCTCGAATGCTTGGGATGCAACTGCGATCAATTGGCGGAAATCCTCAGGGGAGGCGATTGCATTTAGTGATGGTGACACAACGGTTTTTGATGATCGTGGGCTGAACTCTCCGGCAGTCGCTCTAACTGGAACCTTGGTTCCTGGTTCGGTGCTTGTGAGCGGCACCAAGAACTACAGCTTTGCGGGAACTGGATCCATCACATCGACGGGGTCTTTCACCAAAGAGGGGGATACGGCATTCACCTTGAGTCGGACCGCGAGTTTTAGTGCGGGATCTAACCTTAGCGGAGGCACGACGAATCTTTCAACAGGCGGCAGCCTTGCGGGTGGTCCCATCCGCTTCACCGGAGGCAGTACTTTGCGCTCCAATTATGGGAGTAATGATACGCTCACCCTGAGTCCTAACATTATTGTGAATGCGGGTGCCGTTGGGAATTTGACTCTTTCTCCGCGTGTGAACCTCAATGGGTCACTCTCCGGCGGTGGAACTTTCAATATTTTCTCACCATCGACCTTGGGAACCGAAGGGCGCGTGTACTTGGATGGTGCGTCCGCTGGGTGCACGGGTTTCGTCAATCTCTCAGGCGGTGGCAGCGGCCGAATTGCTTTTCGGACGAATGGAGGTGCATTCAATGGGTTTAACTCGGCTCGCGTGCATTTGAGCGGAATCACAGTTTATACCACGAACAATTCTTCAGGAAACACCCACGCCATCGGTTCGTTGAGCGGTGAATCGAATTCAATTTTCGCGGGTGCCTACAACGCGGGAGCGGGACAGACGACACTCAACATCGGTGGCTTGGGTTTGGACAGTGTCTTCGCGGGGGTGATCCGTGACGGAAGCGCGGCTGCTACAGCTGTGACCAAGTCCGGAGTCGGAAAATTGACACTCAGCGGCGCCAATACTTATACGGGGGCAACGGCAGTTTCCGCAGGAACACTGGAGGTCTCAGGGAGTCTAGGTGCGTCGCCGGTCACGGTGGCTTCGGGGGCCAGCTTGATCGGTCAAGGTAGCTTCGGTGGATTGATTTCCGTCAATGGCGGTGGCAAAATCAACCCAGGAAATGTGGAGAGTATTTACCAGAACTTGCCTGCGAATGGGGGATTGACCGTTGCGGGAGGAACCTTGATTTATGATCTATCATCAAGCCCGACCGGGGTGAATGATAAGATTACGGTGGCAGCGGGGAAGGTGACGACTCTCAGTGGAACGATCAATTTTCAGCTGAATTTCCGTGACGGTGTTCTCGGTGCGGGCACCTATCAACTGATTGGCGGTGGCGCGACTCAGGGAGTTGTTTCCGGGATGGTGATGAATCCGCTGCTGCCTGCACCGGCGGGAACGTTCCGTCAGTCATTTTCCTTGGTTCGTCCCTCATCTGGATCGACTCCCGGCTATGTGAATCTTGTGGTTTCAGGCAATGTTGGAAATTTGACTTGGACGGGTGCCAATGGAGGGGTTTGGGATTTGAATACGACCCTGAACAATTGGAGCGGTGCC
The DNA here is from genome assembly GCA_041182265.1 of Verrucomicrobiota bacterium. Classification (GTDB taxonomy): domain Bacteria; phylum Verrucomicrobiota; class Verrucomicrobiia; order Verrucomicrobiales; family Akkermansiaceae; genus Luteolibacter. The sequence goes on along the minus strand of JBEGOB010000148.1, from coordinate 8,894 downwards.
AGTCCGAATGGATTTAGAAATCTCGACTTGGTGACATTCTCCGATGGGGCTGTTACTGGCGGTGTTACACTTTCAGGAAGTCTTGAGCCCGCTAGAGTCAGCGCCACGAACGTGACGCAAAGTTTTAGCCTAGTGGGTGATGGATTCATTGCGGGTGCCGGCCGTTTGATTAAGGAGGGTGCGGGTGTGTTCAGTGTGGGAAATACCACGGCAAATACCTTCACCGGGGGCACGACCGTTAATTCGGGAACCTTGGCTTTGGCGAATGCGACCGGTCTTTTGGGGTCGGGTCCGATTGCGATGAATGGCGGGACATTGCGTTTGCCAAATGCAGGGACCTATCTATCGAACTCGATTGTTTTCACCGGCTCAAGTGCGATTTCGTCATTGTATAGTGGGAATTCGACGATTGTGAATTCCACTTCGGAACGATTCTCCAGTGTTGGGAACGCGGCAGTGAGTTTGAGTGGTTTGAGTGGGATTTTAAGCATCAATGGCAGGATGGACGGATTTTCCGGCAGTTTGCTATTTGGGAGTTCCTCGGGGATGCTGCGTTTGAATTCGAACACGTCAGACACAGCGGATGTGAACCGAGGAAGTGCGTATGCCCTGTTTGATCTGGGAAATGCATCCGGCAAGTTGGTGAATCGGAATGGCAACGGAACATTCGAGCTCGGAGGGCTGGCGGGTGGTCCAAATACCAATCTTGGTGGGCGGCAAAGTGGCAGCGGTAGCACCACCAGCATCTACCGGATTGGTGCACTGAATACTTCAACAAACTTTGCGGGTAGTATCACGAGCAATGGCGACTTGAGCGGCTTGGATCTCGTGAAGGTGGGGACGGGGAATCTAAGTTTGTCAGGGATTTCATCCTTCAGTGGTTCGGTGATGGTGGAGTCTGGAAAACTTACGGTTTCCGGGAGGACGTTCCTGAGTGGGAACTATGAGGTTGCCGCTGGCGCGACTCTATCACTTGTTGACGGCAGCATCGGCGCAGAGGTTGTGACGGTGGATGGATTTTTGAGTGGTCAAGGGACGGTTGAAGCAGATTTGAGCTGCACGGGGCTGACCTCAGGGCGTGGTGCTGAGACGGGTGGCGCAGGAGTCTTGCGCGTGAATGGAAGCGCGTTTTTCAATCCATCGTCTGTCATAAGGCTGAGAGTGGGTGGCGGGTCCGATCAAATTTCCGTGCGGGATGATCTTGATTTATCCGGGGCCTTGGAGCCTGTGTTAGCCAGTGATGCCAAGTTTGGTAGATTCACGATTTTCACCCATGGAGGGACCTTGAAAATGGATGATTTTACACTCGTGCCTCCCTCGGGTGGTGGAGCGATGCATCTATCGACAAGTGTCGCTGGGCAGGTGGCTCTTGTTGTGAATGACTCCGATGAGGATCTTCTGCCGGATACCTGGGAGATGCAGTTTTTTGGCAATTTGAATTCGATGGCGAATGATGATGTGGATGGAGATGGGCAGAGCAATGCATTTGAATTGCTGGTTGGAACCAATCCAAGCAGCGGAACTTCGCGTTTTGCGGCGACGATTGCGCAGAGGTCTGCGAGTGAGTTCAGTCTAACTTGGCCGAGTGTTCCCGGACGGAGCTATACGATACAGTCGAGTCAATCCCTTGCCGGGGCGTGGCAAAATCTTGCATTTGTTTCCGGAGCCGCCGATCCGGCCAAGTTCACAAGTCACACGATTGGCAAGACAAGTGGCGTGATGTTCTATCGAGTCGCTTTAGATCCGTGACGTGAGCTTTCCTTCATTCATCAAACGGGTCTCGGTTCTATTGCGGGTTGCGTGGGTGCTTGATGTCGCAAAGTAGCAGGCCTTGCTTAGGGCTTTGGCTGGTAGATGCGGACGTAGTCAATCTCCATGAAAGTACCGTCGATTGCGTCGGTTATTTTTCCGCCCCAGCCAATGATGGCGAGGCTGAGCCAAACGGGAGCGGCTTGGTGACAGAACTGATTTTTTTCGCGGCGGATTTCTTTGCCGTTGAAGTAGAAGACGAGTTCTTGCGGAGACCATTTCAAGCCATACGTGTGAAAGTCGCGGGCGAAGTTGTGATCGCCGTCGAGGATGTCGAACTTGGCCATCTCGACCCACTTTTGGCCGTTGTGGTATTCCACGCGATAATTGTCCATCATTGCCTTCCAGCGGCCATTTTCCTGCCAACCGCTGACGAACTGAACGCATCCGATGCGGCGTTTTTCAGGGAAGGTGAATTCGACGGATTTCGTTCCATCCGACTGAGTGATCCAGCGTTTCGACAGGTCGCCATCGATAAGATTCTGCGAGGTATCAGCGCCATTTTTGTAGAAGCCGCTGGTTTTGATTTTCGAGTCTTTTGCGAAATTGACGAGTCCGGGTTTATCAGACTCGGCGGATTTTGAGAGAGGTTCCGGGTAGCCAGTGGGGTTCACATTGAAGATGCGAAACTCGCCGAGGTGAAAGTGTGATTGATGGTTGGAGGTGAGGCGAATCCGGCGGGTTGTGATGGGGATTTCCAGTTGAATTGTGACATCTGGGCGGATGCCGAAGGCAAAGCTTTTGGAAGAACTGGGGTGTGTTTTCCGGCCGTTCACGACGATGACATCGGAATGGTTGTGGATGTTGGTGTTGATTTCGTTCGGGTAGTGACCCTCGTTGATATCAATTTCAAAGGCTTTCTTGCCAGCGGGTTGTGGCGTGTTCGTCATGATCCAGAACGAATTATTCGTTCCTTCCGCGGCGGCGTAGCGGTAGCGGCATTCGAAGTAGCCGTATTGGAAATGTTGTTTGGTCCAGACGTTGCCAGAGGTCCAATCGTTGCCACCGCGTTTTTGTTTTTTGTTGAGTAGCTTGAGGGTGCCGTTGGAGACCATGGCATTTTCACGCCAACGACTGCTCAGGATGTGGGTGCTGCCAGAGTTTTGAGAAATCCAATTTTCCTCCAATTGTGCGTCTGGGTAGTCAAACTCGTCGCTCCAAGTGAGTTTCCATGAGTCGGCACCGCCGGGGAGCTGTGAACCTGGAAGAGCGGGAGCGGCTTGTGTGAGTGGTGCGGTGAGGAGTGCCCCAAGTAATGTGAGGGCAAGGCTTGTTTCTGAAGCGTTCATGTTCAATTCTGAGTAAGTGGGAACAGCGCTGCGGCTTTCAGGAAAACGCGCATGATTTCTGTGATTTTCCGAAGAGTGGAGGCATAAAAAAACACCGCCCAGCGATTTGCCGGGCGGTGATTTTCAGATTTGTTCGGTGGTCGCTCCAGATTACGCGGGAGCGCCGACGGCACCGGGGATGGCACCTGGACCTTCCGGGCGGTCCTCCTCCGCTGCCTTGGGAGTCGGCTTCTTCTGAAGCTCGTCAGGGATCGGAGGTGGCTTCGGGGCGGAAGGAGGATTGCGCATTTCGCCGTGGTCGATGATGTCGCGGAGGTGGACGGCATCGAGAGTTTCAAACTCAAGGAGAGCCTTAGCGATCAGTTCCACCTTATCGCGGTTTTCGGTGAGAATGCGTGTTGCGATTTCGTAGGCGTTATCGATGAATTTTTTAATTTCTTCGTCGATGATTTTGGCGGTGCTTTCGCTGTAGTTGGTGCGTCGGCCACCCATATCGCCGCGGCCGAGGAAGACGGGGCCATCGCCCTCGCCGTATTCGACCATGCCGAGTTTGTCGCTCATGCCCCATTCGCACACCATGTGGCGTGCGAGTGCGGTGGCTTGGCGGATATCTCCGGAAGCGCCGTTTGAGACGTCGTCGCTGTGGAAGCCTTCCGCGATGCGGCCGCCCATGGTGACGATGAGGTTGGCGAGGGCTTCCTTTTTCTGCGTCGAGTATTTATCGCCGTCAGGGAGATACATCGTTGCGCCGAGGTAAGGTCCGCGCGGGATGATGGTCACCTTGTGGAGCGGGCTGGTGTCAGGGAGGACCATGTTGAGGAAGGCGTGGCCAGCCTCGTGCCAGGCGGTGCCGGTTTTTTCCTTGTCTGACATGGCGAGACTGCGGCGCTCGCGGCCCCAGCGGACCTTGTCGCGCGCTTCTTCCATTTCGTCGAGCGTGACGGCGGAGAGTCCGCGGCGTGCGGCGAGGAGGGCGGATTCGTTGATCAGGTTGGCAAGTTCCGCGCCAGAGAAGCCTGGGGTTCCCTTGGCGATTTTCGAAAGATCGACCCCGGCAGCGAGTTTGATTTTCTTGACGTGGACGCGAAGGATTTCTTCGCGGCCATTGACGTCGGGAAGCGAGATGGTGACTTGGCGGTCGAAGCGTCCTGGACGGAGGAGTGCAGGGTCGAGGACGTCGGGGCGGTTGGTTGCGGCGATGATGATGACCCCTTCTTGAGTGTCGAAGCCGTCCATTTCCACGAGCAATTGATTGAGCGTTTGCTCGCGTTCGTCATGTCCGCCGCCCATGCCGTGGCCGCGGTGGCGTCCGACGGCGTCGATCTCGTCGATGAAAATGAGGCAAGGAGCGTGTTTGCGGCCTTGTTCGAACATGTCGCGGACGCGGGAAGCGCCGACGCCGACAAACATTTCGACAAAGTCCGAGCCGGAGATCGAGAAGAATGGGACATCTGCCTCACCAGCGATGGCGCGGGCGAGGAGGGTTTTACCGGTTCCGGGAGAACCGACCATGAGGACGCCCTTGGGGATGGAGCCGCCAAGTTTTTGGAACTTTTTCGGGTCGCGGAGGAAATCGACGATTTCGAACAGTTCTTCCTTGGCCTCTTGGATGCCGGCGACGTCTTTGAAGGTCACCTTATTGCGGTCCATGGTGAGGAGGCGTGCCTTGCTTTTTCCGAAAGACATGGCACCGCGGCCAGCGGATTTCATTTGTTGGCGGAAGAGGAAAAACAGGATTCCGATGATGAGGAGGAACGGGAGGAACGTGAAAAGCGCGCTGCTGAGATAGTCCTTGTTGCGTGCGTAGATCGCCTTGTCCTTGACCAATTTATTGAGGTCTTCGCTTTGAATGGCAGTCGAGACGGGGACCGTGAATTGCACAGCGGCAGGAACTTTTCCTTCGGCGTCGCGCTTCGGTTCTAAGGTCGTGACGATCATGCGTGTGCCGACGATGAGAGCGTCATCCGAGCCGGGGGTGGTGAGGACGCGGAGGGGATTGCCCACCTCGTTGATGTCCACAGCCTTGATGGCGAGTGCCTTGCGGAGCTCAGCGAGTGACAGAGTTTCCACATCGCCCTCGATGGGGCGTTCGGCGGCGTTGTCCACTTGTTGGAAGCGGATGTTGCTGCCGAGGAGTTCATTGATTTCCTCGCGTTGGAGGGCGAAGTTTACAAGGACACGGAAGTCACGGCGGGGAGTGTCTGATTTAATTTCCTCGAGTTCTGGGGCGAGCCATCCGGTGATGGTTGCGTCGAACGAAGTGTCGGTGGTGATCACCTTGAGAGGGAGTTTCGGATCATCCACGATGACGCGACCTTGGTCCCAGGCTTGACGGAAGTCCGCGTAGGTCATGGACCGGGAGGACTTGTTCGAGATGGGATTGAAGAAAGCAGCGCCAAGGATGAGACCCGCGACGCTGAGGAGAACGACGAGGCGCCAGTTAAAGCCATTGGCATCACCCGGGTTGCGATTCGGGCTGTTGGACGGCGGGGTGGAGTTCGGTGAGTCGGACATGATAAACGTTAAAATCCCGGTGGCTGAGAGTCTGCGGAATGGATGTGCAGTTGGCTGGGTGCCGTGCGGGAGTAAGGGAGAATACTGTAAGGGGGTGAAAAGCAAACCCCTTTTTTGCACCGTTCTTGCGGGTTGCTACGAGATCTGCCTAGAATTTCGTTGTGGAAACCCCTGTGAGTTCAAAAGGACCGTTTGAAATGTCGCGGCGGATGCGGGTTCAGCGTTGGCTGCAAGTCATTCCGGGCGTTGGGAGAATCCGTGCTTTGAGGCCGGGCGCGGATGCGCAGGTGGGAGTCTTGGTGGATGCGTTTGCGGCGTTTGCGACCTTGGATGACGAATTGAGTGCCTTGGAGGCGGATTTGATTTTGGACATGCTGCGAAGTGCGTTTCCAGAGGTGGATCATGGTTGGTTGGGGCGGCGTTTGCAGCGTGCGGTGAGGAATCCGCGGCCCTTGCAGGGCTTGGCTGTTGAGTTGAAAGACAGCTACGACGACGCCGGGAAATTGGCCTTGGGTTTGCAATTGTTCACTTTGGTGGATGCAGCGGGGCGCTCAGAGCGGAACCGGACGAGTTTTGAAATTTTCATGAGGCGCTTGGGTCGGCCTGAGTATGGGGTGGCGATTTTGCGTGAGATGCGAGGGGACGGCGGGGAGACGGAGGAAGAGGAATTGCCATTTGAGCGCTTGGTTTTCGGGCGGGATGGTGCGGATGTTTTGTTGCCGCCGGCGGCAGTGGAGCAGGAGTTCCGGGTGTATCGTGCGGATGATTTGATTTTGGTGAGGAATACCGGTTTGGCGCCTTTGTGGATTCGTGGGCGTTCTCTGAATACCGGATCTTTTTTGCGGATGCGTGAGCGGCAACCGCTGGTGGTTCCGGGGTGGTCGCTGAGTTATGAAGATCTGATGTTTTTCCTCGATGTGAAGCGGACGGGAAATACGCCTGCGATTTACCTGGAGCCGGGCGGGGCGGGGTTCAAGGCGGAGCGTGCACGAGGGCGGCAGAGTGAGGTGCGGGTCAGCTTCGGTCTGGAGGCGCGTGTCGAGGCGCTGCGTGATACGGATTTGCATGCGGGAAGCCGTGGCCCCCTGCGCAAGGGGGACGTCGTTTTTTGTCGGAATCACGAGCGCTTGAGCAATGTGGAGGGGCTCAGCCTTTCAATCAATGATCTGCGTCGAAAGGCGACTCAATCCGGGCGGCGCTTCCGCTTGGCGGGGGATCGGCAGGAGTATTTAGTCTCGAACGATGCGTCTGCGCTGTCGCCGGGAGATTTGTTGCTGGGCTCAAAGCTGTCACCGCGTGCCGTTCTATTCATTCGGTTTGATGCGCAACGAGCTGAGGGTGAGTTGATTGTGATGGACAGTCATGGCTCGATCTTGGTGGATGGCGTGCCGGTCCGGAATACCGCGCCTTTGCGAGATGGCTCGTTGATTCGTTTGTCGGGCAGTCAGGCGGTGCGCTGCCGTTTCAGTGAGGGATTTTTGGATGAAGAGCGGACATTGATCGAGTCGCTCGCCGTGGAAGATCTCATTCACGACTTTGGGCCGGATGCGCGTGCCTTGGATCACATCAATTTTGAGGTGAAGCGTGGCGAGATGCTGTGCATCATTGGCCCGAGTGGGAGTGGGAAAAGCACCTTGCTTGCAGTTTTGTCCGGCCAGCGTGAGCCGACGCGGGGTAAGGTGAAATTGAATGGAATTCCGCTGTATGAGCGGCGCGAGCAGTTGGTGCCGTTCATCGCGCACATGCCGCAGGAAGAGGCCTTGAATCCACAACTCACGGTGCGTGAGCACTTGCGGCATGCAGTGACGATTCGGCGGCCAGCGCTTTCCTTGGCCGAGCATGAGCGGCGTGTGGACAGCATGTTGGCGGAGCTGGGCTTGCAGTCGATTGCACGGCGGCGGGTGGGAGCGGCGGGGGAAAAGACGATTTCCGGGGGCGAGCGGAGTCGTTTGAATCTGGGGATGGATTTGGGGAGTCGGGCAGAAGTCTTTCTTTTTGACGAGCCGATTTCCGGGCTTTCGTCGAAGGATTCAGAGCATGTCGCGGAGACGCTGCGGTCGTTGGCGCGTGAGAAAATCGTCATTGCCTCGTTGCATCGGCCGGGGGCGCCGGTGTTGCGGTTGTTTGATAAGGTTTTGCTGTTGGATAGCGGCGGGCGCTTGGCGTATTTCGGCACGCCCGCAGAGATGGTCGGATATTTTAGGGATGCCTGTGATGAGTTGGCGATCGCGCATCCAGCGGTCAACAGCCAGTCGCCGCTGGGAGCTGACTTTGTGTTTGATGTGTTAGAGACGCCACTGAGTTCCATTGGTGGCGGGTCGAATACCGGGGCGGCGCGACGTTTTCCGCCTTCGTTTTGGCAGGAGCGGTTTGAGAGTGTGGATTTGATGCAGGCCTTGCAGTTGGGCGGGGGACCGGTTTCCAAGCCGGGCGAGCTTGGGCCGGGCGATCGCTTGCCGGTGCCGCCGAAGCCCTCGCGGCGACTGCGATCTGTCTTGGCGGTTTTTGCGACGCATTTTTTACGCTCCTTGCTCTCGAAGTTGAGAAATCGCGGGACGATTTACAGCACCTGCTTGGAGGCACCTTTGCTGGCTGCCTTGATCGCGATCACGCTGCGATCGTCGCCGGAAGGGTCGTATGAATTTGCGACCGCTTTGCACATTCCCGCGTATTTGTTTTTGAGTGCCACGGTGGCGATGTTTTTAGGGCTGACCAACTCGGCGACCGAGGTATTGCGGGATCGGCCGATGCTGCGGCGAGAGCGAAATTGTCAACCTGGAGCTGCGTCTTACGTTTTGGCAAAATTTGTGGCGCTGGGATTGGTGGCAGCTGTCCAGTGCTTGGTCTATTTGGTGGTGGGCAATCACTTTTTGGAGATTTCCGGAGTTTTGCCGAATCTTTGGTTGTGGATGACCATCACGGCTTGGACGGGAACGGGCATGGCATTGGTCGTGTCATCGATTGTGAAAACCGAGCGTGCGGCCTTGACGGCGGTGCCGCTGTTGTTGGTGCCGCAGATGCTGTTGGCTGGGGCCTTGGTGCCCTATCGGGAAATGAATCATGGTTTGTTTCAGAATGCGTCTGAGGTCCGTGAGCGGGGCGGTGTGCCCGTGCCGGCTTCGATCATGCCCTTGCGATATGCCTACGAAGCAATGATCGTGGCGCAGGCGACGGAGAATCCATTTGAGAAACACCGTCTGCGCCTGCAAAGCCGGATCGACCGGGTGCGTGCGCAGGAGGAGCCACTGGATGAGCGGCAGGCCGAGAAATTCGACATGCTCA